>JADILZ010000071.1 GCA_017695065.1 Candidatus Cryptobacteroides excrementipullorum
ATGGTTCCTGTCGGTGTGAACTTCCCGCTTTCCCACCGGTATGGCACGTTGGTGTAGCCGAAGCGGCTTTCGGAGATGCCTATCTCGTCACGTTCCGCCCAGGCGGTTCCGCTGGCGCGGGTGGATACGGCGTCGGAAATTTCGGCGTTGATCACTGCGGCCACGGAATCATCGTTCAGGTTCTCGTTGTCGTTGGTGCAGGCGGCCGCACAGAGGGCGAGCACTGCGATTGGAAGCAATCTGGTATTCATCGTATCTTTCATTTATTATTTCTTTCCCATATTTCTTTTTCCATTGTTATTCTTTACATTTCCGCATCCACTTCGCCGCCGTCTACTTTTTCCCATCCGGAGATTTCACCGGTGAAGCCCGCCTCGCCCGGGGTCTCGGCTATTGTGCCGCCGAGGGTCAAAGGCGCGGTTTTGCCGTCGTTGAAGCCGTCGAGGGTAGCCGTGAGGTCGCTGTTGAGAGATGTAGGCTGCGGGTTGCCGTCCGTGTAGGTCAGCGTGGCGGTGAGCCGCTGCGCGTCGCCCGCAATGCCGAGCAGCCGGACGGTTGCCGTCCACTTGCCCGCATCGTCGCCATCAGTTATCTTCGTAAAATGCAGCTCCACCTCCGAAGGTGTGCTGTGGGTGCCCGTGGCGAAGTCCAGCGTCCCTGCCGCTCCGCTCAGCGTGCCCTCGATGCTCTCGATACGGTCCGCTGCATCGCCCGCAGGTTCAATCATGAGGGTAAGCTCTCGCACCTGCTGCTGCATAATGGCGGTCAGCGAGTAGTCGGTGTCCGCTTCTATCTCTACCTCCTGCACGGAAGTGAAGAGCCAGCCGGGAGTATTCACGATGCAGCCGCCGTCCGCAGCAGCCACAGCAGCCGTCGTGCCGCTTACCGTAATACCTTCGGGTATGTTGTAGACCGCAAGGGTATAACTGCCCGGATTGAAAAGATAGTCCGGCGAGTGGGTCGCACCAGTCTCCGTGCCTGTATAGTCACCCATGACAATATGCCACGAGGCAGGGATGTCCACTCCTTCGCCCCGGTCTGCCCAATTGGCGGTGACGGTGACCTTCCCTGTGTCGGGATGCGGTGTATCATGCAGTTCGTCCTTGACGCAGCCGCCCAGCGTGAGCAGCAGCGCAAGGGTAAGAATCGTTGTCGTATATCTTGTCGTTGTCTTCATATTTTCCTCCTTTCACTAAAACAGCTTCCACACTAAGGTAACACCCGCATTGACCGGACCCCACCAGTTCTTCGTCTCCTTGCCGGCACGCACCCGCACACCGTCAATGACCTCATATTTCTCATAGTCCGCGTGCAGGCAGCCCACGGCTACATTAAAATCCAGCGACAGAGCATCGCTGAGCCGCAACTGGTAACCGCCCGTGATGCCGCCTCCCATCAGGTCGCCCTGACGGCCCGTTGCGGAGAGTTTGTAGTTGAACTGCCCGGCCTTGAACATTGCGCCCAGATAGCCGCGCTTCTCCTTGCCCATATAGTAACGTACTTCCGGAGCCACCTCCCACAAGGCATAGCGGCGGTTATTGTCCTGCCATGTCCATGAAGTCCACGAGCCGTTCACGGCTATGCCCACACTTGGGGTGATGCGCCACTCGATGCCGACATCGGGCGTGAGTGTCGCCCAACGCAGCAGGTTGGCACGCAGGGCAAAATGGTAAGGGGTGGATGATTGGGATTCCGACGGAGTGGCGGTTATTTCTTGGTGCTGCCCGGCAAAGACAGGAACTACCGCCGTCAGCCACAGGGACAGGGTGAAAAACAGGATTTTTTTGCTCATATTCATATGCATTTCCAATTTTCCTTTCGGATTTCGTCATATAAAATAAGCGAAAAGAATCCAATCGGCACCGATTCCTTATCATAAAAAATGTCCCGATTGTCAGAATCGCATATATTTGTCGTTTGAGCTATTTCATTTTTGCCGTTTGGGCATATTTTTGTCATTCGGGCACTTTTCAGTCTTGCCCGACCGTAGCGTTTCCAGCCTTTGATTTTCGCCATTTGGCAGGAGAATGCCCTTCTTTTTCCTTGAAAGTTGCCATGAAATGGCTTGAGGAAAGGAAGCCCGACGCCTTTGAGATTTCATCGATGGTCCACTCGGGATGCCGCATCATTTCCCTTTTGGCATATTCCATGCGAAGACCGGTAATCCAGTCCCTGAACGACATATTATAAGTGGTCTTTATGTATTCCGACAGATATGTACGGTTGGTATGCAGTATCTCTGAGAGTTCCTTGATGGTAAGTCCCGGACGGACATAGCCGTCAGAACCGATCCAGCTTTTGATTTTCTCCGCTATTACGGTATGGTAGGACGGTTTGTCGTGTTTCCCGATTTCTTCCTGTTCAGCAGTTTCGCACAGGATTACCTCTTCTGAAGTTATTTCGCTTTCCATTGCTCTTTCCACCTGTTCGTAAAACAACAGATAGTTCAGGTAACAATGGAAAAGGTATATGTAAAAGGGGATGGAAGACAGAATCCAGATATAAATGTATCCATCCGGCAGAAAAGTCAGCAGTCCGCATCCGACACCGAATATGACAGCCCAGTAAGTGAAGACAGACATCCACTTGATGTACGAACCGATGTCGTCCGAATGTGTGTCATTGAAAATCCTGACGGCCTTGTAATAAGCCAGCAGAAGCCTGCGGACCAGAAAAAGTCCGTAACCGACCAGCCATATGGCCATCACCGCCAGACCGGCTTTCTGCACCGTCCCTTCCGGAAGCAGGAACAGTACCGCTCCGGACAGGACAGAGAACAATACCCAAAGGCCGAGGTGAGTCCGCAGGCGGCGCGGCGTGATGTAAAAGCGGTCAAGCAGTGTTGTAAGCGCAGAACTGAAAAGCCAGTAGCACAGGAAGTAGGTCGAAAGGTTCATCAGAATGGCCGCATTGGCGTTCTTGAACCGGATTCCGAAAAAGAAATGTACCGAATAGTTCGCGGCAAGCAGCAGCAGTGCGATGCCCATAATCCTCCGGGAGCGCAGGTAGTTCTCGAATATGGATTTCTCCGGTGTCTTGCCGGACAGGAAATAGATGCCGATGAACAGCATCAGCGGCAGAGCGATTAAAAGCGAATATTCATATATTGTATAATCCATTATTACCTTGTTGTTTTTGTTGACATTCCAGGCTTGCGGAAAGATTACCGGTCACTTTTCCGTCTGCGGGTACAAAATTACAAGGTTTTTCCGTTATTCTGAACAACAGCTTGAACTGATTGCTGTCAGTCCGTCGAACCGGCGTTAAATATATTTGCATCACGCGCTGAATTATTATAAAATTTTATTAACTGACATTATTTTTAAATTTTATTTTAATATCTCGAATTATTTTCTACATTTGTGGACTTTATTACCGGAATCCAATAAAGACCACATATCATGACAGACAGAAGGACATTCCTCAAGAAAGCCGCAGTGGCGGCAGCAGGGGCGATAGCGGCGCCAGGGATACTGGCGGCAGGAGAATCACCGGTACACGCAGCGGCGGGAACCACGGACAGGCAGACCGGCGGCGGACTGATCGTACCGAAAGCGCAGGGGCTGAAGATCACAGGCACTTTCCTGGATGAGATATCACACGACATCCCGCACCAGAACTGGGGCGAGAAAGAGTGGGACGCCGACTTCAGACACATGAAATCCATCGGAATCGACACGGTGATAATGATACGCTCCGGATACCGCAAATTCATAACGTACCCTTCCCCGTATCTGCTTAAGAAAGGCTGCTACATGCCTTCGACGGACCTCGTGGACATGTTCCTGAGGCTTGCACAGAAACACGGGATGAAATTCTGGTTCGGTCTGTACGACTCCGGAAAGTACTGGGACACAGGAGACCTGTCATGGGAAATCGAGGACAACAGATACGTCATCGACGAAGTATGGAAAATGTACGGGGAGAAATATGACAGTTTCGGAGGATGGTACATAAGCGGCGAGATCAGCCGCCAGACCAAGGGAGCAATCGACGCATTCCACGCCATGGGGAAGCAGTGCAAGGAAGTATCCGGAGGGCTGCCTACGTTCATATCCCCTTGGATAGACGGCAAGAAGGCCATCATGGGCACAGGCAAGATGACCAACGACCAGGCAGTCTCCGTGGCAGAGCACGAGCGCGAATGGAACGAGATATTCGACGGGATACACGATGTGGTGGACGCATGCGCGTTCCAGGACGGCCACATAGACTATGACGAGCTGGACGCCTTCTTTTCCGTCAACAAGAAACTTGCGGACAAGTACGGCATGCAGTGCTGGACCAACGCCGAGACCTTCGACCGCGACATGCCGATAAAGTTCCTCCCCATCAAGTTCGACAAGCTGAGGATGAAGCTCGAGGCCGCCGCACGCTGCGGTTATGACAAGGCCATCACTTTCGAGTTCTCCCACTTCATGAGCCCCCAGTCGGCATATCTCCAGGCAGGGCACCTCTTTGACAGATATAAGGAATACTTCAACATCAAATGACTTTTCACATGGCAGACAGACCAGGCCGGGGAGCCAACACCGGCTATATCATTTTCCTTTCCGTTGTGGCAGCGATCGGAGGGATACTTTTCGGATATGACACCGCTGTCATTTCCGGCACCATCGGAAGCGTGACAGGACAGTTCTCCCTTGACACCATACAGCAGGGCTGGTATGTGGGGTGCGCACTCATAGGCTCGATCGCCGGGGTGATGGTGGCCGGCACCCTGAGCGACACCGTAGGCAGGAAAAAGACGATGCTGACAGCGGCGGCCCTGTTCAGCGTCTGCGCAGCAGGCTCGGCAGCCAGCGCCGATTTCACGCAGCTCGTCTGCTTCAGGATAGTGGGCGGAATCGGTATCGGCGTGGTATCCATTGTGGCCCCGATCTACATATCCGAAGTGGCCACGGCAGACAAGAGGGGCACACTCGTATCCCTCTACCAGCTTGCCGTGACGGTAGGATTCCTCGCCGCATACATTGTGAACTTCCTGATACAGGACGCAGCAGGGTCTGCGACCTACGGCTCCGGCATCGCAAGGCATCTGCTGCAGGACGAGATGTGGAGAGGGATGCTCGGCTCCATGGTATTCCCCGCGCTCCTTTACCTGATTGTGACACTTTTCATACCGGAGAGTCCCAGATGGCTCATTGTCAAAGGGAAAGGAGACAAGGCCACTGCCATATTGACCAGGATTTACAACAGCAGGGAACAGGCGGCAGGCCAGATTGCCGAGACCCGCCGCTCCATCGAAGGGGAAAGCAAGTCGGAATGGAAGGCCCTTCTCCAGCCCGGGATACTGAAGGCCGTGGTGATAGGGTCCGCCATAGCCATACTCGGACAGTTCATGGGAGTAAACGCGGTACTGTACTACGGCCCGAGCATCTTCGAGCAGGCAGGGCTGTCGAGCGGGGACTCCATGTTCTCCCAGGTCCTTGTAGGTACGGTGAACATGCTCACCACAGTGATAGCAGTGTTCATCATAGACAAGGTGGGAAGGAAACAGCTCGTTTACTGGGGCGTATCAGGCATGATACTCGCCCTGGTGATGACAGGCCTGTACTTCTCTTTCTCTGAAGCATGGGGGCTCGGGAACGGATTCCTGCTGGCATTCTTCCTGTTCTACGTGTTCTGCTGCGCCATCTCCATCAGCGCCGTGGTATTTGTCCTCCTTTCAGAGATGTACCCCAACAGCGTCAGGGGCCGCGCGATGTCCGTCGCCGGACTCGCCCTGTGGGTCGGCACCTACCTTATCGGCCAGCTGACACCGTGGATGCTCGAGAACCTCACCCCTGCGGGGACGTTCTTCCTGTTTGCCGCGATGTGCATACCTTATATACTGATAATGTGGAAGGCCGTCCCTGAAACAACGGGCAAGACTCTTGAAGAAATTGAGGACTACTGGAGACACAGTTCACGATAATTTTACGTATATTTGCCCAAATTAATGATTTAGCCTACACTGTACAAGGTCAGGCGGACAGACGAAGGTCATCCTCCCCCTTCAGGGCAGCACCGGAGCGGCCCCGGTCATTAAAGCCATAACCTTGGTATATATTGCAGGAAGAATTCATCGAACTGACGTTAAAACAAACAATTCGTCTGACAGAATTTATGAAAGGGTCATTCTTAAACAGCCCGGACGGGAAGAACACCATCATCAAACAGAAAATCCTCGGACTTTGCATCAACGAAGGGGACTACAGCATCGCAGAACTCAGCAAGGAGACGAACACAAGCATACCTACCGTCACCAAGCTGGTGAGCGAACTTATAGAGGACGGATATCTCGAGGACCTCGGCAAAATGGGGACATCCGGAGGCAGGAGACCGAGCATATACGGACTGAATCCGGCCGCAGGTTATTTTGTGGGGGCCGATGTGAGCAAAAGCCATGTGAGCATAGCGGTGAGCAACTTCAAAGGCAGCATCATAGACTACCAGGACGACGTTCCGTTCAAACTGGAAAGCACCGAGCAGTCCATGGTGGAGCTGTGCAGCCTGCTCAAGAACTACATCTCCAGGCTCGGCATCAAGGAGGACAGCATCCTCGCATACGGCATCAACCTGACCGGCAGGGTGAACAACGGCACCGGATACAGCTTCTCCTATTTCCTGGGTGAGGACAAGCCGCTTGCCCCGACACTCGAGGACCTCCTGAACACCCCTGTCTTCATCGAGAACGACTCGAGGGCCATGACCTACGGGGAATATATCTGCGGAATGGCCAACAACGAGAAGAACATGCTGTTCATCAATGTCAGCTGGGGACTCGGCATGGGGATGATACTCGACGGAAAACTGTACTACGGGAAATCGGGCTACTCGGGAGAGATAGGGCATTTCCCGCTCCTGGACAACGACATAATATGCCAGTGCGGGAAGGTCGGTTGCCTCGAGACAGGCGCTTCCGGACTTGCAGTGCACAGGATATTCCTGGAGAAGCTCAGGGAAGGAAAGGCATCGGCCCTGTCCGCCAAGTTCAACAACGGCGAAGAGATCTCGCTCGGGGACATACTGGACGCCCTGGCTGAAGAGGACGTGCTGGCGATAGAGGCCGTGGAGGAGATAGGCAACACCCTGGGACGGGCCATAGCCGGACTGATAAACATATTCAACCCGGAACTCGTGGTCATAGGAGGCAGGATGTCCACTGCGGAAGAATATCTCATGCTCCCGATAAAGAGCGCGATAAACAAACATTCGCTCAACATAGTGAGCAAGGACACTGTGATAAAGTTCTCCAAGCTCGGGAAAAAAGCCGGACCGATAGGTGCCTGCATGCTCTCCAGGAGCCACCTTCTCGGACTGCTGTAGCGCAGCGTACTTCCGCCCTGTCACCGTCACCGGAACAGGGCGGAAGCCGTATCTGCCTGTGACCTACGGACCTGCCCGAGACCAATTTTTTATGCAGGAGCCGGATTTTTAAGGAAAAACGACTATCTTTGAAGTTTGTTTCAAAGATTTTGTGATGAAAGAATTCTGGCAGCTGATGAAGCGCTTTGTGGCGCCGTACAAGAAATATTTAGGCGGGGCGATACTGCTCAACGTATTCTCCGCCATATTCAACATATTCTCATTCACCCTCATCATCCCTATCCTGCAGATATTGTTCAAGATGGACACGCGCACATACGAGTTCATCCCGTGGAACAGCGGAGATCTCAGCGCAGAAACAGTAAAGAACAACCTCTACTATTACGTGACCCTGATGATAGACAAGTACGGGGGGTCGGTCACCCTGCTGCTGCTGGGAATCTTCCTCGGGGTGATGACCGCACTCAAGACCTCGTGCTATTTCGGGTCGTCCGCAGTGATGATCCCTCTGCGCACAGGAGTGGTAAGGGACATCAGGATAATGGTTTACAGGAAGATGATGAGCCTTCCTCTGGGGTTCTTCTCCCAGGAAAGGAAAGGAGATATCATCGCAAGGATGAGCGGGGATGTGGGCGAGATAGAGAACTCTATCACCAGTTCCCTGGACATGCTCATCAAGAACCCGATACTTATCATCTTCTATTTCGGGACACTCATATACACCAGCTGGCAGCTCACCCTGTTCACACTCCTGGTCGTACCGGTGATGGCGTGGGGCATGGGAGCCGTAGGAAAAAAGCTCAAGAGGCAGTCCCTTGAGGCCCAGGGCAAATGGAGCGACACAATGTCCCAGCTTGAGGAGACGCTCGGAGGGCTGCGCATCATCAAGGCGTTCATCGCCGAGGACAAGATGGTGGGCAGGTTCACCAAGGTAAGCAACGAGCTCAGGAAAGCCTCCAGCAAGGTCGCCACAAGGCAGTCCCTCGCCCACCCTCTCAGCGAGTTCCTGGGCACCGTGATGATAATGATAGTGCTCTGGTTCGGAGGCACGCTCATATTGTCCGACTCCGCTCCGATAGACGCACCTACATTCATATTCTACATGGTAATCCTCTACAGTGTCCTCAACCCTCTGAAGGAATTTGCAAAAGCGGGCTACAACATCCCCAAGGGGCTTGCATCCATGGAGCGCGTGGACAAGATCCTCAAAGCGGAGAACAACATCAGGGAGCCGGAACATCCGGTGGAGCTGGGCGACTTCAGAGACAGGATCGAGTTCCACGACGTATGCTTCAGCTACGAGGACGGGAAGCCGATACTCAAGCATATTAACCTCACCATTCCCAAAGGGAAGACCATCGCGCTGGTGGGCCAGTCCGGCTCCGGCAAGTCCACTCTCGTGGACCTTATCCCGAGATACCATGATGTCACATCCGGTAAAATCACCCTCGACGGCACGGACATAAAGGACTTCAGGATACACGACCTGAGAAGCCTCATAGGTAATGTGAACCAGGAAGCCATCCTTTTCAATGACACCATTTTCAACAACATAGCCTTCGGAGTGGAAGGCGCCACCATGGAACAGGTCGTGGCTGCGGCCAGGATAGCCAACGCACATGACTTCATCATGGAAAAGGAAAACGGGTACGACACCAACATCGGGGACCGCGGAGGGAAGCTCTCCGGAGGTCAGAGACAGAGGATAAGCATAGCCAGGGCGATACTGAAGAACCCGCCTATCCTCATCCTGGACGAGGCGACGTCCGCCCTCGACACAGAGTCAGAGAGGCTTGTGCAGGAAGCCCTTGACAGGCTCACCACATCGCGCACGACCATAGCCATAGCGCACAGGCTCTCCACCATCAAGAACGCGGACGAGATCTGCGTCCTGCACGAAGGGGAAATCGTGGAACGGGGCAGACACGAGGAACTCATAGCCAGAAACGGCTACTACAAGAAACTAAATGACATGCAAGCACTTTAACTGGAAATATACGATGAAGACACTGAAAGTACCGTACATACCTGATCTCGAGAAAATGACCTACGGGCAGCTCGACATGGCGATGGAGACCGGCGCAGCCAAGTCCTGGATCGGAGAGGCCTGCTGGCCGGAAACGTTCCCGTACCATCCTGACACTACGTTCGCTGTGGCGAGAAGCAGCACCCACATCGCCGTACTCTACCACGTGAGATGCCTTGACCTCAGGGCCATGGCCCTTGAGGACAACGGGGCCGTATGGGAAGACAGCTGCTGCGAATTCTTCATCTCCGACCCGGAAGACGGGACATACTACAACTTCGAGATGAACTGCATCGGAACTCTCCTCGGGGCCAAGCGCAGAAGCAGGAAGGACTGCACTCATTTCGCACCGGAAAGGCTTGCGGACGTGAAAAGGCACTCCACCCTTGCAAGGAAACAGCATGACCTTTCAGGAAAGATATTCGGATGGAGTGTCGCCATGGTCGTGCCTTTCAGCATGATAGGCATAGATCCGGAAAACCTTCCGGCATCAGTCAGGGCCAACTTCTACAAATGTGCCGACAAGAGCGCCCATCCGCATTTCCTCGCATGGAACAGGGTAGATACACCGGCCCCGGACTTCCACAGGCCGGACTTCTTCGGGGAACTCACATTCTGACTTTTTTGCATAACCACATATCCAAACAGAATATACCATGTACACTGATTCAGAACTTTCAAAAATCGTATCCATGTTCTCCACAGAGGGAACTGTATCCGGGATTAAACCGCTGGGCCCCGGATTCATCAATGACACATTCATAGTAAGCACCGAAGGGGGGCCGAGATACATCCTCCAGAGGAAGAACCACAACATCTTCCCTGATGTTCCGGGAATGATGCAGAATATCCTCCTGGTGACCGAGCATATAAAGAAGAAAGTGGAGCAGGAAGGCGGGGACCCTATGAGGGAGGCCATGACAGTTGTCAGGAGAAACCCGGCGACCCTTTCCGGAGAAGAAAGGGAATCCAGGGCAGGCGACCTGTACTACAGGGACGGGAACGGCAACTTCTGGGCAATGACACTCTTCATCGAAGGCTCCATGACATACGAGAAGGCCGACACCCCTGCCCTTGCATACAAGGGAGGGAAAGGAATCGGGAAGTTCCAGGCGCAGCTTTCCGACTTCACCACCCCGCTCAACGAGACAATAAAAGGATTCCACAACATCAGGTGGAGATTCACCCAGTGGGACGAGGCGCTTGCGAGAAACGCTGCAGGAAGGGTGGCATCACTGTCTGAGGAGATAGGCTGGATCGAGAGCCGCAGGAAGGAGATGCTGGACTTCTGGACTCTGGTGGAGAACGGCAGCATCCCTACAAGGGTTACGCACAACGATACCAAGATAAGCAACATACTCTTCGACAAGGACGGTGAAGTCCTCTGTGTGATAGACCTTGACACGTGCATGAGCAGCACATCTCTCAACGATTTCGGGGATGCCATCAGGTCATACACCAACACCGGGGCAGAGGATGACCGCGACCTTTCAAAGGTGTCCATGTCCATGGAGATGTTCAAGGCATACACTGAAGGCTACCTCTCTGAAAGGAAAGGGAACCTCACGGAGTCCGAGCTCGGGCACCTTGCCTTCTCGGCACGCTACATCACATACGAGCAGGTGCTCCGTTTCCTGATGGACTACATCGACGGGGACACATACTACAAGACAGCCTATCCGGAGCATAACCTGGTGCGCACCCATGCCCAGTACAGGCTGCTTCAAAGCATGGAAGCACAGTACGAAGACATGGTCAGGGCTGTCAGGGAACTTGGAATATAACACCGCTGGCATCTTGCCGTCCGTAAAATGAAGAACAGTTTCAGAATATACCTTTCCAGGATAGTCCTTGTCCTGTATGTAATATCGGTATGCCTGCTCTGCTTCCTGAACCTGGGGACCGGAGTGGACATGGGGGCCGAATGGTTCGGCATACCCAAGGACAAAATCGCACATTTCCTCATGTTTTTCCCGTACCCGGCCCTTGTGACCCTCGTGTTCTGCAAGCAGGGATGGAAGACATCGAGATTTGTCGGATTCCTGCTCGTGGTGCTTGTGTCGGGCATTGCCGCAGGCGGGCTGATTGAGATAATCCAGGGACTCTCCGACTACAGGAGCTGCGACATCAAGGACTTCAGGGCAGACTGTCTGGGACTGTTTTCAGGGGCGTTGCTCACGCTTGCCGTCTGGATGGGCGTGCGGCACAGGAACGGGAAAGACAGCCTGGGCGGCAGGTAAACCATCCGGACCACCATTTTTCTGAGGATTAGAAATGTCAAGACTTTTTCTTTTCTGCATGGCCATCCTTTGCACGGGGTGGCTTCCTGTCATGGCACAGAGCCGTATCATGAAGGCTTTCGAGCCTGTATGCGACAGCATGGACGTGCTGATCCAGGAAAAGACGTCCGTAAAGGGTGAACTCAAGCTGAGGGCGGCGATGAAACGCGGGTCGGCGATAGACCTGTACTTCACGCGCAGCCTCGGGGATATCCCATGGCATGAAGACACATACAGATGGTTCAGGGGCACTTTAAGACAGCTCTTTCCGGATGAATATTCCGGATACACTCTCGGGGACATATACTGCAACCGTACCCGTATGCAGCTCCTTATAACCACTGCACCGGGAAACGACGGCTCGCCGCAGAAGACCCCGTACAGGATAAAGGACCGCAGGAACATGACAGTCCCGCTGGTATGTGATGCCGACAGGCCTGAATACGACAAGGGGCTGTCAGGCAGGCACATAGCCCTTTGGCAGAGCCACGGCAGATATTACGAACAGTCGGCGAGGAGGTGGGAATGGCAGCGGCCTTGCCTCTTCCAGACAGTCGAGGACATGTTCACGCTTGGCTTCGTGCTCCCATACCTTGTACCGATGCTGGAGAATGCGGGATGCAACGTCCTGCTTCCGAGGGAAAGGGACACCGGGGCAGAGGAGATAATCACTGACAACGACCCGCATTTCACCACAGGCGCCGGGACAGGCGGCGGAGTCCGCACGTTCGGCACATACAGCGAGACCGGGAAGTGGAAGGATGCAGGATACGGATTCGCGGACACCCTCCAGGTATATGTCTCCAACGAGAACCCGTTCCATGCAGGCACGTCAAGGATGGCCGAATGCACCTCATCCGGGAAGAAGTCCGGGAAAACGGCAACAGCGACATGGAGGCCGGAGATAAGGCAGCGCGGTGAATATGCAGTGTATGTTTCCTACAAGACACTCCCGAACAGCACTGAATCCGCCCATTACACGGTAAGGCATCTCGGGGGCGAAAGCCATTTCATAGTGAACCAGACCATTGGAGGCGGGACATGGATTTACCTGGGCACGTTCGAGTTCGGTGAAGGCACAGACGGATGCGTGATGCTCGACAACATAACCCCTGCCGGCCGGAAATTCTCACCGGGGAAGGCAGTGACTGCGGATGCAGTGAAGATAGGCGGAGGGATGGGCAACATCGCCAGGAGATGCGTGCAGGACCCCCGCTCCGTTCCTGAGACATCCGGGATGCCCCGATATGCCGAAGGGGCGAGATACTGGATGCAATGGGCCGGGACAGACTCCACCGTCTACAGCCAGAACGGGCAGAAGAACGACTACATGGACGACTTCATGTCCAGAGGCAAATGGGTGCAGGAACTGACCGGAGGCTCCGCGGTGAATCCGAAGGCCAATGGGAAAGGGATACCGGTGGACATGGCCTTCGCATTCCATTCGGATGCCGGGGTAAGCCCCGGGGACTCCATCATAGGTACCCTCGGGATATACACCCTCCTCTGCGAGAACAGCAGCAGGTTTCCGGACGGGACTGACAGGATGACCTCCAGAGAACTTACAGATATGATACAGAGCCAGGTGGTGAACGACCTCAGGGCAGGATACGACCCTCTCTGGAGCCGGAGGCACATATGGGACCGTTCCTACAGCGAGTCGAGGACGACCGGAGTCCCGACAATGCTCCTTGAGATGATGTCCCACCAGAATTTCTCGGACATGAGGCACGGACTGGATCCGTCCTTCCGCTTCACTGTCAGCAGGGCTGTGTACAAGGGAATGCTCAAGTATCTCAGCAACAGATACGGATGCCCTTATGCGGTACAGCCGCTCCCGGTACGCTCCTTCGCCGTAGGATTCCGGCAGGGTACGGACAAGCCGAAGGCCGTATTGAGCTGGAAAGAGACCACTGACACACTGGAACCCACGGCAAAGGCCGAAAGGTACTTCCTCTACACGAGGATAGACGGCGGGGCCTTTGACACCGGCAGGGAAATCAAGTCATACAGGACAACAGGAGACGGCAGGATCACCACAGAAGTGAACCTCATGCCAGGACACATATACAGTTTCAGGATCACAGCCGCCAACAGCGGCGGTACGAGTTTCCCGAGCGAGACCCTCAGCATCGGCGTCCCAGAAGGGGGCAGGAAAGTCCAGGCCGGCATGACAAAGGACAGTTGTGTGCTGATAGTCAACAATTTCGACAGAGTATCCTGCCCGGCATGGTTCGACACTCCCCTTTATGCCGGATTCGACAATTCACTGGACAGCGGCGTACCGTACATCAAGGATATCTCATACATAGGTGAAATGTACGAGATGAGACGGGACATGCCGTGGACGGACGATGACAACCCCGGTTTCGGGGCATCCTACTCCGACTGTGCCGGGAAGCCCGTGGCAGGTAACACATTCGACTACCCGTACATACACGGGAAAGCGGTGCTTGAGGCCGGCTATCCGTTCTTCTCATCAAGTGCGGATGCATTCACAAGCGACTCCACACTGAGACTCCAGGCATGGACTGCGGACATCATCTGCGGAAAGCAGGTCACCACCCCTACAGGCAGGGGCGCGGTAAAGGACAGGTACAGGATATTCCCGGAGGAGATGCAGCATGCCCTGCGTGCGTTCACCTCGGCCGGAGGCAATGTGCTCATCTCCGGAGCCAACATCGGTACCGATGTCTGGGACAGGGTGTTCCCTGTACAATGCGACAGCGCCTTCAGGGCCGGGTCCGTCAGGTTTGTCCAGGATGTGCTTGGCTACAGATGGATATGCGACAGGGCGAGCAAGTCGGCGGAGATAAGCCCGGAACCGGAATACCTGTCCGGCTTCAGGCTCGAGGGCATCACAGGAACGATGTCCGTGTGCAACAAACCTAACAGCAGGATATACAGCGTGGAGACACCTGACGGCATAGCCCCGGCAGGAAAGGCCTCCAGGACATTCCTGCGTTACACAGACAGCAGGATTTCCGCCGGGGTGTGCTTCGACGCCGGCACATACAAGGCAGTGAGCCTCGGTTTCCCCATCGAGACAATAGAGGAACCGGAAGCGATAAACGACATAATATCATCCACACTCAAATACTTTACACTATGACACCTCGTGAAGCTGAAATAATCGGACTTGTAAAAAAGGAGGTCAAACCGGCCCTCGGATGCACGGAACCCATAGCGGTGGCCCTTGCGGCAGCGAAAGCCACAGAAATCCTGACAGGGCAGTGCCCCTGTTCCAGGGAATGGATGGAGGAGCCCGGATTCGGGATACTCGTGGAAGTGAGCGGGAACATCCTCAAGAACGGGATGGGGGTAGGCATCCCGGGCACCGGCATGGTGGGGCTGCACATCGCCGCCGCCCTTGGAGTGGTGTGCGGGAAATCGGAATACGGACTGGAAGTGCTGCATGACCTGTGTGACGGAGCTGTGGAGAAGGCCAAAAGGCTCGTCAGCGAAGGCCGCGTGCAGGTAAGGCACACGGAGACAGGGCACAAGCTGTTTGCAAAAGTCACGGTAACCTGCGACGGGGACCACAAGGCATCGGCATCTGTCGAGGACGACCATGACAACATAGTGGAAACCTCATTCGACGGCAACATCCTCCACCGCAGCCATTCCGGCACATGCGACGATGAGGGCACGCACAAGACCACACTGGACTACAGGCTCACTCTCAAGGAGATTTTCGATTTCGCCACGACAGTCAGCTTCGACGACATCAGATTCATACTCGAGGCCAGGGACATGAACCTCCGCCTGGCCAGGGAAGGGCTTTCCGGAGACTACGGTCTCAAGGTAGGCAAGACCATCAATTCAGGACATTACCGCGAAGTGTTCGGCAACGACTTCATGAGCTATGCCATGGCACTGACGGCGGCGGCCTCCGACGCCCGCATGGCTGGATGTACACTCCCGGCCATGAGCAACTCCGGCAGCGGCAACCAGGGCATCACCGTCACCATGCCTGTCGTCGCATACGGCATCAAATACGGCACCCCTGATGAGCAGCTCGCGAGAGCCTTGATCCTCAGCCACCTGGCTGCAATCCACATAAAGGGCTACCTGGGCAAGCTGTCCGCCTTGTGCGGGTGCGTGATAGCATCCACCGGAGCTGCCTGCGGCATCACCTTCCTGCGCGGCGGAGACTACAGGCACGTATGCGCAGCAGTAAAGAACATGATAGGCAACATCACAGGGATGGTGTGCGACGGTGCTAAGGTGGGATGCGCCATGAAGGTGGCTTCCGGAGTATCTTCCGCCATCCAGTCCGCAGTGCTCGCCATGGAGGGCACATGCATATCCGAACACGACGGCATCATCGAGAAGGACATAGAGAAGACAATACAGAACCTCGGCAAGATAGGCTCCGTCGGGATGCAGAACGCGGACTCCATGATCCTGGACATCATGGTCTGCAAGTGATCCCGGGCCCGCGTCGGGCAAATTATTGAAAATATTTTCCGGAGAATCCCCATAAAACATTACCTTTGAAAGTTTGTAAAACTTTTGGCGAATGGATAAAAGACTTTTCCTCATAGACGGACATTCCCTCATTTTCAAGATGTATTATGCATTCCTGAAACGTCCTATGATCAATTCCAAGGGGGCGGACATGTCCATCCTTTTCGGGTTCACCAAATACCTGCTCGAGCTGATAGAAAAAGAAAAGCCTTCACACCTGGCCGTGGCCTTCGACCCGCCTGGAGGAACATTCAGGAACGAGCTGTACCCGGAATACAAGGGCACGAGGGAGGAGACTCCCCAGCTGGTCATAGACGCGCTGGAGCCGCTTACCGGGCTGTGCCGCGCCATGCACATACCTGTCCTGATGGTGAACGGATTCGAGGCGGACGACGTGATAGGCTCGATGGCGAAAAAGGAGGAAAAGGAAGGCTTCAAGGTATATATGGTCACCCCGGACAAGGACTACGGGCAGCTTGTCTCCGACAGCATATTCCAGTACAAGCCAGGAAAGGCCGGGGCTGACAACGAGATAATCGGTCCTGCCGAGGTGTGCGGGAAATACGGCATCTCCTCTCCCCTGCAGGTCATCGACATGCTCGCCATCTGCGGAGACGTGTCAGACAACGTCCCGGGCGTAAAGGGCGTCGGAGAGAAGGGCGCAGGCAAGCTTATTTCGCAGTTCGGCAGCGTACAGGGAATATACGAGCACATTGATGAACTCACGCCGAGGCAGAGAGAGGCATTCGAGAACGCCAGGGACTACATCTGGCTGAGCCGCACACTCGTCACCATCAAGACGGACATCCCGCTTGATGTCCGGGAGAAGGACATGGAAGTGGACATGAGCTTCGACCCGGAGATCGCCGGACTGTTCGACAAATACGAATTCGGCTCCCTGCGCAAATACATAGAACATCTCGGCATCCGGGAACAGGGGAAGACGGACAGGGAGATCCGCATCGAGACACTCCCCCCGGAAAAGGCTGTGCCGATGGCCATGAAAACAGGGAAATGCGCCATCCTCACGGAAAGCTACGGGGAGAGCATCTTCTCAGGAATCAAGAGGTTCACCATAGGGTTCATATCGGGAGACAAGGCCTGCGCATCCTCCGGGAGCGCCGGGGACTTCAGGGAAATCATCTCCGACAGCAGGACGGAAAAATACGGATATGACATCAAACGGCAGTGCAACCTGCTCTCCGGGGAAGGTATTGAGCTGGGGGGAAGGCTGCTGGACATAGAACTGATGCACTACGTGATAAACCCGGAAAAGAGCCACAAGCTCGAAATCCTCGCCAGGTCATATCTCGACATGGACATCACTGCCGATGCCGGGGACAGACAGGCGCAGCAGACCCTTTTCGACAATGAAGACAGCAAACCGCTGGAAGACACCGCCGGAAAAGAGGCGGCAGTGATAGCGATGCTCGGGGACAAGGTCAGGAACGACCTGGCCAAATCCGGCATGTCGGCACTCTATGACAGCATCGAGGAGCCACTTATCCATGTCCTGTCCAGGATGGAACGCGCCGGGGTCAAGGTGGACCTGAACCAGCTCAAGAAATATGCGGCTCAGCTCAACATGGAACTCGAGGAGATACAGCAGCGCATCAGGGACATGGCCGGGGAGCCGGACCTGAACATCCTGTCCCCGAAACAGATAGGGTACGTACTTTTCGAGAAGCTGGTCCTCGACCCCAAGGTCAAGGCAAAGACAGGGGTAAGATACAGCTATTCCACTGATGAGGAGACACTTACGGCCCTGGCAGACAAACACCCGATAATCAACGAGATACTCGAATACAGGGCAGTGAAGAAGCTCCTCTCCACATATCTGGAGCCGTTCCACAACCTTGTCTCCCAGACCACAGGCAAGATACACACCACGTTCAACCAGGCCCTCACAGCCACAGGAAGGCTCAGTTCCTCCAAACCCAACCTTCAGAACATCCCGGTCAGGACGGAAAGGGGCAAGGAAATCAGGAAGGCATTCGTCCCGAGCTTCAGGGACGGGATAATAATGTCGGCAGACTATTCCCAGATTGAACTCAGGATAATGGCGCACCTGAGCCAGGACAGGCATCTGACAGAGGCATTCCGCAACGGGGAGGACGTGCATGCCCTCACGGCGGCGAAGATATTCGGCATCTCCATCACGGACGTGACCCCCGAACAGAGAAGGATAGCCAAGACGGCCAATTTCGGGATAATGTACGGCATCTCGTCTTTCGGGCTTGCCCAGAGGCTCAGGATACCGAGGACGGAAGCCAGGAAAATCATCGACGACTACTTCGCCAACTTCCCTTCGATATCAGGATACATCTCCGAGACAATAGCCTCGGCTAAGGAACTCGGGTACGTCAGGACACTTTTCGGCCGCCGCAGGTATCTGCCCGACATCAACTCCAGGAACGCCACAGTGAGGTCTCTGGCCGAAAGGAACGCCATCAACGCACCTATACAGGGCACCTCCGCAGACATCATCAAGAAGGCTATGATAGGTGTTGACAGGAAGATACGTGAAGAAGGCCTTGAAAGCCGGATGGTGCTCCAGATACATGACGAGCTCGTCTTCGACGCCCCTGAAAAGGAAGCTGAAAGGCTCAGGGAGATAGTCGTAGGCGAAATGGAAAACGTGATACAGCTGTCTGTCCCGCTTACAGTCGAATGCAATTATGGAAAGAACTGGCTCGAAGCTCACTAATCTCTCCGACACGGAGCTCGTGTCGATGGCCCTGCAGCAAGACCAGGGCGCATTCATTGTGCTCTATACCAGGTATCATGCCGGCGTAAGGAGCCATATCTCGAAATATGTCCTGCAGAAAGAGGATGTGGAGGACATCACGCTGGAAAGTTTCCAGAAGGCATTCAGCCAGATAGCGTCATACAACCCGGACTACAAGTTCTCCACATGGCTCTACAGGATTGCCCGCAACACCGCCTTCGACCACATCAGCCGCAAGGACAGGGAGAAGAACAACCTGCCCACGACATCCATAAGTGAACAGCTTTCGGAAGTGAACGACATACCGGCGGCCCTGCACAACCCGGAAGAGGACATAATCAAGCAGCAGGAATACGACAAGTGGCTGGAGAACATAGAAAAGCTGAAAGACGACTACAGGACAGTGGCCAGGATGAACCTGATAGACAACTTCGGATACAAGGAGATAGCCGAGGCCCTGGACATCCCTATCAACACGGTGAAGACACGGATAAGGAGGGCGAAGGCAATGCTCCTGAAGATGATGGAAATATCGGACGAACTTCTATGACAGGCACAGGAGGGATGAAGCCCCGCGGCATGGCCAGGGGCGGACATCGGATATAGAATGTTGGACAATAGAACAATACAGATGGATTTCACTGATTTTGAAAAGATACTCAAAGGGAAATTTCCTGAAATGACACAGGAAAAGACAGAGAAGTTCCGGGCCCTGGAGCCGCTCTACAAGGAATGGAACATGAAGATAAACGTCATATCGAGGAAGGACATCGGACAGCTCTACCTCCACCACGTACTCCACTCCCTGTCGGCAGCCGAATACATCCGCCAGAACTTTCCGGCACAGTATGCCGGGATGCTCGGCGGGGATGGCGGCGCACAGGCCGGAAGCACGGGAGATACCGCTCCGGTCTCATTCCTGGACCTCGGGACAGGAGGAGGCTTCCCGGGTATCCCGCTTGCGATAATGTTCCCGTCAGCACAGTTCACCCTCTGCGACTCCATCGGAAAGAAAGTGACAGTGGCAGGCGAAGTGGCGAAGGCCCTCCGGCTTGACAACGTGACGGCCGTCAACGCCAGGGCGGAGACCCTGACAGGGAAATACGACTTCATAGTCTCCCGCGCCGTGACTTCACTCGACAGGTTCATCCCCTGGGTGAGAGGGAAATACACCAGGGGGATAATCTACCTGAAAGGCGGGGATGTCGTGGAAGAGATATCGGATGCAATGAGCCGCTGCAGGCTTAAGCCAGGTTCCGTCAGCACATGGAAGATCGACAGCTGGCTGCAAGACCCGTACTTCAGCGGGAAACTGGTCATATTCATCGGGGCTTGAGGCCGCAAGAGGGGCAATGATGTTGATTTTACCGAAAATATATTTGCAATTAAAGTGAAAAACACTACCTTTGCACTCCCAAAAAGTTTTGAAAATATAAAAAGCATAAAATAATGAAAAGAACATTCCAACCATCACAGCGCAAGCGCCGTAACAAACACGGCTTCCGCGAGCGCATGTCAACTCCAAACGGACGCCGTGTACTGGCTGCCCGCCGTCGTCACGGACGCAAGAAACTGACTGTATCTTCAGAAGACAGGTTCTAGAAGAATGGTCCCTTGAAGGAATGTTCCTTCAGACAGGGGTTAAGAAGACTCAGAGAGGATGTACTGCAGGGAAACCCGGTACATCCTCTCTCATTTCGTGCCGTGCCCGGCCTCTACTCCGGTATCATCACCACAGCCCCTATCCTTGCCGAAGAACACCACAGCCACAGCGCGCCATCCGCTTTGTCCGTCCTCACCACCTCGAAATCAAGCCCTTTCCGGACCTTGATATCCGAATATGTTGTCCATTCCGCATCGCACTCCACCACATCACCCACATCACCAGGCACCCGGCTGCACCGCAGAGTGTAATAATCCGACATGCTGTCGCTGCACACCGTGAACTCACATGGTGAAGCGCTGAAGACCACCTGCCAGGTCACGGGGTCGAAACTGTGTATTACGGAGCCCTTCACACTGAAGCCGGCCCCGTCGCTCCCGGTGAACTTCTGTTCAAGCCCGGAACTGTCCGGGACACACCCGGAAAGGGACAGCGCGACGGCTGCGCAAAGACCTGCAAGCATCAAGACTTTCTGGTGCATATCCATTATTCGCTTTTTATTTCTATATGTTTGGACACCCTGTACTCCCGTCCGTCAGGGAATACGGCCACAGCCCTCATCACACCCGTATGATCCGGGACAAAATACCCGGTCTCATCCGGGAACACCTCCTCCCCGTCGTATGTCCAGCGGACCGACTCAGCCCCGCAGGCATTGTAAAGCCTCAAAGGGAAAGGCGTCCCGGCAGGGAAGCTGCCGTCACTGTTCCTTGTCATGCCGTGCAGGTAAATATAAGGAGGGTAGGATGTGGCAGGATGGGTGCTTATCTGCCTTATGCTCACCCTCCCGGTCAGACCTCCGATCGCATATCCCACACTGACAGTATAAGTGGATGCCGGGGAAAGCCCCTCGAAAACCGCCGAATACCGCCCGAAAGCATAAGCCTCGACCTCAAGCGTATCCACAGGCCCGTCGCTGCCGGAAAGCACCACATGAGCCGGGATGTCCGTGCCGGCCGTCCATGTCACGATGGCCGCATCCTGGAACTCCGTGATAGACATGCTCTGTACATAAGGTATCTGGGAATATTCGTTCTCATACACGCTGAAAAAAATCCTGTCGTCCTCATACTTTATCCCGGCAATGGAAATGCCGGCCTGGTTCCCGTTCCAGTCCTCGAAAGCCGGCTCTGTCGCCGGAGTGAACGAATCCTGGCTTCCGTAAGGGAAGAATACACGGCTGATATCATCCTGCGCCGTGGATGACGCACCGGAAGACCTGGCAGAAGGGTCGGCCTCAATGAGATCCGCACACTGGTGGTCAGGGACGGAATTGACCGTATTGGCATAAGTGCCGCCGGTCATGAGCCATCTTTCGCAGGCGCGGGCTCCTGCCACATTGTTGGCCGAGCTGTCCACATGGTATATGAGCATGCCTTCCCCGCCTATATGGCTGTCCCATCCTGACTTGCGTCTGCACTCGAAGAGGAAGTACTCCCCCTCGTTCTCCGTAGGATAATACAGATACTCTCCGGACTCGCCTACAGGCGGAAGGACATACTGTCCTGAAGAAAGGGTATCCGGAGAAGAAATCCCGAGTATATGACGCTCTATGGCGTTATAGGAAGGAGGGGTGTTGCCGTCATTGTTAAGGTTTCCCTTGTCCATGATCGAAGTGCTTCCCCACAAAGCGTCGGAAATCCCGTTTCTGTCATAGAAGTCAGGCAGTCCGAGGACATGGCTGAATTCGTGGCAGAAGGTACCGATCGAGGCGACAGGGTCATCCCCGAGCCCGTCAGAACGGCGCTCCGACGTACAGGCGTAGCTGCTGATGCCCACACCGTCACATTCCAGCACCAGGTTGTCCTCGTCAAGGAAACCTGACCTGGACCATATATGGTCCGCACCTGCTCCGGCAGCCTCGTCTCCCCCGGCGAAGATAATGATCACATTGTCAGCCTGGCCGTCCCCGTCATTGTCATACATTGAAAAGTCCACCAGGTCGTCCGCCTTGAGACATGCGTCATACACCATCCTGCCGACGCGGATGTCGCTGCCTGCGGAGTTCATGTTCTCGTTGCGCCCGTAGTATCCGTAGTTGTTGCCCAGAGTGACTATCTCGCTCACATCAAACTGGAACAGATACCGTCCGAAAAACTGGTCCTCGAAATAATCGGCGGCGCTTCCCGTCGCACCGTTCAGGCTGTACCCCCTCTGGTTCAGCAATTTGTCAAAATCATCCCTGGTGTATGTGAACGGCAGGTTCTTGAACGCCACCAGGAGCACAGGCACCTTCACAGTGACCGGCTGCCCGTCCCCCGAGGAACTCCGTCCGGAGAAGCGGAGCCTTTCAATGAGTCCCTTCCTGTCACGGCGGCCGCGGGAGGCAGATGACAGCGAGGCCTTCTCCAGAAGCATGTCATACGGGACTGCCGCCCCGTGGAGGGACGCTGCCGCAGGAGCGCTCTGCCCTACCCTGTACCCTGAGCTGAAGAGTCCGCCTCCGGTGCCGTAATAAGCGTAGCAGTAGTACCCTTCCTCATCCTGTACGAGAGGCGTACCCTCAGATGAAAGGAGGACCTTGATGTATTCGTCTCCGGACAGGCTCGCCCTGAATGTATAGCCGTCAGGCTGCCTGAGAGTGATGGCATGCCGCCTTGCAGGAGCGGCCGACAGGAAGCCCTGTCCCGGAAAAAGCAGCAGGGAAAAAAGGAAAAAGACAACGGCGGCTGCCCCTGATTGCCTGATTCTCCCCAATTTATGAATAATTGTACAATGCATCCTACAACTAAATGCAACAAATACTATATTTGCATGTCAAAATATTCTGCATAGATAGCTATTTTTTATGAGACGACCAATTCAAGATTCATTGACCATCGCTGCAGGGCTTCTGCTCTGCACCGCCATGTCCGCACAGGACCATGTAATCGACAGCCTGAACAGGTACGGTACCTTCGACTCGTGGTCAGTCAGGGAAATCAAGGAGTCAGGCATAATCGGAGGGAAAGTCAAGCATCTTTTCGAGTTCTTCGGGGACAGGGACACCACCGTCACCAAAGACCCGTACTCCTCACCGGAAGGGTATCTGTGGAGGACGAACAACGTGATGGCAGTCGTGGCCGGAGTCACCAAGACCAGCAACACAGTCTATCCTGAAGAGCGCGGGGAAGGCTACTGCGCAAGGATAGAGACCCACACGGAGAACGTGAAGGCGATCGGCATAATAAACATGGAAGTGACCTGCCAGGGCGCCTTCATCCTCGGCAAGCTGAACGAGCCGATAAAGGACACCAAGAACCCGATGGCGAAAGTGCTCTACGGGATACCGTTCTCAGGAAGGCCGTCCGCCATGGAATTCGACTACAAGGCGGAAGTGGGCCACGAAGTCATACGCGGCACAGGATTCTCGAAACTCAAGCCGATGGGCTACCCTGACTATCCGGAAATAGCCATCATCCTCCAGAAAAGATGGGAGGACAGCGATGGCGTGGTGCACGCGCTCAGGGTAGGCACAGGCATAGAGAGGATAACGGAAAATATCCCCGAATGGATCAACGGTCACAGACTCGATGTCCACTACGGGGATATAACCGGAGAGCCATTCTTCCAGGACTACATGGGCCTGAACAATGACCCTGAAAGGGCATTCCACGCCCTCAACAGCGAAGGGAAGAACGTCACTGTCATCGAGGAAGGCTGGGCCGATGCGGATGAAGAACCCAACTTCATGATAATCAAGTTCCTGTCAAGCTGCAACAAAGCCTTCTACGGCGGCGTGGGAAACATACTCTGGATAGACAATGTCCAGATAAAAATGTAAGAAAGCCTGCACAGATTTTTTTTTAAAACCTCATGTAATGCCATACATGAGGTTTTTTAATCAAGCGCAGCACGCTTCATCACATATCTCCTTGTTTACCACACGAAATCAAAACGTATGTCACGCGGGATGCCGTGGCTGTTCACGCTGGCTATATCGGCTGACAGCGGCTCAGGGACTATCGCATGCCTTGCGCTGTAGCTCTTGGCAAAGTCATAGTTGCCTGTTGCCTGAGTGGTGATGATGAGGTTGGCCCAGTCATCAATCACCTCAAGGGCCTTGTCATAGTCTATGTGGTACTGCCCGCTCTTGTTGCGAGTGAAAGCGCCGTTATCCTTGAAATAATTGTAACACATCATATTGGCTTTTCCGTGAGAAGAAGCCGCACCGAAACGTACCGAGCGGACGAGCCCCGCGATGAAGGTGGTGATGGCATCCTCCTTGGAAATGAGAGGTATCTCCTGCATGTCTATGAGACGGCATACCATGAACAGGCCGAGAATATCTGCCTTGGCCTCCTCCCATGTAGTCTTTTCATCTTTAAGAGCCTCATCCACAGAACCTTTCCCGTTCACAGTCTCCTTCACGCCAAGCCCGTGGGCAACCTCGTGGAAAGTGACGTTCCAGAAAAACGCCTCCGACCTCAGATGCTTCTGCTGGTCCGGCTCGATGAGCAGACGTCCGATAGGAAGGAGTATCTTGCCGAACTTGGCGGTGATGCTGTTGTGAAGCTGGAGACGTCGGGTTCCTTTCACAGCCTGGACGCGGTCATCGTTCGGAAGATTGATAGCGATGGTCTTGCTGCCGGCGTTGCAGTCCCCCGCATAATATATCGCGTCATATACATTCAGGTCAGAGGATGTGCCCGGCACGAATGTCTTGTACTCCTCAGGGCAAGGGAGCATCTTCTGCAGGTCTGGAAGCATGGAGACGTATTTAGTGAGCTCGGCGCTGCGCTCTTCATCCTTCAGGAGGATGAAACATTCGTATGAGGTCTTGAGCTCGTTGAGCTTGTCGTCATAGTTCTCGATAGGGCCTATGACAATATCTATGTTGCTGTCCTTCATGTCCATCCATGCAAGGTCGCTCTCATAGTACTCGTCCGTACGGAATGCCTGGACCCTCTTCAGGAGATAGTTCTTCAGGCCTTCGTTCTCGGTAATCATGGCCGCCTCTTCGAGGCATCTGCATATCTTGTCCAGAGACTCCCTGTACTCGTCCCGGTACCAGACACATTTCAGGTTGCCGGATTCGTCGCGGCGGAGCACCGTGTAAGGGCTGTTCTTGGCCGGGTCACTGAAAGCGGCGAATTCCTCAGGGGTGATATCCTGCGGATAGTAGTTCGCCCCGGACGGCTTTGCACCATATCCGCTGATGAAAGGCGAGTTGTTGTCCAGTCTGTCCCAAGGGCCGTAATTTATCATGGCATAGTCCCGTGCAGCCTGGCTTCCGAGAGCCTCCATCTCTGACTTGTCCCCGAATGTCTGCTGCCAGAACAGGCCGTCGGTGATGACTGCGGCCGTACGGAAGAGATTGAGCACCTGCCTGTCCTTGTCCGAGAGGTTCTCCATCAGGGGCGAGTTAAGCTCCACCACCGCATATTCGCTGACCTTCTGCTGAAGGTCGATCTTTTCGTTGTCCGAGCACGAACTCAGGACTGCAGCCCCGGCTGCGACCGTAAGCAATAATCTGTGTGAATGTATCATAAATATTTGAGGGTTATGGTTTCAAATGCATCCCAAAGGTATGAAATAATCCCGTAACGGGAGAAGAAGCCGTTTTTAAATTTTCAAAAAACAGGAAATCCGGACCCTGCGGGCATCGCCATGCAAGCGTATCCCACCGGATCCGGAACCATATCAGTCTGTAATTTCAGCTGTTAGTATGACTGGGCGATGGCAATGAAGTCATCTGCCTTCAGGGCAGCGCCTCCGATAAGGCCGCCGTCGATGTCAGGACATGCGAACAGTTCCTTTGCATTGGAAGGCTTGCAGCTTCCGCCATAGAGGATGGTAATCTCCTCGGCGAGGGCCCCGAACTTCTCGGCAAGCACCTTGCGGATGCATGCGTGAATCTCCTGCGCCTGCTCTGCAGTGGCGGTCTTGCCGGTACCGATGGCCCATACAGGCTCGTATGCTACGACCACCTTGGACATCTCCTCGGCTGAAAGGGTGTAGAGCACATTCTTCACCTGCTCCGAAACCACTTCGAAATGACGTCCTGCCTCACGCTCCTCGAGGTTCTCTCCCACGCAGAAAATAGGCGAAAGCCCTTCAGCGATAGCGAGTTTCACTTTCTCTACAAGCTTGGCGTCAGTCTCACCATAGTACTGTCTTCTCTCGGAATGTCCGAGGATAGTGTATTCGCATCCGACGGAGGCGAGCATCTTGACAGACACCTCTCCGGTGTATGCTCCTTTCTCCTTGTCAGCGCAGTTCTGTGCCGAAAGTCCCACAACGGAACCCTTCACCACCTCTGCCACAGGATAAAGATGTGTGAAAGGAGGTGCAATGACAAGTTTCACATCAGCAGGCACTTCTGAAGCCTTTGCCACCACTTCTTTTGCAAGTTCAACGCCTTCTGGAACTGTAGTGTTCATCTTCCAGTTTCCGGCAACGATTTTCTTTCTCATATTGTAAAAATTAATTCGGTTTTCTGTCAATCCGCCCTATGCATCAGGGCAATCGTGCAAAATTACAAATAATCCGCGGAATAACCACAGCACGGATGCATTTTTTGCTGTTGGCAGAGTCAAGGAACAAGTGCTGTCAAATTCTGGCAAGTTCCGGCATTGATGTTCTTTTGAAAAGTCTTATTTTTGTCTTCCGAAAAATCAGGACTGACCATAATACATGAAAAGATACATAATAGCAGCAATATCGATACTGGCATTCGCCGCAAGCATGGTATCTTGTACCGACCATAAAGTCATACGGCAGTTGGATGATGTCGAAGCATATTTAACGTGAGTTCGATGAAAAGTAACTAAAGCAAAGTCAACTGGTTATAAGTGTCTATGGTATTATATCTGTCTAAAGCAATCATAGTTTTTTGGGGGGAAGAAGCAATAGGCAGAAAGTCCTGCAATGAGGTTCACGGTGAAGTTGGCGACCGAACGGTGCCTGGAATGCTCAATCTGAGCCATGTTCTTGAGTTCATCGTTGACACTCTCGATAATCGCCCTCTTTCGGACAAGGATCTTGTCTGCAACAGTCATCAGTGCCCCTTTCATGTTGCTCCTGAGTTTTGTAAGGAGCTGTATCCCATCTATAAACAGTTTTTCGAACAACCCCTTGCTTATGTACCCTTTGTCCCCCACGAGTTTCCCCGAGATGTTCTCCAGGAATGAGGAGCTCCTGAGCGGATCCCGGTCATCAACGTTACCGGGCGTCAGCATGAAACTGAGCAGCTCGCCTCTCTCATTGCAGACCAGATGCAGCTTGAAGCCGTAGAACCATCCCATAGAGCATTGTCCCCTCTGTGCCAGTCCCTTGAATACCTTATGCAGGTGTATCCTCTGGTTCCGGCAGACTCTCAGTGCCGTGCTGTCCACAAAACTTATCCCCGTGCACCCGCCCATCAGGCACTTCTTCAGGAACAGGATGAACGGCACGATTACTCTCCTCTCAAACTCGGTGAACCTGTTGTACGACACCGGAGTAGGAAACAGATGACTCATATGCACAAGGACATACCTGACATAGAAATGTTTCAGACATTTGTACCCACTGAAGTGGAACAGTATCATGATGGTAATGACTTCCGAATCTGACATCTTCGATGCACGATGATACTCCCGTTTCCTTCTATCCCGCTTAGGTCCCAGGCCATTTATCATGATGAATTTGTCATATATTTTGCAGAAATCGTCAGCCATACAGAATATTTTTGTAATTTCGTCCTCGGTGATCATCATAGCGATTGTTTTTGTTGTTTTGATGTTTATTGTCTTATTCAAATATACAAAAACTTTCGCTATTTTCCTAATAATCAATGTATTATAACCAATATAAATTCATCGAACTCACGTTAATTATTAATCTTATCATCTGCAGAATAATTCCTTAATTTTGCAGCACAGATTAAAACTTATTGAACACAAATATGAAACGGCTGATTCTTCTATCTTTTGTCATTCTGGCAGTGAGTTCGTGTGGGAACGACCATCACATCTATAGGACTCTCAAGGATGTAGGGACTTACATCAGCGACTCGCCGGATAGTGCATACAATGTCCTGTCCGGAATCGACAAAAAGCAGATTTACCGGTACAGGACGCTGGCAAAATATTCGCTGCTAATGTCAATCGCCATGGACAAAAAGTACATCGATGTCACTGAAGACACTCTCATCAGACCGGCTGTGCTATGGTACGAGAGGCACGGCAGTGATAAAGACCGCATGCTTGCATACTACTACCACGGAAGAATTTACCAAAACGCCGAGGACTATAACCATGCAATCATTGCATTCTCGAATGCGGAGAAATATGCTAAAATCTGCGAGGATGATTTCTATTTAGGGATGATTTACAGAGGAATGTATGCCATTTATAATAGAACATACAATCATCATGAGGAATTGAAATATGCCGAACTATCTCGAATCTATTTCAAAAAATCCGGACATAATCTTCATTACTACTACAGTTTACGCGATATTGCCCTAACTTACAACAATTTAAAGGAATTTGACAGATGCCTGTCCATGTGTGATACAATAAATCGTATCGTCTCCGAAATCAATGATACAGTATTATATGCCTCATCCCTTGAAACGATGATATCAGCCCTTATCTATAAAAGGAATAATGAGCCAGAAAAAGCTATCGGAATATTCAATTTCATCGTCGACTCCTTAAATCAAACACCATCTTTCCAGGCGTGGACAGATATTGCAGAAGCATATGCAGAAACCAAACAATACGATACAGCAGACGATATAATAAGACAAATAAAAAATAGTATATCAAACAACAGCATTGCCGATGGTGCACTTGCTTCCGTGCAATCCAGAATAAATTTCTCTCAAAAAGATTATAAAAACGCATTCCTCAATTTTCAGAAAACCATAAAAATTCAAGACTCCTTATTTTACCATATTCTCAACCAATCTGTTATTAACACCCAAAAAGACTATTTCAA
>JADILZ010000072.1 GCA_017695065.1 Candidatus Cryptobacteroides excrementipullorum
TCATTAAATTACATCGAATTACCTCTTTTCAGGAGCAGGCCGTGGCCTGCGACAGGTCCCCCGGCGAGGGGGAAGGAAGGGGGCGGCGCCCCTTAACAAGGGGCTGTCACGAAGTGACTGGGGTTTAGACAGACAGGATTTCTGGAAGAAATCCTTAACGTCAGTGTGACGGATTCCGGTCATAAATGATAAAATATTGATTTTTAATATAATATTGTTAAATATAATTTCGTCGAACTGACGTTATTGTAAAATAAAAAGATATGAAGAACATACTCATGATATTCGCCATTGCTACGACGGCGGCCTTGCTCGTCTCCTGTTCCGACCAGCTCGAGACAGGGACTTTCCAGACTTCGGTAAGAGACTTCAAGTCTGTCAGGGTACTGTCCGGGACGATGGTGGCGGACAGCCTTCCGGGGATCGGGATCGCCCACAAGGTATGGGTTGGGGACGGCATCCTGGCGGTCGCTGACCTGAAGACGGAGAACCTGAATATCTTCTCTTTCCCGGAGGTCCGCCCGCTCAAGGTCATTGACATGCCGTATGACATATCGAAAGAAGGTATAGATTTTTTCGAGACCCGTATCAAAGGAACCCTCTGCGGTATACGCAGCCGTCTCGGAGGCCGGATCGATGTCCTGACTGAAGACCTTGCGCTCGAACAGGTGGACACAGGGACGGTTTATGCCAGTCCGTATAACGATGCCGTCTATAACGATGTCTTGCCTGTTTTCCTGGATAACAAATACTTCTGGTTCTCGTCAGTGGACAAGCGGGACAGTGTCGATACCAGGTCGGCGTACCGTATCAGGCGTGGTTCCGGGGAAGCGGAGATGATCTGCGACCTCGAGCTCCAGGCGTTCCGGGGCTATGACATGAACTTTTTTCCTTGGGGAGTGGGGACGGCCTACAAGAGGGGCAAGATGATGGTCTATGCCTACGAGCAGTTCAAGGTGGTGAAATTCGTGCAGACCAGGACGGGGAAAGAGAGGACTCTCGATTTCTTCAAGTATTTCAGCAATTCTTCCGATGCCCGCTGGAAATATATCTGGGGATACTACCGCGGCCAGATCCATGTCGGCAGGAACAGGATTTATCTGTCCAATTATGAATACGGTCTGGGCAATCTCGCCCGCATATATTCCACGAAGGAGTTCCCTTTCCCTCCGTTCACCACTGTGGAGACATACAGTTTCAACGGCAAGCAACTGGCTGTGTATCAACTTGACAAGGAGGGCTTCGTCTCCGTCGATGAAAAGAACCGGAAAATATATCTGATAGATTTCGACGACACTTCCGTCCGTTCGTATGACATACCACGCAAAAGCGGACGGTAGGGATCAGTTCTTTTCTTCCTCTTTTTTCTTTTTATTGCGGATGGTGAGCCAGCCGAGGGCGATGAACAGCAGTCCTGAGATGATTTTCACTGTGCCGTAGGCGATGTCGCCCGTCCCGGTCGCCTGGCTGTCACAGAGGATGATGATGCCGTCCGTGATAAGGAAAATCCCGTAGCCGCCGAAGATGACGATGAAGGCGATCACAAAACTTTTGTTCGTTTTGAAGAAATCCCGGAATTTCATGGCTAAAGAGTTTAAGACCGTGTCAATATTGGCATCCTCCAGGACTCATCAGACTGCTCTGCCGGTCATGGGATGGAGCTCATGGAACACATACCGTATAAACATAAACGATGAACTCATAAAGAAACAGGCCGACGCCCTGGTGGAACTCGGACTCAAGGACGCAGGCTACCGGTATGTCAATATAGATGACGGTTTTTTCGGCTACCGGGATGATGACGGCAATCTGCATACCCATCCGGAGCGCTTTCCCGACGGACTTGGCGGCTTAACAGCCTATATTCACAGCCTTGGCCTGAAAGCCGGGGTATATTCCGATGCAGGAGCCAATACATGCGGCTCGATCTGGGATTCTGACCCCAACGGAGTGGGGGTAGGGCTCTACGGCCACGAGGAACAGGATGCCGACCTCTACTTCAACAAGTGGGATTTCGACTACATAAAGATAGATTATTGCGGAGCCGGCCAGCAGCTTGACCTCGATGAAAGGGAGCGCTATACCACCATCTGCGATGCTATACGCCGCGTAAGCCGCCGTCCGGTATCGATCAATATATGCCGCTGGGCCTTTCCCGGTACATGGGCCGGAAACCTGGCCGATTCGTGGCGCATCAGCAGCGATACCTGGATTGGAATTCGGTGAAGTACATTGTCTCCAAAAACCTCTATCTTTCCGCCTTTGCAAGGGGAGGCCATTACAATGACATGGATATCCTCGAAATCGGACGCGGGCTGACACCCGAGGAGGAGGAGACCCACTTCGGCCTGTGGTGCATCATGAGTTCGCCTCTGATTATCGGCTGCGACCTGACAGCAGTCCCGGAAAATTGTGCTGAATGGGACTGTGTCTATAGCCGGACCGGAGGCACATACCGCATGACTATTTCCTACCTGCCTCCCGAGACCGGAAGGCTCGAAGTGACGGTGAATGGGCATCCGTATCCTGTCCCGGGCAGTCTGGTCAAGGACCGGGCAAAGGGGATATGCACCGTCTCTCTTGATGTCGCATTGAAACCGGGCGAGAATGTGGTGCGGATCGGGAGCAGATATACCTGGACACCGGATATTGACTGCTTCAGTCTGGAGCGGCTTTAGCATGCTGCAGGCTTTCCGGTATTTTTCCCGTATGGTGGCTCAATAATTGCAGCAAAAACAGATTTGCCCGCAGGAGGCGGGTGCTTCACAGAAATATTGTCCTGAATTGATATTGAGAAAATTATAAAATCATATTACAATGGCAAAAAGAATTTCAACAATCGGAGTATTGACCTCCGGAGGCGATGCTCCGGGCATGAATGCGGCAATCAGGGCTGTCACCAGGGCTTCCATCTTCAACGGGTGGAAAGTAATGGGTATCTACAGGGGCTATGAGGGCCTTATCAATGACGAGATCGAGGAACTTACCACACAGAGTGTCAGCAGCACCATCCAGAGGGGCGGGACCATCCTCAAGACAGCCCGTTCACAGGAGTTCATGACTCCTGAGGGCCGCCAGAAAGCGTATGACAACATGCTTGCACACGGTATCGACGCCCTTATCGTCATCGGGGGAAACGGTTCTCTGGCCGGAGCGCAAGTATTTGCCCAGGAATTCGATGTACCGTGCATCGGGCTTCCGGGGACTATCGACAATGACCTTTACGGCACAGACTCCACCATCGGCTATGACACTGCGCTGAACACTATAGTGGAGTGTGTCGACAAGATACGTGACACCGCCACCTCGCACAACCGCATATTCTTCATCGAGGTGATGGGTCGCGATGCGGGATTCCTGGCGCAGAACAGCGCCATTGCCGCAGGTGCCGAGGCTGCCATCATACCGGAGGACAGTACTGACATCGACCAGCTGGAGCAGTTCATCAGCAGGGGATTCCGCAAAAGCAAGAACAGCAGTATCGTCATTGTGGCCGAGAAGGACGGAGGGGCGATGCATTATGCGGAGCGTGTCCGCAAGGAATATCCGCAGTACGATGTGCGCGTGTCCATACTCGGGCATCTCCAGAGGGGAGGTTCTCCGAGCGCGTTCGACCGTATCCTCGCCAGCCGCCTTGGAACGGCCAGCATCGAGGCCTTGAAAGAGGGCCAGCGGAACGTGATGGTTGGCATTTCCAACGACGAGATAGTCTATGTTCCGTTTAGCCGCGCCATCAAGAAGAACAAGCCTATCGACAAGGAGCTGATAAACGTCCTGAACGTGTTGTCAATCTGATGCGGTGCGTACCTTGGGGCATGGCGGCTCCTTGCGTTTGCTTGATTTTTAGGGTTTTATAAAATTATGGCATGCTTCGGACCATGTAAAAAGAATGGCTGAAGCATGCCTTTTTTCTGTTCAGTTCCATAGGCAGGGTCCTTATTCCGGCGGCGTTTCCCATTCGGAAACCTTGCTGACGCTCCGGTGCGGCCTTGAATGTCATTCCCCGAATTTCTCTTCCAGAATCTGTTTCGCCTGGTAGAATGCCTCGGAATAGTCCCTCGCGAGTATCTTCCCGTCAGGGCCGATGAATACGAAGAAAGGCCATCCGCTGATCAGGAAAATGTCCGACACCTGCTTGTTCTCCGGGTGGTCAGTCTCCAGCTCGGCATCCGGCCACGGGTGGTTCAGCATGCCGTCCAATGTGGCTTTAAAGTCGTCTATGCCTAAAGAGGGGATGGATGACCCTTCTTTTGTCTTCTCCCATATATCACGTATCTCCTGCATGGACTCGGTGATGCCGATTACTTCAAGCCCCCGGTCCCGGTACTTGGAAAACAGGTCCTGCACATATCTGTCAATAGAGAGAGAGCCTGGGCACATCCCCCAGTGGTATATCAGAAGGTATTTCCCGCTGAATCCGTCCTTGGATACAGTGCTGCCGTCGGTCATGGTCAGTGTGAAGTCAGGGGCCTGATTTCCTATGGATATCGCCTCTACGGCATTCATCCGTTTCTCATAGACTTTCCCGTACCACGAGTCCATTGTTTCCCGGGAGAAGCCGTCGGACTGTTTCTTGAGCGTCTCTATCGGGGTGTAGTCCATACTTTGGATGTATTCCACGAGGGTGAATATGTTCCCTTCGGTGTTGGCGTCGAAATATTCCTTGCGGAGCTTACTGACGCGCTCGGCTCCGGGGTTGCCGTTATAGAATGTGTTGAACTTTTCCCCGTACATGGCCGCTGTCTCATGGTCTCCCGCCGCGTTGGCTTCCTCAATCTTCCTCGCGTAACTGCCGCGTATCGAGTCGAGCGAGTCGGAGGCGAAGAGATAACTTGACAGCGCAGGGTCTTTATAGATCCCGCCGCCGAGGGTGCAGTAGTAGATGTTTTCGCGTGTGCCGTCCATGGTGATATGGTCACCTCCGGCGATCACCAGAGTCTTGCCCATGCGGTCGCATACCGGAGCCGCCCCGTCAGCCGGAAAGTATTCCATGAGATAGAACTGGTCATGCTCCTGAGTGCCCTTGAACTTGAATACCCCGTCTTTCTCCACCACTACATCGAATGCCGGTTCGGAGTCCCATCCGGGCAGTGTTATCCGCTCGAACCTGAGGGTGTCGCCCTTTACTATACCGTCTATCTTTCCGGATATGGTGAATCTCTGTTCGCGGGCCTGAAGTCCCTGGGATGCAGCAGCGGCGAGAAATGCCGCGAGAATCAGTGCTTTCTTCATTATGCCATGTGGTTTTGCGGTCACAAATTTAGAAAATGCTCCGGAATATTCAAGCAGATTCCCGATAATCCGGCTACTGTCCGCAAAACCCTTTTCCTGGTGGGCATGCCGGGCATCTTCAGAAAACCGTATCCGGGGTCATGCCGGACAGAGATCCGGCATCCGCGGGAGGCTTTGTCCTTGTGTCCGGTGGTATTCCCCGGATAATGGAATTTCTCCTTGGAAAGGTCACAAGTGATTGAGAATGAGAACAGAAAAACGAGAAAATTTTGTTTGGAACAAAATAATTGTTATCTTTGCGCCCCCTATGTAGTGTAGGGATCGCAGTTTTTATGTATTAACCAATTAAAAATCAAGACAGTGGACACACAGAGTTACAAGACTGTATCGCTCAAGGCTGGCGATATCAAGAAAGAGTGGGTCGTGATTGATGCTACCGACTTGGTGCTCGGCCGTCTTGCTTCCAGAGTAGCGCTCGTTCTCCGTGGGAAGAACAAGCCGAGTTTCACCCCGCACATGGACTGTGGTGACAACGTCATCATAATCAACGCGGACAAGGTAAGGCTCACCGGGAAGAAGATGACAGACAGGGTGTATGTCCGTCATACCGGATATCCGGGCGGACAGAGGTTCACCACACCTAAGGAGGTGCTTCAGAAGAAACCTACCGAGTTAGTAAGGATGGCTGTCAAAGGCATGCTTCCTAAGAACCGTCTTGGCGCGAAGCTCATCAACAACCTGTACCTTTACCAGGGCAGCGAGCATCCGCACCAGGCGCAGAACCCAAGAACAATCAAGTTAAACGAAATTTAAGCAGAGCATGAAACAAGTAAACGCCCTTGGAAGACGTAAATCAGCAGTCGCTCGCGTTTATGTCGTGCCCGGAAAAGGTAATGTCGTGATCAACGGCCGTGACGTCAATGATTATTTCAAAGAGGATTCACTCCGTTACATCGTGAACCAGCCTTTCGAGATCACAGGTACGACAGCTCAGTTTGACGTAAAGGTCAATGTCGATGGTGGCGGAATCAAAGGCCAGGCAGAGGCAATCAGACTCGGTATCTCCCGCGCTCTTTGCGAGGTGGACAAGGAGGCTTATCGCCATACCCTGAAAGCAAACGGATTCCTTACCCGCGACGCTCGCGAAGTCGAGAGAAAGAAACCTGGTCAGCCTGGTGCACGTAGGCGCTTCCAGTTCAGTAAACGTTAATCGTTATCTGTTGATTTACAAGGAATCACAGTCTGGGATAAAACATCAGGACCATAGTTGCGGATGTGAATCCGGCCTTGCTGCCTGAGGTTTGGCAGACTGCGGAAAACCGGCGGGACCGGCCAGGCCGCTACTCCCGGTTGATGAAAAGAGCCCGACAGGTAAACGGCAAAGCCTGGAGGGGAATTAAAAAACAAGTAAAAATTTAAAGCAATGCCAAGAACAAATTTCCAGGAACTGCTTGATGCAGGTGTCCACTTCGGACACTTGGCGAGGAAATGGAATCCTAAGATGGCCCCATATATCTTTGACCAGAAGAACGGGATCCATATCATCGACCTGCATAAAAGTATAGTAAAAATCGATGAGGCTGCGAATGTCATGAAACAGTTTGCGCGCTCAGGCCGCAAGATCCTCTTCGTAGCTACAAAGAAACAGGCAAAGGAGATTGTGGCCGAGAAAGCAGCCTCAGTCAACATGCCTTATGTGACAGAGAGATGGCCGGGCGGAATGCTTACCAACTTCCCGACTATCCGCAAGGCTGTCAAGAAGATGAATACCATCGACAAGATGATTGAGGATGGTACTTTCGATACTCTCGCAAAGCGCGAGCGTCTTCAGATCACCCGCCAGAGGGCGAAACTTGAGAAGAACCTCGGTTCCATCAAGGATCTGAGCCGTCTCCCTTCAGCACTTTTCGTAGTGGATGTACAGAAAGAGATGAATGCCGTAAAAGAGGCAAACCGTCTCAACATACCGGTTATCGCTATGGTTGATACATGCTGCGATCCTACTCCGATTGATTATGTGATTCCGGCCAATGATGACGCTGCAAAGTCCATATCCCTTATCATGGACGTTGTATGCGGCGCTATCTCAGAGGGGCTGAACGAAAGGAAACTGGAGAAAGACAAAGAGGCTCCTGAAGCAGGTGACGAGAAGTCCCCAGCAGGAAAGAAGCTCCGTGCCCGCAAAGGCGGTGCAAAGGCAGAGGAGGCTGCAGAGGCAGCAGCCGAGCCTGTATCCGCACCTGAAGTGAAGGAGGAGACTCCTGCCGAAACCCCTGCCGCAGAGGCCAAGGCAGAATAATCCGGGCGGAAAGCCAGAGTGGAAAAAGTATAACATTAAAAATCATCAAGAACAATGGACATCAAAGCAGCTGACGTAATGAAATTGCGTCAAATGACCGGAGCCGGCATGATGGACTGCAAAAAGGCCCTCATCGAGGCTGAAGGCGACTATGCAAGAGCCCAGGAGATCATCCGCGAGAAAGGAAAGCTCGTTGCTGCAAAGAGGGCTGACCGCGAGACTACCGAGGGCGCTGTCGTTGCCCGTGTAAACGGTGACAAGGCTATCATCGTATGCCTCGGGTGCGAGACAGACTTCGTTTCCAAGAACGCCGAGTTCCAGAAGCTTGCAAATGACATCGCCGATGTCGCCATCAATGCGCTGCCGGCTGATGCCGAGGCTCTGAAAGCCTGCACTCTCGCTGACGGAAGGACAGTTGAGGCTGCAATCACTGAGCAGACAGGCAAGACAGGCGAGAAGCATGTGCTCGTAGGATATGAAAAGGTGGAGGCGCCTTTCATCGTTTCATATATCCATGCCATCAACGGCAAGCTCGGCGCACTCGTAGGCTTCAACAAGGAGGTCGCTTCAGAGCTGGCCAAAGGTGTGGCAATGCAGGTGGCTTCCATGAATCCGGTCGCCATCAACAAGGAAAGCGTCCCTCAGAACGTCATCGACAACGAGCTCACAGTAGCTGTCGAGAAGACAAAGGAGGAGCTTGTGAAGAAAGCCGTGAACTCCGCTCTCGAAAAGGCCGGCATCAACCCTGCCCATGTAGACAGCGAGGACCATATCGCTTCCAACACAGCCAAGGGATGGCTCACTCCTGAGCAGGCTGACAA
>JADILZ010000073.1 GCA_017695065.1 Candidatus Cryptobacteroides excrementipullorum
CGTCAAGACCAGGGACGGGGACTTCGAGGACTACCATGGCGTATTCTCCATCGGGCTGATAGACGGCAGGTTGCAGTACGAGGGTCCTATCGTCAAGGGGAAGACATCTTTCAATGTGGCGATGCGCCGCACCTGGATGGACCTGGTGATGATACCCGGATGCAAGATACTGAACAATTCCTTCAAGGGCAGCCGTAAGGTGGATTTGAGGTATTCGTTCCAGGATGTGAACGCAAAGCTCACACATCTTTTCTCGGAAGACAGCCGTCTTTCCATGAATTTCTATTATGGGCATGACGGCTTGAAATTCAAGGATATGCAGGATTCTGACGTGCAGGAGCAGGGGGAGCCTGTCCTGTACAATACCACATTTGCCCGTCTCAGATGGGGAAACCTCTCCGCTTCACTGGACTGGCGGCACAGGATCGGACATTCGGCGGATGTAAGAGTGACAGCGTATTATACCAGAAGTCCCGGGAACACACTTGCCTCGGCGGAGAACTGGAACTCCATCTCAAATGAAGAAGGGGACGGCAATGCCTATGTCGTGACAGGTTCCTCGGAGGACAACCTCTCCATGGTGCATGACCTGGGTCTAAAAGCCGGTTTCGACCATCTCCTTACGGATGTCCACCATTTCAGGTACGGGGCCTCATACCAGTACCACAGGTACAGTCCGCAGCGGAGATATGAGAACTATGCCGGCAACGGCACAGAACGCTTCTATACGGACTATGATGCCGTAGACCGCCTGTACCACGGCCATGAGGCTTCGCTCTACTTCGAGGACGAGATGACTTTCAGCGGCAGGTTCAGCGCCAATGCCGGACTGCGCTACACCATTTTCGGCGTGCCCGGCAAAGTTTACCACAGCGTCGAACCCCGGGCCGCCGTCAAATACAGCATCGGCAGGTCTGTGTCTCTCAAGGCCTCTTATACCGAAATGAGCCAGTTCAACCATTCCATATCATCCATATATCTGGACCTTCCCACAGGGCTGATGATGCCATCTACCGCCAATGTAAAGCCAATGCATTCCAGACAGGTGGCCGCTGGAATCTATACAGACCTTCCCCATCATCTCCACCTGAATGTCGAAGGCTTCTGGAAGACAATGGACAATATCCTCGAGTATGATGGCCTCGGGGTGTTCTTCCCTCCTCTGGACAGATGGGAAAGTTCATTCGCGACAGGAAAGGGAAGGGCGTTCGGTGCGGAACTGGACTTCGGGTACAGGACCCCCGCTACAGAGATCAACCTCTATTATACGCTTTCCTGGAACCAGAGACGGTTTGACCGTTTCTACGCTGACTGGTACCGGGACCGTAATGACAACAGGCACAAGATTACTGTCACCGCCACGCACCGCCTTTCCGAAAAAATAGACCTGTATATGGCCTGGCACTACCACAGCGGCAACAGGATCACGGTCCCTGACCAGGCGATGCCGGACGACAGGTGGCCGTGGCCTGATACCGTCATTTATTACTATACAGAGCCGAACAACGCCAAGATTCCTGACTATCACCGCCTGGACTTCGGCATCAACATACACAAGAAGACGAGACGGGGGAACGAGAGTGTCTGGAACGTGAGCTTCTACAATGCCTACTGCCGCATGAACGCCATGTGGGCCAGTGTCAATCTGGATGACGACAACCGCATCTCGGGCTATGCCACCGCGGCTTTCCCTCTTATACCTTCATTCAGCTATACATTGAAATTCTGACTGTATCATGACACATGGAATGAAAATATCACCCTGCATAATCATTCTTGCACTCCTGTGCACATCGTGCAATTACTCCTTTGACCTGAAAGGGCTGGACGGCAAAGGGAAAATATATGTCACGTGCATATCGAGAGGTACGGACACCACTGTGTTCGATGTCCGGACCACGGTCTCCATATCCGATGTCCCGGACAGGCCTCTTCCTGTGACAAGTTCACGTGCTTCCCTTACTGTGAACGGCTCCGGGGCGGAGCTTCTGCGCAGTGACGGCTCTGTCCCGGGAGTGGCCGAGGGAAGTTTCTATACCCTTGACAGATTCTCCTCCGGGGATGTCCTGGAATTCAGGGCCTCGGTGGACGGGCTGGACGATGTCTCCGCCAGGACGCAGGTGCCTGGCAGTTTCCCTGAAGTGAGTGTGGATGCAGGCCTGGAGATGTATGAGCCTGATGATTACAGCGAGAGCCTGCGCCTGACAGTGAAATTCATGGATGACCCTTCGGAGGAGGATTTCTACGGGATAATCGTCAAGTCCAGAGTCTCCTATGACACTGGGGGCAACCTGGATCCGGCAGACCTGCCATTTAAAGACTATGAAAGCTATCCTTATGTGATACTGCCTGATGACAATGACGAGAGCTCTTCAAAAGAAAGAGTCCTGCATGTGGACTATGACCTGAGGAATTCATTCGAGGGCTCCGTTTCCGACGTCCAGCTGATCCTGTGGGATGATGTCGGTTTCAACGGGGGTACTGCCTCCCTGGATCTTTTCCTTAACCATGAACCGGATTATTACTTTACATACCAGGGTGTCCGTGTGGAATGCAGGACGGAATACCGGCTGCTCCTTTTCAAACTGTCACCGGAGGCATATTATGCCGCCAAGGCCTGCTATATTTACATGCACAACTCGTACGGGGACATAGGCCTGTCCTCACCGGCTTTCATCTATTCCAATGTAATCGGCGGAATAGGCTATTTCGGTGCGATGCACCAATCGGAGTCAGACTGGATCGGCAACCCTGGCGGCCTCGCCGATGCCGGGCCGTATGAATAGAGCCGGTTCCGGTTGCCTTGTTTTAAATTCATTCTATAGGATCCGGACAGTATTTCCGTCTGCCACAATTTTTACAGCAGACACCGCGCCAGACCGAATCGAAATGTTCCGCAGCGGCATCTACAAGGGCTGTATCCGATGAAAGGATTCCCGCCTCGAAATTACGCATCCTCTGGCTTTTCATTCCGATACCGGCCCCTGTAAGGTTTGCTGAACCGATATAGACCTCCTTGAAATCGAATATCATCAGTTTGAAATGTATCCGAGGGCACAATGCTCTTTCCAGGCCATGTATGAGGACAGGATATTTGTCGAAATCCTCCCTGAATACAGGTCCCGGCTCCTTGGCGTGCATTAGCCTTACCTGCTTACCTTTACTGATCAGTGATGCTATTTCCCCGAGGAACGGGACAGAGTCTGTACCAGAGGACACATGGAGATCCTTGATGTCGGCGGTAGCTATCCAAAGCGTGCTTCTTATTTTGGAAACTTTTGACAGGACCTTGTCATAATGGTCCTTGTCTGCGATATATACAGTAGCAGGCTCCATTCCTGAATTATTCCCATTAAGCGTAAAATTACTGATTATCCTGATAATAACTCCCCATTGTCCTGACAATTTCACCTACTTCCTTTCGGAAGTGCTCCGGCGCAAGCACCTCCACCTCGTCCCCGTGGGAGAGTATTTCCTGCTGGAAATCGAAAGTCGGTGATACAAAATATTCGAATACCGAATAATCATCGCGTATTTCGACCTCCCTCTGGGAATGATGTAACGGCAAAGTCCTGAAATACTTCCTTTTACTGTCATAGACCCTGAGTCTTACCGTTTCAGCGGGGGAACCGTCATAGACGATTATCCCGAAACTGTTGTAGAAATATGACCCGGCATCAAAATTCACCGGAAAGAGAAATTTATTTTCAGTCAGGTCCATATCTTCAACCCTGTCGAGGGAGTATATACGCAGGCCGTCATGCTCCGGACAACGGGCAAGCATATACCACCTCTGCCTGAACACTTTTACACAGTACGGCTCCACTTCTGTCACGAACGGTTCTTCCCGCCAGAAGTTCCTGTAGGTCATTTCCACACATACACCTTCTTTCATGGCCTCGATTACGGATGCGAGGAACTTCTGCCCGGAAGGAATATCCTCGAAAAGAATGCGATGTTTAAGATGATGGCTTTCGTTTATGAGATTGTTGACGGCAAAAGTGTTCAGGAGCCATGACCTGACTCCACCTTTCTCTATGTCATCAGCATTTCCGATGTAGTAATAGTAGCCTCCTTTCCTGTTACATTCTATATCGATACCGAAAATGTCCGCTATTGCCTGGCGGTGATTGTGGAAGGTCTTGAGCGGAAGGTCTTCCCCTCCGCTCATATCAGTCCGCCGCCACCTCTCGTTTATCTCCTCAAAAGTCAGCTGTCCTGCCCTGTAGACAGTATCGACCAGCCAGATATATCTGCTGAACAAGTTTTTTACCATATAACCGACAATTTAAAGTGATCGTGTCAATTTCTTGATTGCAATTCTCTGGATGCCTGTAACCGTCACTGACGCCCCGGTATCCTTGTTACGCCATTGCGGATTGATTGTATTGTCTGATTTCAGATACGGTCTCAATCCGCCATCCCATACAGGCTTCCCGAACACAGTATTGCAAACCCCGTTCTTCATACAGAATGCCTCTATTTTATCAAGGGGCATAAGGGTATGGTTATCAACAATATTGCGGGAATGCGGAGACACTTTGAGCATCCCGTCAGACCTACGGTAGTAGAACACAAAGCCGTTAATGTCTACAGTCTTTATCATGGTTTCCGTGACTGAAACGACAAAACGCCATCGGTTCCCCTCGGGCGACTTCTCTATGCACCGCAATATTGTCATGGATTTCACTCACTCTGTTTTTCCGGGCAAAAATAATCCCGACTTGTGCCATATCATGACATAAGCCGGGATATTCAAACGGGAATCATCATGAAAGTTTTATTATAAAAACAAGCATGGCGACATTGCCGAAAATGGCACGCGAGATGTCAAGGAACAGTGCTATCAAATATTTCCATTTGAATTCGAACAGGTCCACATTGCTGTTGCGGAATCTCATGCTTCTGGAAACTATCTCATCAATGTTAGCACTGACAAACGGCATCAGCAATCCGGATACGACCCATGAGACAACAAGACACACACAGCCGAATATGAAATAACCTGATTTCAATACAATATCTATTGTGATATTGTCCGGGACATCCTGCTCTATACAGGTCAATACAAACAGTCCTGCGAGCCCGAGCCATAAAATCAGCAAATAAATTGCAAAACTGTCTCCGACTTTCTTTCCAGGGAAAGCTACAAAAAATGCAAATGCCGCAACAGCAGCCAGGTACTCCCAATAATTTCCACCGGACTGCTCTATCGCATCCCCTGTATACAGCACTAATGCAGATATTGGAAATACGATAATTGTCAATATGATACCAATATTTGCCGTCAGCCAGAATTTTAATGTATCACCCATATAATTTTATTTAAGAAATTCAATTATAAGTTCATGCCAATAGTCCCACGGGAAACCTCCACCAGGATTGGCTATCGGCATCACCATACATTCCCTGCCATAAGGCAGAGGGTATATCCAGGTCTCTGTACTGTAGAGTTTCCCGTCTTTCCACGGAGAAGAAAGCCTGACTTCAGGCCCCTGATGTCCTTTGTCAGGGAGAGAGCCGTACAAAGGTTCGCAGGCGATTATCCGGTCCGGGGCATATTTCTCGAGTACCTGCATGAAAGCATTCTGCCCGGACTCTACCTGCCCGTCAGATACATTCCTCAAATCAGCTACAGGCTCCTGAAAGAAATTGACGAAAGCCAGCCTGTTCCATAGAATGGCTTTCTCTTCATCGGACAGGACCTTTCCCGCAATGGCTTTCCCAATGTTTGTCAGGCCATTATAAGCGGGAATATCAGTATTTCCGGACAGATATTTCTTTCCTATGACATCAGCAACATACCCCGTGTTCCACTCTTGCACATCCTGACATCTGCAGTCCCCGACTATCATGACCTTCTTTCCGGCAATACCCTCGATATAATCCGGTCCAATCCACGGCAGGACGGCTGGATTCAGAACGGATACCTCCGGCTGTACCGCCCCGTTTGCGGCAGTTTCATGTTCCCTATATGTTTCAGTTTCATCTGCTTTTTTCTGTTCGCCCTTGATGTTTCTCCGCTTTACCTGCGGTATGACAGCCTGTATCATTGCTGCATTGTATGCATCGCATAGCAGGAATATATTGCCCCTGTTCTGGCAAGTTATTGACAGGATGTAATATAAACCATCATTCCTTTCAGGGTAGGACCTGTCATCCACCTTTATGTCAAGTATCGACGGGATATTTATACGCCAGTGCGAGTTGTCCATTAACTCAACGGTGTCATCAAATACATACAGTTTGACATTCTGTGCATTTTTTATGTCATAATACAGTTTACCGTCTTTCTGCCGCTGATTGACTGACCGGATCTCAGACTTGAGATAACATGGTCTGTCGACAATCATATCGTCGCAGTCAATCGGCTCGATTCCGGTGCCCTTCAGATGCCTTGCGACATAATGGCAAATAGGATTGATATCTGCAGTTTTATATTTTGACGCCCATTTCATCTGTAGAAGAAACAGGCAGTTCTCATAACCAGTCTCGCTGTCCGGAAGGTCATCAAAGGTATTTATGAAATCCTGCATGATTTCAGGAACCATACTTTCTTCCTGAATCAATGGAGCAATTATTTGCCGCTGATATTTGTTCAATGGAGATTGAATCCACATTTTCAGAAAATTCCATTCGTCTCCTCCGATATACATATCTCTTTCATCAAGGATTTTGCTGATTTCTTTTTGCCTTTGTTCAGGTAGAGTGACGAATTTTTCCAGGTCTGCAATTAGCCGTTTCCTTTCCGCTTCTTCTTTTGCAGATTCCTCCTCCATGGCTCTTTCCTCCTCTTGTTCTTTGCGTTTTGCCAGAATCAGCCATACGGCAATAATCAGCGCAAGTACCACAATAATCGGAATGGCGATTTTCCAGTAAATGATAGATACAACGATAATTGCTATCACCAAAATAATAAATATCCAGGTCATAAATCTCTCTTTTATGTTTTTATATGCACAACTCCTCTTCCGTATATTTCTTCAAGGACGGAAGTCCGGAGTTCCACTGTCCGTACATATTGCACGGGTGATATGTGTTGATGATGGCAATATCCTTGTCAATGCCGTCAAGTTTCAGGTGGCAGACATAGCCGTCTTTTGCATGAAATTCGGGAGTGTCATAGTCATAGATCTCCTTGCGGCCCTGTCTTATTGCGTCTCCGGCTATGGTACCCCATACGAATATGATGTCCGGTTGCAGTTCCATTACCGTTTCCTTGAAAGCCTCGAAATCACGCTCGCTTATGGCGGCCCGGCTGTCGGATATTGCCGAAGGGACGAAAAACTGGACATAGTTGGTGAAAGAGACATACTGCCATACTGTCCGGCTGTCCATGCCATCGACATACCCGGAAAGGAACTCCCCGAAATTCCTGTATGCGCGGTACATTTCGTCCAATTCATACGATGGGGCATCGGAAAGGCTCATCTTTCTCGGCGAATAATCGGGACATCTGTCATCAAAGCGGCTGCTGTCCTTCTTTGACATATCTGTACATTCCTGGAAATGCTTGCAGTCCTCTCTATGGCTGCAGTAGAAGCTGTTTCCTATGACAAGAATTTTCTTTCCGGCAATTCCCACCTGATAGTACCTCCCGATGAACGGGTTGAAAAATCTTTTTGTAGTCATTTTGTTTTGAGTTTAATTTAATATGCAGACACCTTGGGAGAAGACAGGAAATCCGTTATCGCTTCCGAGATTTTCAGTCCGGTGGTATCTTCGACCCAGAGCCACTGTCCGTTGGGGTTACACTCCAGGAAGACATAATCCCCGGACGGAGTGACGATAAAATCGAAACATCCGAAATTCAGATCGAGATGCCCAAGATATTCACGGCACTTCCGGGCAATATTCTCCGGAAGGTCGAATGCGGTCTGTTTCATGCCATGTTTATATCCCTGTCTCCAGTCGATTTTTCCAGTGTCGTCCGAAAGTTTCTGGGAATCAATCTTGCAGGCAAACACCTTGTCTCCGACCACAGTAATCCTGAGTTCGAAATCCTTTTCCACATAATTCTGGGCGAATGTCACGGTCTGGGAAAACGCCTCATCCGGAACATCATCCAAAGATGCGGACGGGACTTTCTGGGAATAGAATACATAGTCCTGCATCTGTGTTTCATCCCAGATGTCGTTACTTTCTATGGGCTTCAATATCAATGAATCATATTCGGCGGCCAAGCGCAGGACATCTTCCTTCCTGTTTGAGTAACAGCTTTCTGGAAGGCTGAACCCTACCTGATGTGCGACCCTGTACTGGAGCATCTTGGATGCAGCAGGACGGTCGCCTGCGATGCTTCCTATGGACAGGATGTCCTTCAAGTAATACCGCAGGAAGACGAGAAAGCCGAGAGCCTCCTCAATGTTGTGCTTGTCAATCTCGGGAGTGCTCTTTACCGGCAGTTCCTTGGGCTGTTCCGGACGCCTGTCCCATATCGCGGTGATCTCCGAGCCTCTGGCTTCGAGCCCGTTCCGTGTACATCTGATACGGAAGTCGCAGCCCCTGCTGTCATTCCACCAGGCAAATTCATAGTCGGTCAGCAGGGCTTCGGTATTCAGTCTGAAGAACGGGATGTCCTTTCGGGAAAGAATTTCAATCACCGGATTGGGATGGACATCCTCTTTGTTGGTAATGATAAGGATCATCGGGTTTCAATGGACTGATGGACGGTCATTTGACATATTTCGTGTCATCTATTTCGTTTTTTTTATCGGAAATATTGTGATAACCTATACTGGTTTTATCATTGACACGTGTATTTCTTGCTCTCAAACTATAAGTCCCGACTGGCCTACTCATGTTCATTTTCGACCTCTGCGTCATCGGGTCATAAATAATCCTGATATCATCCTCCATCGTTTCAATATGAGATGGTCTCGTGCATCCCATAAGCAGCGGCATTACTGTGCCGGCCTGTGTCCTTGTCTGATTGTAAATCATGGCTTTTGTAGAATTAGTTTTGCCGCTGATGCCGCTGCGGCAGTGTTACCAATATGCAGAAAGCGTGGCACCGAGCCTATTTTAGTAAGCAGGTTCTGGAATACCTCTGGAATAAAATAAGCAGCAGTCCCACGCCCATTCCGAAAACGGATATGACGTGAGAGGATGTCCGCCTATTCTCTTCCAGGTGAATTTTCCAGATTCGCTTACGAGAATAAACTTACACTCTCCGTGTTTGTCAATATGTCTTTCAAAATTAGAAAACATATCTCTAAATGCAAAATTATTCGCCTGATGCCATATCCTGTCCGGGTATAGGACTGCTGCAGGTATTCATAAAGCAAATGTATGACCTGCCTATGCCACACTGTGACATAGGTGTGGCATATTTGGAACCGGTTAATTTCCGATGGCTTGGCGTGGGAACCTATGTCGATTGTACATAATCCCGGAAAATTCCGTATATTTACAGACCGGCGAGGGAATCGGTCCTTGATGCCGGCCGGCTGTTTACGGAAATTTCATACGCATAGATTATGGATCTTGACCTGCATCGTCTGTCCGAACTCCAGTGGATAGTAACCAGAATAGACGGAAAGATAGCCTCTGTGGCCCTTGACTGGAAGCCGCTTGCTTGGCTGTCCTCGAAGATCGCGCCCTGGCCGTCGGGGAGGATTTCCGACCTTCACTGCACGAAAATCTCTACACAGGAGCTTTTTGAAATATCGGATAAGGCGGCCTGGTCTGACCTTATCCTTATAGGTACGCCGTTCCAGAAGAAGGTATGGGAGAATCTTTTCTATCTGACTCACAGGCGCCCGTCCGCTGACGGCATGCCGCGGACTCTCGGACAGGACGCGGGGAATCCGCCCTGTCTTCTCAGTTATTCAGACTTCGCCCAGATGTGCGGCAGCCGCGCCGGAGTGCGTGCCGTGGCCCATGCGGTCGCTCTGAATCCGGTTCCTGTCATCATCCCGTGCCACCTGATCATCCCGAAGGAGACTGCAGACCGTATTGAACAGACTGAAAAAGAGGCCGATGCCACCCTTTTCGGGCGCGACGGCCTCTGTCTTGACACTTCCCTGTATTTCGGAGAGTTCAGCCTCCCCGGCGGCTCCGCCCTCAAACGCGACCTTATCCTCCGCCAGTGCGGGCGTCCATGAGTGCGGGCGAATCAGATCTTGGTACACACATAAGTATCGAAATCGACGACTGGAGGGTAACTTCCTTGTTGCCTTACAGTCTTTATGAAATTGACGGCATCATCTTTCGAAATGACTCCACGATGTATCCCGTAAAATAGAAAATCATTGGTAGTCAGGTATGTGATGCCATGTTCGTCACAATATGATGTGACATCTTTCGTGTTGCTGCTGCCCACTACATCATGGTTGTAGCGGCAGTACACCATACAGGCGCTTTCTCCTCTACCTAATGCCATACGGGATGTGAGCCTGAGAAACTCTTTCCTCTGTTCAGGGCTTGTGCCGAACTTCTCTTCCTTGATATTTTTGAGGAATGCTATCTGGTTGTCAAGCTGGGTCAGGACAGGTCGTAGAATCTCGTCTTTGACTATGTCAAGTACTATAAACTGGTATTCAGGCAGTATGTCCGGCAACAGATGGAGCATCCCTCCTTTTGCAAAATGGATTATTACATCCGCATCCAGGACAATTTTAGTTTTGTTTACTGCCATTTGAAATCATGTTGAGCAGTTCCACATAATGTCCTTCCGAGATTTTGCCCTGTTCGAACAGGAGTCTCGCTTTTTCTCCGAAATCGCTTATCACCACACCCTCGTTGCCGGGTTCGTATAAAGCCAGGTCGTATCCGTATTCCCGCGCGGATTCCTTTACGGGTATGGAGCGTATTTCATTGAGGCTTTTCTCTGTAAGCAACCCGATTTCTTTCAGGCGCAGCAGAAGGTTGATCCTGGACACTTCATACATCTGCTCTATCCTCAGGACAGTAGGCAGTGATATTCTTTTATCCATAGCCTCCTCTGGACTGACCATAGACAGCAGCCCTTCTTTCGGCAGAAGCAGGGCGGATGCGAACATATTCGCATCTTTTTCTGTCCCTGTCGCGATGCCTCCGCACATATGTGGTGTAGGGGATTCGTCATAAAACAGGTGGTACAGCTCGTGGGCGATGGTGAAATGCTGGCGGCCACGGGTACTGTTGCTGTTTATCATCATGAACATCTTGCCGCTTTTCGACTTGCAGCTGATCCCGTAGGAATCTTCTGACAGCGGACGGTACATGGCTGTTATATTCAATTTCCTCAGAAGGGTCTTTGCACTGATAGGTTCAGTAAGGCTTATCCCTATCTGTGAACGGAATATGCTTGCCAGTGTTTCTGCTTTCTGTACTGAGAGTCTTTTCATTTCCTGATAAGCATATCCATTTTCAGATAATTCTTCACGACGCATTTGAATGCGGCTATCTGCTTCATGTCCTCTGCTGAGAGACTGTCAGCCCTGAATGCCGTAGCAAGCATATTTTCAACGACACTTCTGTCCTCTTCATACATCAGGTATGCGTCACAGCCGTACAGGTCGGCCAGTTTTTCCATGAAAACGAGCGGCAGTTCCCTGTCTCCGGTCTCGTAATTGGAATAGGCAGATCTTCCTATCCCGAGAAAGGAAGCGACATTTTCCTGTGTGAAACCGCTCGCCTCTCTCATCATCTTTATATTCTTTGCGATTATTTCTCTCTCTTCCATAAGGACAATTGCATTTTCCGTGGCAAAAATACTGATATTTTCTGAATAAACAGTATTTTGCCACGGAAATGAAAACCTCTTGTCCGGCTGCGCCGTTATTTCTTCAGATAGTACGTCACAGAAGTGACTACACGTACTTTCTTGATATTAGGGGTGTTGCTGTCGCGGTTCTCGATAGTGAATGTACCCTGGTTGGCTGTCTTGATCTTGCCCAGGCGGCTTCCTGAGTCCTTGGCGAATTTCTCTCCTACTTCACGTGCATTCTTTGTGGCCTCTTCTATCATCGCAGGCTTGATGTCGTTAAGACCCTCGAACTTGAACTCCACAGGGTTGCTCCATGCATTCTCCGATCCTACCACGATTCCTTTCTTGAGCAGTTCGGTCTGTCTGTTCATCAGGTCCATGACCGTATCCACATTCCCTGTGCATACTGTCACCACATTGGTGCTGAGATAGCGGAAAGTGCGGTCATTGTTACCGTACTCCTGGGCGTATTTGTCTGAAATGACAGGTACGGAGACAGTTATCTCGGCATCCTGTATCCCTCCGTCCGTGAGGAATTTCTTGATTGTGGCAGTCTTCTGGCTTATCTCCGCGTAGACGGTGCTGATGTCATTCCCCACCACCTTGAACACCAGAGGCCAGATGACCTTGTCCGCAGGGACTTCCTTTTCACATAGACCTTTCACGGTCACTATCCTGTCGAAAGACCTGAAGTCTTTCACTGCCTTTGGAAGCATTGCTCCCAGAAATATCAGGCCGATCATTATGAAGAGACCTGAGAAGAATTTACCTCTGTCCATGACAAAAAATTTTAAATGGAACTGCCAATATAGCGTTTTTTAACATCAGTTCGTTGAATTATGTCACATTCACGTTTTTTTGCTGATTTCCCATACTATCTCGCGGTGCCGGCCGCCGACCTGCTGTCACTGTGCTGTCTCCCCGGACTCTTTTGCTGCGGTGAAGCCTGCCTTTCCGAGGTACTCCTGCAGGGTCGTGCGGTAGGATATGCACTGGTCTATGTACTCGTCGGAGCACTGCTGCAGCTGTGTCTGTGCCTGGAGAAGGTCGGACAGCGGAGACATCCCTGCCTTGTAGTAGGCTTCAAGCTGCCTGACACTCGCCCGTGCGGTCTCCACGCTTTCCTTTGCCACCTGGAGCTGGTCCCAGGATGCGGTGAGGTCCATCCACAACTTTCGCACCTGGAGGATGATCTGGGCATTGAGGTAGTCCCTCTCGTTTTCAGCCATCTCTATCTGGTAGTCATACCTCTGGATTCTCCTCGCGGTCTTGCCCCAGTCCGAAATCGGTATCTGTACGGTGGCGAATACTGCCCCGTTCATCTGCCCCTTGTCTATGAGGTTGCCGTACCCGTACGCCGCTCCGACACCTATCTGCGGCATGGCCTCGCCGACAGTCATCTTCTTCTCTATCTTCTTTGACCTTACTGACAGGTCCAGGAGCTGTGTCTCAGCCTGCCCGGCCGCTATTTCCTCTTCCGGCCTGTAGCAGGATTCCGGCGCTTCCAGTTCTTCCAGCCTGTCGGAGAGGATAATGTCGTCAATGTAAGGGATGGAGTCGTTCCGGATTGTGCTGTAAGGGTTGTACGGCTGGCCTATTGAGTTGAACAGATTCATCTTGGCGAGCCTTATCCCGTTCTTAGCCTGTATTTTGCCGGAACGAATCCTGTTTTTCTGCAGCTTCACCTGAAGAAGGTCGTTCTCTGTGGCAAGCCCTGCGGATACAGCTGCGTGCACATCCCTGTAGAGTGTGTCCACGAGGCTCTGCATCTGTTCCAGGGTACGCATCTTCTCCTCCAGGGACACTACCTGCCAGTAACCTTTCTCCACATCTTCCGATGTCGTCCTCAGGCTGATCTCATGCTTGAGCCTTGCCGCTTCCAGTCCGAGTGCCGCAAGCTTGTTCCCGTTCACTATCCTGCCTCCGGCGAATACGGGCTGGATGGCCGATACCGTAGCGCTTACCCCGTGCTTCAGGGTGGAATATACGGGATCGAACCCCATCTCGCCTCCGAGGCCGGCAAGGATGGATTCAAGGTTGTTGCTGAAATCATTTGTCCCGAAAATATCCCTTACCCCTATTTCCAGAAGGGGGTCGAATGCGTGGAATACGAACGCATTGACGGACACTTTCGGGAAATATTCGGCGACGGCTTCTCTTTTCCTGGCCTGTGCGGCAAGTATGTCAAGGCTTGAATTAAGGACATACGGGTTGTTTTCCAGGGCCATTTCCTGGCACTCCCGGAGGCTTATCTCTGTCTTCGGACCCCTGTCCTGTGCCGCGGCGGACAGTCCCGGGGCGGCTGCCAGGAAAATGAGAAGAGCCGCGTATGTTGCACTGTGGCGGGCACAGGCTCTGCCGTGTGTGTTGACTTTAGTTTTCATCTGCTGCTACCTCCACTTTTTTAGCTTTTCTGAACACCTGCCAGTAGGATACAGGCATTATAAGCACGATAAGGACGATGGAGAGCATGGTCCCGAAGCATATCACCACTCCCATAGGCATCCACAGCGCGTCTCCGCTTATTATCATCGGAAGGACACCGAGCGCGGTAGTGCAGGATGTGAGGAAGATAGGCCTCATTCTCCTTTTCCCTGCCTCGATGGAGGCTTCCTTTACATCCCATCCTTTTTCAAACCGCAGGTATTCCGCGTATTCGAACATCAGTATCCCGTTCCTGACGATTATCCCCATCAGGCTGACAAGTCCCAGGACCGAGGTCAGTCCGAAGTCCAGCTTGAACAGCCACAGCCCGAGGAATCCTCCGAAGAAGCACAGTGTGCTCAGTATCATGGTCAGCACTGCGATGGACACTTTCTTGAAGTGCACCAGGAGGAAGAAGAACAGGATGGCTACCGCGCACAGGAACGTGGCCGTGATTTCCGGGGCCACTTCCCCGTTCATGGAAGATAGTCCGCCGTATGTGATTGCCACCCCTTCAGGTAGTCCGGGCTTGATTTCCTTCTCCACAAACCGTTTCACTTTCTTCATGACAACAGGCTGGCTGTAGCCGAACTTCATGTCGGCCCCTACCGTTATTGATTCTTCCCCGCTTATCCTCGCATGTGTGTCCGGGCCCCATCCCGGTTCCACATCAGCTACCTGTCTCAACGGTACGGACACTCCTGGTATCCTGGTGGCTATCATCTGGTTGCCTATGATGTCATAGTCCATACCCTTTCCTACATCCATACTGTACAGGTTTACAGGTATCTGTTCGTCGCCTTCCCATACAGATGCTATCGGAAGCCCGTCGAATGTGCCTGCAAGCGCCATCGAGAGCAGGCTGCGGTTTATCCCGAGCCTTGCCGCCTCATCCGGGTCGAGGTCCACGTTCACGAACGAGGCCATGCCCTCGCAGTCGCTGTGTATCCACTGGAGCTGGTCGTCAAGGGTGTACATGAAATGCTTTATGCTGTCGGCTATCGGCTGCAGTGTATAGAAGTCACCTCCCTTGACAGTCACTTCGACAGGGGCTGATACCGCCTGATAGTCCATCTGCTTGAATCGAACAAGAGCGTTGTGGAAGTAATGCTGGTATCTGGTACCGTAGTCCTTGAGTACTTCCTCTGTAGCCTTCACCGATTCCGTGTTCACGATGAACTGTGCGAAGTCAGGGGAAGGCGTCTGAGGGGCGTATGTGGCATGGAATCTCGGCGAGCTGTTCCCCATGAATGCTGTCACTGACTTTATCCTGCTGTCATTCAGAAGGATGTGCTGCAGCGAGTCACTCACTTCCCTGGTCTTGTCCAGCCCGGAACCGCTCTCGAGGTATATCTCTACCACGAAACTTTCCCTTGCGGCCTTCGGCATCATCTGGATGTTTGTCTGTGAGAACATGATGACTCCAAGACCTATGGCCACGACCCCGGCGGCGATGGTGAGTCTCGGATGTCTGAAACATGCCGCCTCCATCTTCTCGTACCCTTTCTGCATGGCGTTGAAGAACTTCTTCTGCCCTCTGGCCAGGATTCCCTTGTCCTGGCTCTTTGCGCTGCCTATGAACCGCACTTCAAGGGATGGCACAACGAAGACGGCATAGGCGAGCGAGGCTCCGAGCGATATGGCTATCACCCACGGGAATGTCGTCACGAAATCTCCAAGATACCCTGTGATCAGCGCTTTGGCAGGGAATGTCATCACGCTTATGGCGAATGTGGCCGTGAACATAGGGAAAAACAGCTCCTTCATGCTGGCACATGCGGCATCTATCCTTGACATGCCGCGCCCGAGCTTGTCCATATACCCGTCCATGGTTATGATGGAGTCGTCCACTATCATTCCGAGGACCACTATGAGCGCAGCCAGCGAAACAGTGTTGAGGTCTATCCCGGCGATGAACATCACCGCCAGAGCCACAGCCGTGCACACAGGCACTCCTGAACTTGCTATCAGGGCAGACTTCATAGGGAAGAGCATCAGCATCACCAGGATGACCACCAGCATGGAGATCACCAGATCCCTAAGGAATGAAAGGACGGACACCCCGACCACTTTCGGCTGGTCGGTTATCTTGCTAAGGTTCACGCTGTCCGGAAGTCCTTTCTCAAATTCGTCCAGGACGGCGTCCACTTCACGCCCGAATGCCACGATATTGTTGTCAGGACGCATTTCCACCGACAGGATGAGGGCGGTGTTCCCGTTGTAGTCCACGATGGACGAAGGATCCCTGTACCTCCTTTCCACAGTGGCCACATCCTTGAGCCTGACAATGTTCCCGTCAGGATCGGAGTATATTATCCTTTCCGCTATCTCCTGCTCGGAGGCCACTGTGTTGAGGACGTGTATGTGTGAGGATGTATAGTCCGTGTCGAAATCCCCGCTTGCCACCTGCATTCCGGATGTGGTATAGTCAAGCATCAGTGCGGAAGGGCTGATCCCGTATGCTGACAGCCTGTCCATGTCCACATGAACGGCTATCTCCTCGTCCTGTGTGCCTATTATCTTCACGGCAGCCATGTCCGGAATCCTCCTCAGCCTTGTACTGAGGTCTTCCGCGTATTCTTTCATCTCGGAATAGCCCTTGTCTTCCGACTCTATTGCGATGAGCATGGAGGAGACGGCGCTGAAGTCATCCACCACTGCCACGGCGAGCACTCCGGGAGGGAGGGTCTGTTTCGCCGCCTCCAGCTTCAGCTTGATTTTGGACCATACCTCGTTCTTGGTCTTTGCCGGGGTCGAGAGGTCGGTGTATATGTAGCACAGCCCGTCCTTGGAGTAGGATTTGGTGTTGTCCCTGCTGATCTCTGAGAATGAGAACAGCACTTCTTCCAGCGGCTTTGCAAGCTGCTCCTCCACCTCTTCCGCGTCAGCCCCCGGATATACACCCACGATAAGGCCGTTTTTCAGCTCGAATGTAGGGAACTCGTCCTTGTTCATGTAGGAAAGTCCCACAATTCCCAGGGCGATCAGGATCCCCACTGTGAAATACACGATCTTCCTGTGGGCGACAGCTCCTCTGACGATGTTGTTTGAATTCCTTTTCATTTCAGATGTCTTTTGTCGTTACCTCTCACCGGAGGAAGTCCTGCCTTCAAGTTCCCTGGCATCTACCTTCATGCCGCTGCTGACTTTCTGCGAACCTTCCACGATGACCCTGTCGCCAGCCTCAAGTCCGTCCTCTACTGCCACGCCCTTGCCGGCGAATTTCCCGGTGACTATGTACTTCTTCACGACTTTTCCGTCAGCGACTGTCCATACATAGCGTCCGTTCCCGTCGGTTCTTACCACTGATGCCGGGACGATTATTCCTCCGGCGCCTTCACTGTCTCTGTAAACCTTGCATACCATCCCCGGCAGGAGCCCTTCCACTTGCCCGGATGGGGAGAGGGTGCAGCTGTAGCTGTGGGAGAGCGGGGAGGCCGACACGCCTTTTGTCTTCACAACGGCCTGGAACCGCGCCCCTCCGAGAGCAGGCACTTCCACAGTGAAGCTTTCCCTTTTCCCGATGGAGCCTATCTCATTCTCCGGGACAGGAAACTCAATCTCCACAGAAGATATGTCCATCAGACGCACCAGTGGCTCCATGGCTCCGGTCTCGACACCTTCTTCGCAGAACTCTTCACCTATCACTCCGCTGAAAGGGGCCGTCACCGTGCAGTCTTCAAGTGCTTTTGCCGCAGCTTCCGCAGCTGCTTCAGCCTTGTTCAGCTGTGCCTGTACCTCCACCATTTTCACCTCTGCCACGCTCCCACTGTCATACACCTGGGAAAGCCTTTTGTAGCCATCCTTGGCCTGGGCGAGGGTGGCATCGGCCATCTGCTTGGTGCTCAACACGTTCTGTGATATTATGACAGCTATTGTGTCGCCTTTTCCCACGATATCGCCCACAGATACGGGCATGGATGCGAGTGTCCCCGGATAACTGCATGACAGGACTGCCGTCCGGGATGCCCTGACTGTGCCCACATAGTTGAGGGATCCGGTCTCTGCCTGTTCCTCAAGCGTGATCACGCTCACTGGTACAGGCTCTCTTCCCGAGCTCCCTTCCTGTCCCCTGGTGCATCCTGCCAGCATTGCGAGGGCGCAGCCTGCCAGTGTGCAGAAGGCCTTTGTTGTCCTTTCCATACCTTTTCCTCCTAATCGTTTTCCTTTGCTACGCAGTCCACTGCACTGTCTGTAATCCTGTACACTGTATCCCCGTCTGTCACTGTGCCCGTGTATTCGAGGTCGAAAAGTATCACGTCAGTGAATTTTTCCGCCTTGCCGCTCACGGTTACGTCAGCATAACCTATCCCTGATCCTGTTTCCACAGATACTCTGCGCGTAACGTAAGGCTGCAGGAGGGTGAGGACGAGCCCTTCGGCATTCACCCTGTCGAAGACGACAGCGTCACCTCCCATGATGTTCATGGTGATGACCATGTCGGTCCTGGATTTTCCGTCCCGGATTATGTTCATCTGCCCGCTTTCCGGCAATACGGACAGGGTGACTGTATCCGCCGCAGTGCCTTCCGGCGTGTCAGCCGGTACGGCGGAAACCGTACCGCTCGTCTTGAAGGAGTAGTCCCCTTCGAAACGGGCCGCGTTCTCTTTGGTGCAGCTCATGGCCATTGCGGCCGCAGCGGTTGTAGCCGCTATAAGAATGGTGCTTTTTTTCATATTGCTTGTCTGTTTGTTGCGTTTGTGAAATTGTTGGTCACCAGGATTTCCACCATGGCGTCGTAGGTGCTTCTCATTGCCTCCCTGTCCTCGTAGATGCTGTACTGTATTTCAAGTCCTTTCAGTATGACCAGCATCGTCTTGGCGAAAGCGTCCGGTTTGACTGCATCTGAAAGGATGCCCGTTTGCTTCCCGTTGTTGCAGGCGTCAGTGAAATATCTGTATTCCCAGTCATCCAGGATTTTCCTGGCTTCGCCTATAGCCTCCTTCACGTCTCCTGAGCCTTCTATGTACTGGGTCATTATGTAGTGCATGAAGACCCCCGCCTGCAGTATCACTTCCATCCTGGACTTCAGGTATGCGATAAGCTGTTCTCTCGGGTCCGGGTTCGCCCCGATTATGTCAGTAAGTCTTCCTATCACGGTGTCCATCTCCTGCTTGAGCACAGCCCTGAATATGTCCAGCTTGCTTTCGAAATGGTAGTAGATGGATGCTTTCGCCTTGTGTGCCGATGAAGCGATCTCGTCCATGGAGGTCTTTTCATAGCCGTACTTTTCAAACAGCGGGGATGCCGCCGCAAGGATTGAATTCCTTATTTTCTGAAGATCCTTCATTGAATTAGAATTTTCGACCGATTTCGTATTTCAGTACAAATTTTATACCCGCATCCATCTGTCAACGGCTCTCCGGACAGGCTGCCTGGTCCTGTCCGTGGTGTCTCTTCTGCCGTACCGGCCGCTCTGGGAACGGACTGATGCCAGGATAATGACAATTTTAAAAGTTTTATTGACGGCTTGTCAATATTTTTCATTAAATTTAACGCAAGTATATAATTTCCGGGCCTTGACGGCCCATGGTTATGTTTGTTTATTAATAATTAAAGATTTGACGAGATGGAAAGGACAGATGCCTTCACAAAAGAGACCGGGAAGATGCTTGAGGAGATCCTCAGGTTCCCGGCCGAGACACTGCAGGACCCGACGGGCGGATTTTTCGGACATTTGACCGAGGAAGGTAAAATCGACGCGACCGCGCCTAAGGAGGTTGTTCTGAATGCGAGAATTCTTTGGACCTATGCGGCAGGATACAGAGTCCTGAAAAAGAAGGAGTACCTGATGACCGCCACAAGGACAAAGGATTTTTTTGTGGAGCATTTTGTCGATCATAAGTACGGCGGGGTGTACTGGTCTCTCAACCCGGACGGCACGAGGCTCGATACAGGGAAGCGTTTCCGTGCGATGGGAGCCGCCATCTACGGCCTCAGCGAATACGTGCTTGCGACGGGAGATGAAAGTGCGCTTTCATATGCCAGGAACCTGTTCGAGACCACCGAGAAAGAAGGCTTCGACCCTGAAAAGGGGCTTTACCGGGACATGAAGTCCAGGGACTGGGGGGATGCCGGGACGCAGCTCAAGGACGAGACCTTCTGTACTCATCTCAATATCCTGGAGGGATATGCTGCCCTTTATAGGGTATGGAGAGACGAGCGTCTCCGTTCCAGGATCATCAACCTTCTCACTGTCATTGCGGACAAGGTGCTTCCGGGTGCCTGCGATGATGACAGGCACCATTGCAGGAACATTGCCGAAGTGTCATGGCAGATGCTGAAGGCCGCTTTCTCGGTGCGTGACATTTATGTCATAAACAAGGTGCGCCCTGCTGTCCGTGAACTTCTCTCCGGAAAGGGGACTGCAGGATGCGGAGGCCATACATGTGAAGCGGCGGAGACTGTCGTTGCTGACCTCTGGGCCTGGAAATATCTCAATGAAAGCGATGCCGCTGACAGGGCTCTTGCCTGCTGGGATTCTTTGAAGAATGCTCCGCTGGAGCACAAGTGCGGAAACTGCATTTTCCGTCTTGCGAGGATGTGTACTGAAGTGGCTGACATGTTCTGAAAGCCGCTGACAATAAAGGATACAGATACGATTTATGTTCAGAAAGGAAGTTTACAAGAGAAGAAGGGCGGAGCTGCACAGGCTGCTTGCTGCGGCGATGCCTGAGGGTAAGGCAGGGATTGCTGTTTTCATCGGCAATGCGGAGGCTCCCCAGAACTACAGGGGCAACGACTACAGGTTCAGGCAGGAAAGTTCTTTCCTCTATTACTGGGGGATTGACGAGCCTTGCTTTGCCGCTGTCCTCGACATAGACTCGGGGAAGGAATGTATATATGGGGACGATGTGGAGATAGGGGATATCATCTGGATGGGTCCCCAGCCTTCGGTTGCGTCCAAGGCGGAGTCAGTCGGGGTGGAGTCATCCGCCCCGTACGCGGAATTCGACCGTGCAGTGGCCTCGGCCGTATCCAAGGGCAGGCATGTACATTTCCTGCCTGCATCAAGGTATTACAATGTATTGAAGACCAGTTCCCTGACAGGATGTCCTCCGGAATCCGTGCGCAAGGTGGCAACTCTCCAGGATGGGGAGCTTCATGCTTCTCTTGAGCTGACCAGTGCGGTCATATCCATGCGCCTTGTGAAGGAAGAGTGTGAGATAGAAGAGATTGACAAGGCTTGCGAGATCGGCTATCTCATGCATACCGAGGCTCGCCGCTCATGCAAGCCTGGTGTATGCGAGCAGGAGATTGTGGGCAGGATGGAAGGGGTGACCATCTCAAGAGGATGGGGAGTGTCTTTCGCGACCATCCTTTCGCAGCACGGGGAGACGCTTCACAACCACAGGCATGATGGCATCATAACACCGGGAAAGCTGCTTCTTGTGGATGCCGGGGCCGAAAGCAATACCCACTATGCGTCTGATTTCACAAGGACTGTCCCGTGCGGAGGGAAATTCTCACCTGTGCAGCGTGACATATATGATATAGTAGTGGCATGCAACGACCTTGCTTACGACATGGCTGCACCTGGAGTTTCTTACCGCGATGTGCACCTTGCCGTGGCTGCACGTATGCTTGAGGGTCTGAAGGCCCTGGACCTTGTTCGAGGTGATGTGCAGGACATGGTGACAGAGGGGATTGCAGGCATGTTCATGCCTCACGGGCTGGGACACAACATGGGTATCGATGTGCATGACATGGAGGATCTCGGTGAAGATCTTGTCGGGTATGACCCGGGACAGAGGCGTTCCTCCCAGCTCGGGCTGGGGTCTCTGCGCATGGCCCGTGTCCTGAAGCCGGGGCACGTGGTCACTGACGAGCCGGGAATCTATTTCATACCTGCCCTGATAGCCAAGTGGAAGGCCGAGGGTACCGGCAAGGACTTCATCAACTACGGCAAGCTTGAGAAAGGGTATCTCGATTTCGGCGGGATACGTCTGGAGGATGACCTGCTGATAACTCCTGACGGCTGCAGGCGTCTCGGTTCCCGCAGGCTGCCGATATACCCTGACGAAGTCGAGGCTGCCATGGCTGCAGAATGACGGAATGAAGGACTATCCGGCTTTTTCATTCTGAACTTCAAGTCGAAGAACCTGTCTGTCTCCAGGCAGGTGCTTCGGCTTTACTCTTCCTTTTATGATGAAATAAAACGTGGTTATATGGAAATACTCATAGCTATACTGGCAGTTCTCGCAGGGGTGGTCGGGATCCTCGGCAGCATACTGCCCGCTCTTCCGGGGCCTCCTCTCACATGGGTGGGGATGCTTCTCCTGTATTTCTGGGGCGGGACTGACGGGGCCGGGGAACACATGTCCCTTACACTTCTGCTTGTGATGCTCGGCATTACCGTTGCCGTCAGCATCATTGACTATGTTGTCCCTCTGTATTTCACAAGGCTGACCGGCGGGACCAAGGCCGCTGAGCGCGGGGCTATGGCAGGGCTGATATTCGGACTTTTCGTGGTTCCACCTGTGGGGATGATACTCGGCTCTTTCCTCGGGGCGTTTCTCGCTGAGCTTTATTATGCGCGAAAGAGCACCGGAGACGCTCTGAAGTCCGCTTTCGGCTCGTTCCTCGGTTTCCTCACCGGGACCGGGCTCAAACTCATCGTGTGCGGAGTCATGATGTATTACATAATAGTCTATATCTGATTCCTTCTGCCGTGCAGCTGCATAAAAAGATAGAGCGTCCGCGATTCCCATCGTAGACGCTCCGCAATTCTAACCTAAAACTTAACCTATGAAAAAACTATTCGTCAAAAATTATTGCAAGACCTGTGCCAAAAGTCTGTCCGAGGCCGGGAAAATCATATTTTTCCGTGATAAATCTGAAAAATCCCCGGTTATTTCGCTCGGTATGACGTTTTGATGGATGCTCAAGAGCAAAGGATAGTAACGAGGTCGCGGATACTCTGTACCTCGATGACCCTGTCTGACTGCGGCATATCCATGGCTTCATGTTCCCATACGAGTTCGTGCGGCACATGTATGGCCGTACCTCCGACACTGACTACCGGTACTATGTCTGAACGTACTGAATTGCCTGCCATGACAATCCCGGAAGGGGACAGTCCGTATTTGCGTGCCAGGGCGGAATAGTTCCGCTCGTCCTTGTCCTGCATGACTTCAAATCCGCTGAAGTATTTTTCAAGTCCCGATTCCCTGAATTTCCTTTCCTGTTCCATCATGTCCCCTTTGGTTGCCACCACGAGGCTGAATCTTCCGGACAGGGCTTCAAGAGTGTCTGTCACCCCGTCTATTATCTTCACCTCATGCCAGAACAGGTCCCTGCATATTTCCTTGATACTGCTGTATATCGTCCCCGGGATATTCCCTCCGCACAGGTCCGCCGCAGTGTCTGTGAACCCGGTCATGCATGTTTTGGCCCCGTAGCCGAAGACCGGTATGTTCTCTTCCTGGAACCCGTTGAAGATCTCCATGACCTTCTCTTCCTGGGCATAAGAAGAGAGAAGCAAGGCGAACCTGCGCTTTGCTTCCCTGTAGTAGATCTCGTTTTCCCAGAGCGTGTCGTCAGCATCCAGGAACACATGTTTCATTGGTGTCATTCCTGCCTATTCTCCGGCCTTTTCATCCGCGGCAACAGGTGCCTCAGGCGCTGCCGGCTTCTCCGGACGGATGGAGATGATGTGTATGTCCTTCACTGGCTTGTCCCTTCCGTCAGTCTCGACGGCGGCAATCTTGTCTATAACGTCAAATCCGGAAACAGTCTCCCCGAAAACCGTATATTGTCCGTCCAGCTGAGAGCATGTGTTCGCATCCTGGACTATGTAGAACTGGGAGCCGGACGATTCCTTTTTCGGGTTGGCCGCATCGCCTCTCCTGGCTGCAGCGAGAGCGCCTTTCTTGTGTGTGAATCCAGGCACTATCTCGGCTGGGATGGTATATCCGGGGCCGCCTGTCCCGTACTGTGCCGATTTGGAAGGGTCCTTGGTGAGCGGGTCTCCTGCCTGGATCATGAACCCGTTGATGACCCTGTGGAAGAGGAGGCCGTCATAATAGCCCTCTGATGCGAGTTTCACGAAATTGTCCCTGTGCAGAGGTGTCTCCTTGTAGAGTTTCACCTTGATGGTGCCGAGGTCGGTCTTTATGTCCAGTACCGGCTCTTCGGAAAGGGTTGTGGCATCGAATTTCATTGTCTTCTCCTGTTCTTTGTCTTTTTTCTGTCCAGAGTTGCAGCCTGCAGCGATTGCCAGGATCCCTGCAACGCACATCGCCTTAAAAAATGTTTTTTTCATATATTTATCCGAATAAAGATTTTCCAGTCGTGGCATGACGGCACTCCCGACTGCAATTATCGGGCAAACTTTGTAATAGATGCCCGGGAGTCCCGATAAGTTGCACCGCTCCGGTGATTTTATTGCGGAAAATCCGTACAGTTTTATAATTTTGCGGCCGTTATGGCAAATCCGTTGAAACAGTTGGCGGGGGAGACCGCCATTTATGGGCTCAGTACGATACTTGCGCGTATCGTGAATTTCCTGTTTGTGCCGTTCTATACGAGGCTCCTTACCACGGAAAGTTACGGCGTCGTGACAGAATTCATGGCCTATATAGCTGTCCTGCAGGTGGTTCTCGTGCTCGGCCTGGAGACGGGATGTTTCCGTTTCGCCAACAAGGAAGGTGAGGACCCTCACTCGGTCTATTCCACGGCCATGACCGCCGTTTTCGGGATAAATGCAGCCTTCCTCGCCGCCATGATAGCGTTCTGCGGCCCGATTGCCTCCGCTCTCGGCTATGCCGGATATGAGAACTGCATAATATATCTTGGGGGGATATTGTTCCTGGACTGCATCACGGCCATACTTTTTGCCAGGTTGAGGCAGGAACACAAGGCTCTCAGGTTCGCGGTGATAAAGACTGTCAAGATACTTACGGAGACGGCTTCCAACCTGGTTCTGTTCTTCTGGTTCCCGTCATACTGCGCACGGGCGGCTTCAGCTCTCGGCAAGAGTGTCGCGGAGCTTTCTTCCGCAGATGTCTGGCTTCTTGACCTGGTGTCCGCCACGCCTGATTTCGGGTATGTCATTTTCTCCATCCTGGTGAGCTGTGTGGTTTGCGCCCTGATCTTTGTCCCGGATTTCATAAGGTTCGCGTTCTCGTTTGACCGCAGGCTCCTGCACCGGATGCTTGCGTACTCACTTCCCCTGATGGTGGCTTCTCTCCCCGGGGTGGCGAACGACTTCCTGGACAGGTTCCTGTTCAGGTATTTCGACACAGGTGCCGAGAACTGGAGGTCGAGCCTGGGGATTTTCCAGGCTGCGGTGAAGCTGTCGGTGATAATGTCGCTTTTTATCCAGATGTTCCGGTTCGCGGCAGAGCCATTCTTCTTCCAGAGGGCAGCAGAAAAGGATGTAAAGGTCCTCTATGCCAGGGTCATGGAATATTTCACCGCTTTCTGCGGGCTCATATTTCTCGGAGTCATACTGTATATCGACCCCATTTCACTTATTCTCGGCCGTGATTTCCGTGCCGGTATCGGGGTGGTGCCGATAATGCTCCTTTCCTATATCCTTCTGGGGATGCATTTCAACGTATCTATGTGGTACAAGCTCTCAGGCAAGACAGGATATGCCGTTTATATCACTCTTGCAGGGCTTGCCGTCACTGCCCTGATCAACATCCTGTTCATGCCTGCATACTCTTACTGGGCATCGGCATTCGGGCATCTTGCAAGCTATGTGGTCATGCTCTTCCTCAACGTATGGCTCGGCCGGAAGTTCTATCCTATCCCTTACAGATGGGGCAGGATTTTCCTGTCATTCCTTTTCATGGGCCTGGTCTATGGTGTCTCCATGCTTCTGGACAGGGTCATGTTCCCGTATGATCCGGGTGCAGGTCCTTCAGGGCTGTCAGGCAGCATGCTTGCCGTGAAACTTATCCTCCACACAGTCCTTATAATTTTCTATGCCTTCATCTCATGGGCGGTGCTGAGACGCAGGTCATAAAAGTTTCGTTATAGTCGTAAAGTAAATATGTGCATACATTTGCAATTTTTAAATAAAACTAAAATTTTGTTAAAGAATTGTAAATAATACGTATATTTGCATCCGGAAAATTATAACCACTTTAAGTATAACTAAAATATTCGATTATGATTAAAACGATCAAGTCTTCGATCGTTGTAAGTTGCCTGGCGTTTTTCGCAACGGCTCTTGTCAACGTATCGATGCCTTTCGGTGCCTTTGCCCAGAACCAGGGGGGGGCAGTAAGTGGCGTAGTAACAGATGCCATAGGACCGGTCGCTGGCGCGGCGGTCTTTGTAAAGGACGGGTCGAACGGTGTAACGACCGATCTTGACGGTGCATATACGCTGTCGGACCTGAATCTTAATGATGTCATAGTCGTATCCCTTCTCGGATACGAGTCCCAGGAAGTCGTCTATACTGGGCAGAGCACCCTTGATTTTCTTCTCAGAGAGGAATCCACTCTCCTAGAGGGTGTCGTTGTGACAGCCATGGGTATCGAGCGTCAGGAAGAATCCCTGACATACGCTGCAGAGACTGTCGGCGGCGATGATGTCAACGACATCAAGAGTGTCAATATGATCAACTCCCTGCAGGGCAAGTCCGCAGGTCTGGTCATCACTCCTAACTCCACCGGAGCCGGCGGATCGTCCAAGATCCTGTTCCGAGGCAGCAAGTCCATCAGCGGAAGCAACCAGCCTCTCATCGTCATCGACGGTGTCCCTGTGATGAACAGCATCACCACAGCCCAGGTCGCTTCGAACTATGGCGGTGAACGAGACGGAGGTGACGTGATGTCCACCATCAACCCGGATGACATCAAGTCCATCTCCCTGTTGAAAGGAGCATCCGCAGCGGCCCTTTACGGTGCTGTCGCAGCCAACGGTGCCATCATGATCACCACCAAGTCGGCGCAGTCCGGCAAGGTGAACGTGAATTTCTCCAGCAACACTACTGTGGAGACTCCGCTTTCGCTTCCTAAGTTCCAGAATTCTTACGGTGTGTCTGACAACGGCACATACAGCTGGGGCGAGAAACTTTCTTCCCCTGCCCAGAATTATGTGAAGGATTTCTACCGCACAGGTGTCACGACCAACAACTCCGTAGCCGTGTCAGGCGGAAGCGAGAACTTCGGCGCCTATTTCTCTTATGGCAATGTGTATTCACAGGGTATAACTCCTGAGAACGACTACATGAGCCATAACCTCAATGCCAAGGTGAATTTCACTGTCCTCAAGAAAGTGCATCTTGACTTCAATGCAAAATATACAAACCAGCACATTGAAAACCAGGCTGCTTCCGGCTTCCTTTTCAATCCTCTTCCGGGTGCCTACCTGTTCCCGAGAGGCGAGGACTGGAACTACTACAAGAACAATTACGAGGTGTATGACGCTTCCAGGGGTATCAATGTCCACAACTGGACTAACACCGCCATGGAGCAGTTCGAGAATCCTTACTGGGTACTCAACCGCGAAAAGCCTGTAGTGGACCGCAACCGCTATACTTTCGGCGGTTCCATCAGGTATGACATCATCGACGGGCTTTATATACAGGGCCGTCTGACATACGAAAGGGGAGAGGAGCGCTTCAGGCATAACCTCTATGCTTCCAGTGTGGCAAACCGTTACAGCATGGGCCGTATAAAGGACAACCGCTATTTCAGCAGCCAGATGTACGGCGATGTGATAATCAGCTACAACCACACATGGAACGACACATATTCCCTCACCGTGACAGCCGGTTCAAGCTTCACACATACCAAGACATCCCATGTGGATCTCTGGGGAGAAGGTTCGGCTTTCACCGGTCCGGGTTCAGGAAACATCTACTATCCTAACATCTTCACTCCGAACAACTACTACGGGAACCTTTCCATTGTGGATGATTCAGACAACTGGGAGACGGAAAAGAGACTCAATGCCGTGTTCGGTACTGCCCAGTTCGGATTCAAGGACGGACTGTTCATCGATGTGACGGCACGTAACGACTGGTCTTCTTCTCTCGCTTTCACTGACGACATATCATTCTTCTATCCTTCAGTGGGTGCCAGCCTCCTTCTCGACAGATTCGTTGACATGGGAGAGAATGTCGATCTCCTCAAGTTCAGGGGAAGCTACTCTATCGTGGGTAACGATGTTCCGGTGTTCATGTCCAACCTCCTCTACAGCCTCGGTTCCCAGGGCGTCCTCACGGCTCCGGACAAGGCTCCGTTCAGGACTCTCAAGCCTGAGATGACACATTCCGTCGAGGCAGGTTTCGACGGTACCTTCTTCAATGACAGGTTCAATATCTCTGCAACCTGGTACAAGACCAACACCAAGAACCAGTTCTTCTCAGTGGCTGCCCCTTATGAGTCAGGCCTCAGGAACAGGTACGTGAATGCCGGTGACGTGCAGAACCAGGGATTCGAGTTCTCGGCGAGCTGGTACGAGCCGTTCACTCCGGACTTCAGCTGGGAGACCGGCCTTAACCTGTCTTTCAATGACAATGTCATCAAAGAACTTGTTGATGACCTCCCTAATGGTTTGACCCTTACTGATTTCGGAGGAGCCAAGGTTATTCTCAACGAAGGTGGCTCATACGGTGACCTCTATGTCCGCCATATCATGAGGGACGAAAACGGAAGACCTCTTAAGGATGAGGCTACCGGAAACCCTATCCTCAGCGGAGACGATGATTTCACTTATGCTGGAAACATGACTTCAAAATGGAATGCCGGATGGACCAATACGTTCCGTTACAAGAACTTCACCCTCTCCTTCCTTATTGACGCAAGGTTCGGAGGAAAGGTGCTCTCCATGACAGAGGCCGCACTTGACGGCTGGGGCGTTTCAGAAAGGACAGCTGCTGCACGCGATGCCGGCCAGGTCGTAGTGGACGGTGTGTCATTCGAGCCTCGTGCATGGTATGAGACAGTCGGACTTTCCAACTATAACTCCCAGTACGCCAACGAGTTCTATGTTTACAGCGCCACTAATGTCCGTCTTCGTGAACTCAGCATCGGATATACTTTCCGTGATGTATTCGGCGCAGGCAAGAACATCACTGCATCTTTGATCGGACGTAACCTGTTCTTCTTCTACAAGGATGCCCCTATGGATCCGGATGTATCTGCAGGTACGGGCAACGGTGTACAGGGTGTGGATATGTTCGCCCTTCCTACTACCCGCAGTTTCGGTCTGAATTTGAAACTTAATTTCTAAAATCTACAGCAATGGAAAAAATCACAAAATACATATCGGCTGCAGTTCTCGGTCTTGGCGTGCTCGTTTCATGCACTGACAAGTTCGAGGAGATGAACACGAGCAACATACAGGTGGATCCTTCCACTCTTCCGCTCTCCGCACAGTGTGCAGAGCCGATGAACTACTGCTATGCTCCGCAGCAGAACATGTTCCAGTTCTGGACAAACCTTACAGTTGACCTCTACAGCGGTTACTTCATGACCCCGAACGGGAACTTCACCAACGGCGACATGGGGGAAAACCGTGGCCACAGCGGCGGAATGTACGAGAACTACTACCTTCACATATTCAACAATACTCGAAGGCTCATCTCCACATTCGAGGAGCGCGGACAGCTGGGTCTGGCAGGTGTCATGAGAGTGGTCCAGGCATTCGGAACAATGATGACTACAGACGTGTACGGACCTCTCGCATACAGTTCAATCCTTTCAGGCGAGTATGAGTCATACTATCCTTTTGACAGTCAGCAGCAGATTTACTGCCAGATGATAGACGACCTGGAGAAAGCCGGGACCGATATAGCGGCAATGACAGACACAGAGGCTGCGGAACTTGTGACATTCGACAGCTGGTGCGGGGGAGACCCTCAGCTCTGGGTGAAGGTAGTCAATACAATGAAGCTCCGTGTCGCACTCCGTCTGTCAAAACGCGAAAGCGAGATGAATGCCGCAGGATATGACCTCAAGGCTTTGGCTACCGAGGCCGCACCGAACACACTTGCCAACGGAGGCAGGGATATACTCATCGACAAGAGCCTTGAAAACGAGATGTGGCTCATGTTCAACTGGGGAGACTGCGGATTCAATGCCAACCTTGTGACTCTCATGTCCGGGATGAAAGACCCGCGGCAGCCTCTGTTCATGACCAGGAACAACGGTGACATAACCGATCTCAACGGTGATGTCGTGATGACTAAGGGGACAGACTATGTCGGTATCCGTTTTGCAAGCGGACTTCCTGGCAAACCTAACAGCTGGGGCAATTTCTCATACTGGCCGGATCCGGACAACACCAAGGGTATCTATGCAGCTCCACTTCCTATCTTCAGGCAGGCAGAGTCCTATTTCCTTCTTGCCGAGGCCAAACTCCGCTGGGACATCGGCTCTGAATCCATCCAGAATCTGTATGAGAACGGAATACGTTGCTCTATGGAAAATGAACTTGCCTACAAAGGGGAATATGTGGACATGACAACATATCCTGCAGGGGCTGTGGATGCTTATATCAACGGTACAACTACTCAGATAGATTTCGTTGACCCTGTGGATCCGAGACTCAGTACCCCTGCCGTGAACACGCTGTGTGTCAAATGGGATGACGCCGCTTCCAATGAGGATAAGCTCGCGAGGATCATCACCCAGAAGTATTTTGCCCTGTTCCCTCTTTCTACAGAGGCATGGGCCGAGTACAGAAGGACAGGTTACCCTAAGCAGTTCCCTCCTTATGTGAACGAGAGTCTCGGGGCAGTGTCGAGTGAAGAAGGCGTACGCCGCCAGCTTTACAGCAGCAATGCGTATGACACCAATGCCCAGGGTGTTGAAGGTGGTATCCAGCTTCTCAACCAGGAGAATTCAAGCCAGAGCGGACATACAGGCGATACAGGCGGTACCCGTGTATGGTGGGACAACGCAGCCAAGGGCAATTTCTGATATCATTGCTTGAGAACGTTTCCTGTCAAAAGGGAACGGTAAAAATAAATCGGGCTGTGCAGAATGAATGTTTCTGCACAGCCCGATTAAATTATTGCACACCGTTGCTCCCGGCTTGCAAATTATCTTATGAGCCCTTTCAGGGTGTCTGTCATCAGGTCGTGGTCGCGGAAATCGTTGCGAAGAGAGTAACTGCCGTCTTTCTGCACCAGTACGTATGACGGTATGCCGTCTATATCGAACTTGTCGCACAGATATTTCCACTGCTCCGGACCGAGCCGGTAGTGAAGGCCTTTTATGTCAGGGATCATTGTCTTGTACTTGACAAGAGGCGAGGTCTCGTTAGCGATGTATATCCATACCAGGTCGTTGCTCTTGAGTTCGGTGTCTTTCAGCGGCTCGTTGGCCTTGAGTGCTGCACGGCACGGGGCACACCAGGTGTTCCAGAAATCGACGAGGACCACCTTGCCTTTATGCCTGGCGATGATGGCATCGAAAAGCTTTTCTACAGGCACTTCAGGAGTCTGCTGGATGACTGCCTTGCCTTCGAGTGCCTCAAGCGCCGCTACCGTATTGGCCTGTATTGCTTTCAGTGCTTCAGTGAAGAACGGTGTCTCTATCCCTTCAAGGTCTTTTTCTGTAAGTGTGCCTGCCGTTGCAGCCTGTACTTTCTGTATGGCTTTCCTCAGGTCAGGGACCAGTCCTTTTTCTATCCCGGCTATGGCCGGCCAGTCTATGCTTTCGTCTGTCAGAGCATCCACATAATCTGCCATATTGGTCCCCATCAGGAGTCCGGGGTCATTTATGTCTATCAGGCTGCAGATGACCTTATAGTCCTGCTCTTTCATCTTGTCTATCCCTGGAACAGGGGTGGTGAAATCCCATAAGTTGTTGATTGCCCTATAGTTGTGCTCGCGGAAAAAGTCCCCTTCAGCGAAAGCGATGAAAGCCTCCTGCTTGAGTGATATCTGCAGCAGCTCTTTCTGCATGGCGGACAATCCGCTTGTGGCTATACTGTCGGAAAGTGCCTTGTATCTTGCCAGGACATGCTCTGTGTATTGCCCTGCGGACATCTTGCAGTCTGCGAAATGTCCGGTGTAAAGGTTCATTGTGAACAGGCCTCCCCGGCTGTTTGAGAAGTAGGAGAGGTCTCCCAGGCTGCCGGACGAATATATTTTGTCCAAAGCGGGGACAGATGGCTCTTCCTCTTTACCGTAGTTTCGCTGGGCGACCAGATACCATCCTGTCAGCCTCATGTCGAAATACAGGTCAGTCTCTTCTCCCGGGGCGAGCCATGCAACGCCTCCGGTCTGTCCTGGGGACACAAGTGCAATTGCGGGGCCGTACTGCCAGAACTTGAATTCCGCCGTCCCTGTCTCCGGATCTACAGGCGCTGTATATGGCTGCTGTCCTTCAAGGAGCGTATTTACGTACAGGTTAACCTCCTTGGCCAGTTCCGGCCTGTAGCTGAGCAGATGCACTTTCACCTTTGTCTCCCCGCTCTTGAATACCGGGTCCGGCACGGCGGCGTTCCCGTCGTGGGAAAGCAGTTCCGCAGGCACTCCGGAAACCTTGTCGTACTCTGTCTTGCCTGTGAGGTCTATCCCGAAAAGTTTGAAGCAGCTCTCGCAGTCGGACTCGATGAAATCTATCGACTTGGTTTTCGGAGGTATTGGCTCGAAAATCAGCTCGAACGAGGCTTCCCCGGAGTCAGGCATCCAGAAAAGAGAGTCGGCCTGTATGCCCTCTGTCCCGGTCAAGGAGTACTTCTTCCCGTCTGCCATGATGTAGGAGTCTGACGAGATCTGGATCCAGTAATGCGGGATGAACCTGGCGTCGGCGTGCAGGACCGTGGCGGAGTCAGTTATCTCCACACGGGAGATGTCGATAGTGGTGGTGTTGGATGTGTCGATCAGTGGATTCTCCACCACTCTTTCTTTCGGGGAGCATGCCACCATGACAAGCGGCAGGGCCGCAGCAATGATCAGTCCGGTTTTCATATCTGTAATAATGTTGTTTTAAGTCAGTGCTTACATTCCCCTTAAGGGTACCTGACATTATGCAAATATAGTGGTATTTTATAATAATGTCCCTATAATCAGCATCCTGCGTATAATCCATACTGTCATTACCAACAAGGACACTATCCAAAGGATGAAGATAATGGTGCCCGGACGCCAGCGCGGGGCCTTGAGGTTGAATGTCAGGAGCACGCCGTTGTATATGAGCCATATTCCTGACAGTCCTATTACAGCTATGGCTATCCACCAGAATTCTTCTCTCGTGATAAGTTGTGACATCAGGAAGGCTCCGTCGCTGTAGTATCCGTTGTAGTATCCTATGTGGCCGAGGTCCATCTCCTTTTCTATGATACTCCTGACCAGGTCATACGTAGTGCATCCTATCAGGTTTGCCACTCCTGCCGCTATGAGGATGATTCCTATGATCATGCTGATCACCCTGCCGGCAGAGTGAAGAGCAGGAGCGGAACGGACCTCGCTGATAGTCTCTCTCAGCGGCCTGTTCTCGAATTTCTCCCGGAACTGCCTAAGCTCTATGGGTTTCCCTGTCATGCTGCATTTCTGCTCCACGGTCTTTGCCGCGGGGATGATAATCCAGAGAAGTACATAGGCGATGAAGCTGAAGAACGCTGAAGTGAGCAGTGCCCCTTCGAAATTGTATCTCCATCCGAAACTTATGATCAGCGACACACCTATTACAATGCATACCGCAATCAGGCGCGGGATTACAGGGTCGGATATGTTGAAATACGAGGCGATGCCGCTGCAGACTCCGCCCAGTACCCTGTTGTCGATGTCCCTGTACAGCCGCTTGCCCGGTATTTCCTGGGTGTTGCCCTGGCCTGCCTGGCTCTTGTCTTTTCCGCCCGGGCCCTCCCGGCCTGACTGGTCCCGTTCTTCAATCTTTTCCTCGTCAGCAAGTTCGGCAGGTGTCCCTATCCGCTGGATTACGAAATCCACCATGGCGTAGTCCACTATGCCGTCCTTGCCTCCTTTCTCGATGAGTATCTCGGCTATTCGCTGTTCGATGTCGCTCTGGATCTCGGTGGCGTAGCTGTTGTCATGGTATGTGGTGCGTATGTCCTCTATGTAACCGTTGAGCCTCTCGTATGCATCTCTTTCCAGTGTGAAGGAATAGCCTCCTATACTGACTCTCTCTGTCTGTTTCATTGTATTTGAGATTTAGGTTCTATATATTTTCTATGCATGTTCCTGCAGCAGGAAGCAGAGATGAGTTGCGTATCGAATCTATGGATTTCACCAGTTCCTGCCACGTGGAATCCAGCTCGGCAAGCTGTTCCCTGCCCTTGTCCGTAATCATATAGTATTTGCGTGGCGGTCCCTGAGGCGACTCCTCCCAGCGGTATGTAAGAAGGCCGAGGTTCTTCAGCCTGATGAGAAGAGGGTAGAGGGTGCCTTCCACTACTATAATATCCACGTCCTTGAGTTTCTGTATTATAGACGATGCGTAGTCGTCGGAGCAGCGCAGAACCAGCAGTATGCTGTATTCCAGCACACCACGGCGCATCTGCGTACGGCTGTTTTCTACTATTGTGTTGGTCTCCATGTCTCTCTCCTTATTTTTTCCTGTTTTCTGAAAATCTGCGGATATTCTCGGCCGTGGCCGGTATGCCTCTCATCTCGCATTTCTCCGTGGCCGTCTTTGCCGCAGGGGCGATGATGCAAAGGACGATGTAAATCCAGAATCCCGCTGTGCCGAATATCAGGGCTATCACGAAAAGGATGCGGATAATCACCACGTCTATGTTAAGGTAGAGGGAGAGCCCGGAGCACACTCCGCCTATCATCTTGTGGTCCATGTCGCGATAAAGCCTCCTGACGGCCTTCGGCTCGCTGTCGTTCACGGGTTCCGTATAGCTGCCCGATACATTCTCGGCTTGCCAGTCCGGCATACCGAGTTGCGCGATCACACTCCGGACGATGTCGATGTCCACGACCTCGCGTCCCATGAGCTTTTCCTTGAATAGATCTGCGATCCTCATCTCCAGTTCGTCCATAACCTCTGATCTGCTGGCCTGTCCGATTCCGGACTTGAAGCTGTCCAGATAGGATGACAATGCGTTATAGGCATCTTCATCCAGAATAAAGCTGCGACCCCCGATCGCTACGTTGACTGTCTTTTTCATATTGCTGTGTTTTGAGTTTTACTTTATTTCCGTACAATATATTCTGTACTTTTATATATTTGACAATACAGAGTTCTAATTTGTTGCAAATATATGTTAAATTTTAATACCTTGTATTACAAGGTAGCAATATTTTCGAATAACCTTGGAGAAAATGCCGGGAGACCGTCTCTGACCGTTGGACAGAACAGGGAAAAATGTCCGTAATTGTCAGGATTGTCGTATATTTGCCCAATCTGTAGTATTGTCAATATTTGTCATTTATGGAGAACATACACGCTGAAAGGGTGGCACAAATCCGTAGGATGATGTGCGCGAACGGATGGGACGCTGTGGTGATTTCAGGTTCTGACCCGCACGGGAGCGAATATCCCGCGCCGAGATGGAAACAGGTGGAGTGGGTGTCAGGTTTCACGGGAGAGGCCGGCGATATGGTCGTCACGGCGGACCATGCAGGGTTGTGGACGGATTCCAGATATTTCATCCAGGCTATGGAACAGCTTGAAGGAAGCGGGATAGAACTGCACAGGACCAGAGTCCCCGGTGCGGTAGGCATCCCGGAATGGGTGGCCGGACATGCGGATGTAGTGGCCATTGACGGTAAAAGCCAGAGCATGGCCTCTGTCATGGAGATCCGGAAAGCCCTCGAGAAGGCACATGGCGAGAGCGAGAAGGAGTTCGCCCTGCTCGATGTCCCTGACATGCTGGACAGGATATGGGAAGACCGCCCGTGGATCCCAGTCTCTCCGGTCACTACTCTCGATGAGCAGGACGTGGGAGAGTCAAGGCTTCACAAGATAGTGTGGCTCAGGAAATTCCTTATGGCGGAAGGCTATGATGCCATCCTCCTTTCGGCACTTGATGACATTGCCTGGACTCTTAATGTCCGGGGGAGCGATATCACATACAACCCCCTGGTGATTTCATACCTTCTGGTGACACTCGAGGATGTAGTATGGTTTGTCAGGAAAGAGAACACGGGGCAGCCGGATACGGATACCCTTGACAGTATCAACGAACTTAGGGCCGACGGGGTGACTGTCGCTGGATATGACGACCTCGCCCTGAGCATCGCGGAGCAGGAAGAGGGGTTCAGGATTTTCGTGGATGCGGCAACTCTGAACTATTCTGCCTTCAAGATGCTCTCCGGGGGGCTCGGGGAAGATTGTGTGGTATCCGGCACCTCTCCTGTCAGTCTGCGCAAGGCCGTCAAGAACCAGGTCGAAATCTCCAGTCTAAGGGAGGCGTATCTGGAGGATGGGGCTGCGGTGGAGCAGTTCCTCTACTGGCTTGACACCTCTGTGCGTTCCGGGGCCTGTGTGACAGAGTGGGAAGCATCCGTCAAACTCACTTCACTCAGGAGCCGTATCCCCGGATACAGGGGGAACAGCTTCGAGAACATCTCTGCCTACGGTGCCAACGCCGCCCTGCCTCACTACAGCACTCCGCGGGAAGGCTCTGCCGTAATCATGCCCCGGGGCCTTTACCTGACGGATTCGGGCGGGCAGTACCTTTTCGGCACCACCGACATCACCAGGACTGTCCCGGTTGGGGAGTGCACCGCCCTTGAAAAGGAGGATTATACCTTGGTGCTCAAGGGTATGATACAGCTCTCGATGGCTGTATTCCCGCGGGGTACTGCAGGATGCCAGATAGATGTTCTGGCCAGGGAGCCGCTGTGGCGCAGCAAGCGCAGTTTCGGCCACGGGACAGGCCACGGGGTGGGATTCTACCTCTGTGTACACGAGGGGCCGCAGGATATAAGGCAGAACTTCAATGCCCAGCCTCTGCTTCCAGGAATGGTCACTTCAAACGAGCCCGGGATATACCGTGAAGGGGAATTCGGGATAAGGCACGAAAACATACTGCTGTGCAAGGAGGCCGGGAAGAATGAATTCGGAGACTGGCTTGACTTCGAGACACTCACTTGCTGCCATATAGATACTTCCGTCATAGTCCCGGGCCTGCTTTCATCCGAAGAGGCCGAATGGCTGAACCGTTATAATGCATCTGTGTATGAACGGCTTTCAGCCAGGCTGCCTGTTGAGGTGGCTGCCTGGCTGAAAGAGAAAACGGAACCTGTCCGCCTGTAGTATGCCGTATGGCTGGCGGCGCTGGTCTTTAGAAGCTTCTACAGGTTTCCGGCAAGATACTGGTCGTATGCCGACATGTCTACAAGGCCGTGTCCGGAGAGGTTGAACAGAATGACCTTGCTTTCCCCGGCTTCCCTGCACTTCAAGGCTTCGCGGACAGTTGCCGCGATGGCGTGGCAGGATTCCGGCGCAGGGATTATCCCCTCGTTCCTGGCAAACAGCACACCGGCCTGGAATGACTCGTGCTGTCCTATGTCCACTGCCTCCATGTACCCGTCTTTCAGCAGCTGCGAGACTATGACTCCTGCCCCGTGGTACCTCAGGCCCCCGGCATGAATGTTCGCCGGGGTGAAATCATGCCCGAGCGTGTACATGGGAAGAAGCGGAGTGTATCCTGCCTCATCACCGAAGTCATACTCGAACTTCCCGTGCGTCAGCTTGGGACATGCTTCCGGCTCTGCCGCGATGAACCTGGTCCTGCGCTCCCCGGAGAAGACATGGCGCATGAAAGGAAAGGAAATGCCGCCGAAATTTGACCCTCCTCCGAAGCATGCTATTATCATATCGGGGTATTCTCCAGCCATTTCCATCTGCTTCTCTGCCTCCAGCCCTATTACGGTCTGGTGCAGGGTCACATGGTTCATTACGGAGCCGAGTGTGTATTTGCAGCCTGGGGTCATCCTTGCCAGCTCCACCGCTTCTGAAATCGCCGTGCCGAGCGACCCCTGGTGATTCGGCGTACGGGTGAGGATATCCTTGCCCGCCCTTGTGGACATGGACGGAGACGGGGTCACCTGGGCTCCGAACACCTGCATCATGCTCCTCCTGTAAGGTTTCTGCTCATAGCTTATCTTCACCTGGTAGACCGCTGCTTCCAGTCCGAAGAGCCTTGCGGCATACGAAAGAGCCGTACCCCACTGTCCGGCGCCTGTCTCGGTGGTGACATTCTTCACGCCCTCCTTCTTGCAGTAATATGCCTGTGCAAGGGCCGAATTCAGCTTGTGTGACCCCACCGGACTTACACTTTCGTTCTTGAAATATATGTGAGCAGGAGTGTCCAGCGCCTTTTCAAGCCCGTATGCCCTTACAAGCGGAGTGGACCTGTAGTATCTGTACTGCTCCAGGACTTCCTCAGGAATATCAAACCATCGGTGTCCGGTATCAAGCTCCTGTCTGCAGAGCTCTTTTGCAAAAATGGGGTAAAGTTCTTCTTCCTTCACCGGCTGCCTTGTGGCCGGATTCAGCATCGGCATGGGTTTTACAGGCATGTCCGCCTGGATGTTGTACCATTGCCCGGGAATCTGGTCTTCCCTCAGAAAAAATCTTTTCTGTTTCATGACGGTTTGATTTTATTCCTGCTTTTCCAGGAAAAATTGATAAAAAGGTTATTGGATAAAAAAAGCGGGCCGCCGTTTCCGGCAGCCCGCAGGTGTCTTTGTTTTCTGCTTTATCAGCAGGCCTCGAGGCATGAATTGATAGCCACTGTAGTGAAGCCCAGGAATATGATAGTTGCAAAAATATAAGCCAGAACCTTGAGTCTGCCGAGCCAGATCTTGTTGTCCCATCCGATGGTCTGGAAGGCGCTCCAGAAGCCGTGGGTGAGGTGGAACCACAGTGCCCCGAACCAGACAATGTATATAACTACATTGTACCAGTGTCCGAAAGTGGATGTGAGAAGGAAATAAGGGTCTTCGGCATGGTTGCCCATCCATTCCTGGAGCTGCATGTCAGACCAGAAGTGGGTGAGGTGGAAAGCTATGATTCCGAGTATGATGATTCCGAGTACAATCATGTTCTTCGATGCCCATGAGTCGGCCTTTGCCTTGCTTGCCACTGCATAGCGGCTGTATCCGCCGCGCGCTTTAAGGTTGCTGAAGGTCAGGATAAGCGCATAGATGATGTGGATAATGAACCCGAAGGCAAGAACAGGGACCATGACGGTCACAATAGGGAGGGACATGAATTCGCATCCGGCTGCAAAAAGCCCGTCCGGTGAGCCGAAGGTGCCGTTGATCGAGTCAATCACTGAGAACAGGTTGATGGTCATGTGCAGAAGGAGGAAGATAATGAGGAATAGTCCGCTGATGCTCATTATGAGCTTCTTGCCGATTGAAGATGTGAAAATGTTCGCCATATCTTATCTGTAGTTTATTATCGTAACGCAAAACACCGTGCAAATATATACTCTTTCTTGCAAGTTTCATAATAATTCGATACTTTTGTTTCGATAAAATCACAAGGAAAATAAAAGTTTCAGCCTGAAATATCCGGATAATGGGACAGTACAGAAGGGTTTTGCTCAAGCTCAGCGGGGAAAGTCTGGGCGGGTCGTCAGGCAGGGGAATCAGTGAAGATGTCCTGTCTGCTTATGCTCAAGAGATTGCACAGGCCGTGAAAGGCGGCATGCAGGTGTCGATAGTGATCGGCGGCGGTAATATTTTCAGAGGACTCTCCGGGGTCGGCAAAGGGTTCGACCGTGTAGGGGGAGACCGGATGGGCATGCTCGCCACCGTGATAAATTCTCTCGGCCTTTCCATGGCCATCAGGTCGGAGGGTGTTCCTGCCGAGGTGTTCACCGCGACTCCGATGATGCCGGTGGCCAGATATTATATGAGGGACGATGCCGTGGCTGTCATGGAGAACGGGGGTGTGGCTCTTATAGCCGGTGGAACGGGCAATCCGTTCTTCACCACTGATTCCGGGGCGGCTCTGCGCGCACTCGAGATCGGAGCCGACGCCCTTCTTAAGGGGACGCGCGTGGACGGGGTCTATACGGCCGATCCGGAGAAGGATCCGTCTGCGGTGAAATATGACGAGCTCACTTTTGACAAGGCCATGGAGGACCATCTGAAGGTGATGGACCAGACCGCCTTCGCATTGTGCCGTGAAGGCAACATGCCGGTCATCGTATTTGACATGAACTGCAAAGGGAACCTGCTCCGCCTTCTTGACGGAGGAAAGGTCGGGACCTTGGTGCATGTATAGGTAAAACATTAATACAACAGATATAATCATGATTGACAAAGCAAAAGAAATCCTTGACGGGGCGAAAGCCAAGATGAGCGACTCTGTCAAGTTCCTTGAGGAAGACCTGAAGACTTATCGTGCCGGCAAGGCCAATCCTCTGGTTTTCAATAATATAATGGTGGACTACTATGGTTCTGAGACTCCGGTTCCGCAGGTGGCTTCTGTCACGACACCGGATGCCAAGACCATCCTCATCCAGCCGTGGGAGAAAAAGATGATACCCGTGATAGAGAAAGCCATCATGGATGCCAATATCGGCCTCACCCCCCAGAACAACGGAGAGCATATCCGCTGCACTGTACCGCCTCTCACAGAGGAAAGGAGGAAAGAACTGATAAAGAAGGTGAAGACCGCAGGTGAAAACTCCAAGATCGTGATCAGGAACGCCCGCAGGGATGCCATAGAGGCCTTGAAGAAGGCACAGAAGGAAGGCCTTTCGGAAGATGTCCAGAAGGATTACGAGCAGAATGTGCAGAAAGAGACTGACGCTTTTGTCAAGAAGGTCGATGACCTCTGCGCAGCAAAGGAAAAGGATATCCTGACAGTATAGGACTTGCCGGGTTTCCCCTTCCGGGAAAGGGAGGGGAAGGCTTCCGTCCATTTCAGGTTTGTTAAATTTTTATAAAACGGTAGAGGCAAAGGAAATTTTTATTAGCTTTGCTGTCACTATGGTTGATTTTCGATTTAACGCTTTCGGTTTTTATTATTTCTATTACCCAGTAAGGTGATGGACCGGAAGTCGCGTATATCGTATAATGAGGTTTTATGGGCTGTCCGGTTTTCGGACAGCCCGTTTTTTTTAGCTGAAGTGTGATTGATAATGGAAAGAAAGAAGAGAGTCGCTATCCAGGGGTATTCGGGCTGCTTCCACGAGCAGGCCGCAAGGCTTTTTTACGGGAAGGTCCATCCTGAGCCGGGGTCATGCCTGCAGACAGTGGAGTGCAGCACGTTCGACGCCTTGTATGACACGATTGAGAACAAGGAAGCCGACGCGGCCATTATGGCCATCGAGAACACTGTCTCGGGCGGACTTCTGCCCAACTTCGAGCTCCTGCGCAAGCACGACATAAGGATAAAGGGGGAGGTGTTCCTGCGTATCTGCCAGAATCTCATGGCTTTGCCTGGGCAGAAAATCGAGGATATAAAGGAAGTGCGCACACACTACATGGCCATCAACCAGACGAGGCAGTTTTTCATGAATTACCCGCATATCAGGCTTGTAGAGTCCGAGGACACGGCAAAGAGTGCGGCTGATGTGGCTGCAGGGAGGCTTAAAGGCGTCGGTGCTGTAGCTTCAGCCCTTGCCGCCGACCTGTACGGGCTCGAGATAATCGCCCCAGGCATAGAAACCTACAAGCAGAACTTCACCAGGTTCCTAATCATGGACGACAGCATCGACGTGCCTCAGGAGATGATTGACAAGGTCTCGCTATGCTTCACCCTGCCGCACAAGTCCGGCTCGCTTGCCCAGGTCCTGACCATACTCTCGTTCTATGACATGAACCTGACCAGGATTCAGTCCCTGCCAATCCCGGGGAGGGAGTGGCAGTATTTCTTCTATGTGGATATAAAGTTCGAATCATATACCCGTTACACACAGGCTCTTTCGGCTGTCAGGCCTCTGATGGAGGACCTGAAGGTCCTTGGCGAATACAGGAGTTTCCACCCGGAAGAATCTGCCGGTTGCGGCCATTATGAATAAACAGGAAATACATTACTGCCATGATTATAAGACCAGCAAAAAGGACGGAGACGGTAAGGGAATATTACTTTTCCTCCAAACTGAAGGAAATGGAATCCCTGAATGCAGCAAGGACAGCTGCCGGGGAAGACCGGATAATCAATCTCGGGATAGGTGCTCCCGACGGGATGCCGCCCGCACCTGCAATAGAGGCCCTGGTGGAGTCCGCTGTGCAGCCGGGCAACCATGCTTATCAGAGCTATATCGGGATACCTGAGCTCAGGGATGCCTTTGCCCGGTGGTACAGGAGGTATTACGGGGTTGAGCTCGACCCTTCGTCAGAGATACAGCCGCTTGTGGGGTCGAAAGAGGGGATATTGCTCCTTTCCCTTGCCTTTCTTGACGAAGGAGACAAAGTCCTGGTCCCGGATCCCGGTTATCCGACATATTCGTCCGCTACCGCTCTTGTACAGGCGACACCGGTGAAATACGACCTGGTGGCTGCCAACGGCTGGCAGCCGGATTTCGATGCGCTGGAGAACATGGACCTGACCGGGGTCAAGATGATGTGGACCAATTATCCCAACATGCCTACCGGAGCTCCGGCATCGGAGGAACTGTACCGCAGGCTGGTGGACTTCGGCCGGAGGCACGGCATAATGATCTGCAATGACAACCCGTACAGTTTTATCCTGTGTCCCAGGCCGCTGTCCATCCTCGCTGTCCCAGGGGCCAGGGACTGCTGTGTCGAGCTGAATTCCCTCAGCAAGGCACACAACATGTCCGGATGGCGCATAGGCATGGTGGCGGCTTCCCGCGAGGTTGTCGCCCAGGTGCTGAAGGTCAAGAGCCAGATGGATTCAGGGATGTTCAGGCCTTTGCAGCTTGCGGCAGTGAAAGCGCTGGAGCAGGGGCCTGAATGGTTTGAGGCGCTCAACGAGGAGTACGCAAGGAGGAAAGCTCTCGCGGGAAGGATATTCGATATCATCGGGGCCGTGTATGACCCTGCCTGCACGGGGCTGTTCCTGTGGGGTAAGGTAGGGGAGGACAGCCCGGTGCTTGTCAAGCACGTTTCCGGGAACGGACCCTGTTCCGGGGCAGATGATGCATGGTGCACCAGGACGTGCGGAGAGAAGGTGTCTGACCGGATACTCTATGAAGCAGGGGTATTCATCACCCCTGGGTTCATATTCGGGAAGAACGGCCGCGACTATGTACGTATCTCTCTGTGTGCCAAGCCCGAGGTCCTGGAAAGTGCAGCAGGGAGGATAGCGGCATTTTTACACTCTAATATAGAAGGAAAGGCATAAAACTTAAACATATATGAAACGACAGTATGCGATAACAGTTATAGGGCTCGGCCTCATCGGCGGCTCCATGGCCATAGACCTGAGGCGCAGGGGCTTTGCCTCCTCGGTCCGTGGAGTGGAATCAGATCCGGTCAACGCGGCCGCAGCTGTGAAGATCGGCCTTGTGGACGAGGTCATCCCTTACAGCCTCTGTACGGAAGGCAGCGACATAATAGTGCTGGCTGTACCTGCGGGGGCGGCAGCGGGTATGCTGCCGGAGATCCTGGACATGCTCTCCATGGAGCAGCGTCATTCCGGAGAGGAAGGTTGCAGGAAGATAGTGATAGACGTGTGCTCAACCAAGTCAGGGATGGTCAGGGCTGCGGAAGGGCATCCCATGCGCGGACGTTATGTCCCTACGCATCCTATGGCCGGGACTGAGTATTCGGGACCCTGGGCGGCCATGTCAGGGCTTTTCGACGGCAAGGCATGTGTTATCTGTGACAGCGGACACTCCGACAAGGATGCGGCGGACACGGTGGAGAAGCTCTACGACACGCTTCACATGAGGACAATTCGCATGGATCCGGACAATCATGATATGCATGCAGCGTACGTCTCTCATATCTCCCATGTCACTTCATTCGCCCTTGCACTGACAGTCCTGAAACAGGAGCGGAACGACAGGCACATATTCGACCTGGCCTCAGGAGGATTCTCCTCCACAGTCAGGCTGGCCAAGAGCAGTGCGGATATGTGGGTGCCGATACTTGACCAGAACAGGGACAATGTGCTGGATGTCATCGACACCTACATGGAGGAGATGCAGGCTTTCAGGGATGCGATAGCCTCCGGCAACAAACAGGGAATCAGGGAACTGATCAATGAGGCCAACAGGATACGCCGGATAATCAGGTGACACCGGCATGACGGGCTCCGGCCACTGATGCCTGTAATTTCGGATACTGGTTTTGACATATTGAAAATAATTCGTCGAACTGAAATAAAATAACGTGAATTCGATGAATTTAATTCATTAAATTACATCGAATTACCTCTTTTAGGAGCAGGCCGTGGCCTGCGACAGGTCCCCCGGCGAGGGGGAAGGAAGGGGGTGGCGCCCCTTAATAAGGGGCTGTCACGGAGTGACTGGGGTTTAGACAGACAGGATTTCTGTAGCAGGGCCCAACAGGGCCGCACCGGAGCGTCAGCGAGGTTTCCGTCAGGGAAACCGAAGCAGTGGAGGTGCCGGCGCAGCGAAGCGGAGGCGCATGCCCCGGCGGGGCTGTCACGGAGTGACTGGGGGTGGACAGACAGGATTTCTGTAAGAAATCCGGTCATAAATGATAAAATATTGATTTTTAATATAATATTGTTAAATATAAATACGTCGAACTGACGTTAAAATATAAAAATACTATGGAAAGAAGACTTGAAATAACCCCTCTGAGCCAGTGGAATCTTTTTCCGGAGGGGCAGCCGCTTGTGATAGCAGGACCGTGCAGTGCCGAGTCCGAGATACAGGTGATGGAGACAGCAAGAAGAATCAAGACATTGGGTGTCAATGTCTTCAGGGCGGGTATCTGGAAACCGCGCACTCATCCGAACACTTTTGAGGGTGTAGGGGCTCCGGGCCTGAAGTGGATGCAGCGGGTAAAGAACGAGCTGGGGATGAAGATATGCACGGAGGTGGCGTGTGAAAGACATGTTTTCGACTGCCTCAAATATGGCGTGGACATGGTATGGCTCGGGGCGAGGACTACCGCCAACCCTTTCCTTGTCCAGGAAATCGCCGATGCCCTGCGCGATGTGGATATACCTGTGCTTGTGAAGAACCCTGTAAGTCCGGACCTTGACCTGTGGATAGGGGCGCTGGAGCGACTCAACCAGTCCGGCATTAAGAAGATAGGGGTCATCCACAGGGGCTTCTCCACTTTTGAGAAGATACCGTACAGGAACTCCCCGGAGTGGCAGATAGCCATAGAGCTCAGAAGCCGTTACCCGCAGCTCCCGTTCTTCTGCGACCCGAGCCACATGGCTGGAAGTACAAAGTATATCGAGGAGATCTCACAGAGGTCGCTGGACCTGGGCCTTGACGGTCTTATGATAGAGACACACTGCGATCCTTCATGCGCCCTGAGCGATGCCAGGCAGCAGCTTACACCGGAGGAACTCGGGACCATGCTCGGCAGGCTCGTGGTAAGGAAATCAGATTCCGACAGCCCTGAATACAAGGAGAACATAGACCAGCTCAGAGCGAAGATAGATGTCATTGACGAGAGCATACTCTACACACTGGCTTCCAGGATGAAGATAAGCAGGCAGATAGGAGAGTACAAGAAGAAGAACAACATAGCCATCCTCCAGACCTCGCGCTGGGATTCGCTTCTCGAGAAAGTGATTGCGAAAGGGGCGGAATACGGACTTTCAGAGAAGTTTGTCACCACTCTTTTCAATGCCATACATGACGCTTCTGTCAGCGAGCAGAACGCTATCCTCGGAGAGCAGCATCCAGAACAGTAATAAAACGACGGCGCTCCTCTTCAGTGATGAAATCCACGGTGATAGGTATCCGGAACAGCCGTTTCCTGAGCGTTCCGGATATTTTTTTGCAGTCCAGCATCCTCTGGCTGTCCTTTTCAGTGGTGACAAGCACTGCAGTAGGGTAGTCTGCGGCAGCTTTCTCCAGGAGGCGTATATCCTTGCCGGAGAAACTGTGGTGGTCAGGAAATGACATTTTCTTCACTATCCTGTATGTGTCGCTCAAGTACATGACCATGGGCTTGTCGTTGGCTATGCCAGTTACTACCACAGCTTGTCTGGCGTATGCGTACCTGTGTTCTCCCTCGGGGAAGAAAGTCTCTATGCTGCAGTATTTTATCTTTGTGAAGAATATGCTGACAGCCTTTCCGTCCGGAGTCCTTGCCATGCTTGTCTGCGGGTCGAAATCCTTCAGACGCAGCTCTGCTGCGCATTTCGCCTTGTCCTGGTCGTCTATGTATGCCGGACATTTCGTCACCACCAGTATGTCAGCGCTGTATATCCGTTCAGGAAGGTCCCTGAGACTGCCTGCGGGCAGGAGATGGTCTTTGAAGACAGGACGGCTATAGTCCATCAGCACAATCGATACATCCGGTTTCAGGGCCCTGTACTGGAAAGCATCGTCGAGTATCACGATGTCCTGCGGGGCCATGTCCTTGTCCCTGCATTTCCTTGCTTTCTTCGATGTGTGCAGCTTTTCCGGATGCTGCAGGAAGCTGCAGCCCTCGATACGGTCCTTGTCCACCGCCACTGTCACCTGCGGGAATTTCCTCTTTATCTGGAGAGGTTCGTCCCCGAAGTCGGCTGCGGTCCCATCAGGAGTCACCTGCTGGAACCCTTTTGTCTTGCGCCTGTACCCCCTTGACAGGACCGCTATCTTCTTGTCCGACCAGTATCCGTGCTGAAGAAGCATCCTTACCAGCATTTCGGTATGAGGTGTCTTGCCTGTCCCGCCTACCGTCACGTTCCCCACCGAAACAGTAGGGATCCCCGCCCGGCAGCTTTTCTTCAATCCTTTGTCATACAGAAAGTTTCTGAATTTCAGCGTCAGATAATACGGCGCAAGAATGAACTTATCAACCATCGTGCATCAGATTTTGAACGCAAATATAGTGATAAATTCTTCTGGCTTATGGCGGATTCGGTAATCTGTCGCAGGTAATGGTCCTGCTCCGGAAAAAATATTTACCTTTACTAGCAGAAACAGTGTTGTCTCCCGGAGGATATGGAATGATATATATCGAGAAAGTCATAAATGACAGGCCGGAGGCCGAAAGGTCGGAATATCCGTACAGTATCCCGGTAATCAAGGAATTGTATGAATTGGAGTTCCGTAAAAGCATCACATTCATTACAGGGGAGAACGGTACAGGGAAATCCACTTTGATAGAGGCCATAGCTATCAGTGCGGGCTTCAATCCCGAAGGCGGAAGCATATATATGAATTACAGCACATACGACACTCATTCCTCTTTGTACAATGACATCCGGCTAGTGAGGGCTGCACGACGGAACAGGGACGGTTATTTCCTTAGGGCGGAGAGTTTCTATAATGTGGCAAGCGAAACGGACAGGATTTCAGATAGGAACCAGCTCGCAAGAAACTACGGCGGCAGTTTGCATGGACGTTCTCATGGAGAAGGATTCCTGGCCCTTGTCATGAACAGGATGAACGGAAATGGCCTCTATATCCTTGATGAGCCGGAATCCGCCCTGTCTGTAACGAGCCAGCTGCAGTTTCTTGTGAAGATGAAGGAACTGGTGGACAATAAATCTCAGTTCATCATTGCGACACATTCGCCGATACTGCTGGCCTATCCGGATGCCGATATTTATGTGATTACTGATAAAGGACTGACCCTGTCCGAGTATGAAGAAACGGAACAATACAGGCTTACGAAGTACTTCATTTCCAATTACCGTAAGGTGATAGCCGGCCTCATGGATGACAGGCCGGATCATTGCCCGTAAACGGATACGGCGGCAGGGGCGTCGGCATCTCCCCAGCGGTCTGCCACATAATCGAGAGTGGCGTATATCTCCCGGGGGTCGTTGAGGGTTACGAGTTTCAGGCGGGTCTCCTTGAAGTCCGGAAGGCCCTTGAAGTAGCATGAAAGGTGGCGGCGCATTTCCAGTACACCTACCCTTTCACCCTTGAACTCCAGGGATTTGGACAGGTGCTCCTTGGCCAGTGCCACACGCTCCCGCACTCCCATCTGCGGCAGTATTTCCCCGGTCTGCAGGTAATGCTTTATTTCCCGGAAAATCCACGGATGCCCGTATGTGGCCCTGCCTATCATGATGCCGTCCACACCGTAGCGGTCGAACGCCTCCCCGGCCTTCTGCGGGGAGTTGATGTCCCCGTTGCCTATTATCGGGATGTGCATGCGGGGGTTCTCCTTGATTTTCCCTATCAGGGTCCAGTCGGCTTCTCCGGTGTACATCTGGCAGCGTGTCCGTCCGTGTACGGTAAGTGCCTGTATGCCCGCATCCTGCAGACGCTCGGCGAGCTCCACGATGATTTTCGAGTTTTCGTCCCAGCCCAGGCGGGTCTTTACGGTGACTGGCAGCTTCACCGCGTCCACCACCATGCGGGTGATCTGGACCATCTTGTCCGGTTCTTTCATCATCCCGGACCCTGCCCCGCGCCTGGCTATCTTGCTGACCGGGCAGCCGAAATTTATGTCCACCAGGTCCGCTCCGTGCCCTCCCGCGATGCGGGCCGCGTCTTCCGCCATCCTGGCGGCGTCGACCATTGCCTCCGGGATGTTGCCGTATATCTGGATGCCTATCGGGGCCTCGTAGTCATAGGTCACGAGCTTGGCGAGGGACTTCTTCGCGTCACGTATCAGCCCGTCGGATGATATGAATTCCGTGTACATCATGTCCGCGCCGAATTTCTTGCACACGAAGCGGAAGGATGCGTCTGTCACATCCTCCATCGGAGCGAGGAAAAGGGGCTTGTCGCCGAGGTCTATGTTGCCTATCTTCATCTGGATGCAGTGTCTGGATTATTTCCTGGCCGGCTCTTGCCGGCAATTCTGCCGCAAAAATACTAAAATACCGTCACTGTGTTATAACCTTCCGAGGTGATTTTTACATATTTTTCTCAATGTCAATTAGTTGGCTTTATTTGCATTCTCCCAGTCCAGTGTTTCAGGACGGGACTGGGAGAATATTGGTTTGGGTAATCTCTTGATATTTAGAGTGGTATGCTTTTGTTGCCTTTTTCGGTCAATGTAGTGCTCCGCCGGCACCTGCGCTGCTTCGGTTCCCGGCCGGGAACCTCGCTGACGCTCCTGTGCGGCCCTGACGGGCCTGGCTGCCATGTATGGGGTTCCGTGCTGTTGCGGATGTGGGGAGAAGCTGGAAAGCCTTGGAAATGTGGCGGATAAACAGTATAATTGTACAAATAACAAGCCGCTTATGAAAACTGTACATCTTTGCGCCGCGGCCATCGCCCTCCTGGCGCCCCTCACCCTTACCGCAGAACCGTCACCGGAGCCTTGGCTCTGGCCCGTATCCGGACAGTCCTCAGGAGAGGGACTCCTCTATGTCCCGCAGCAGTACATCGGGGACGAACTTGTATTCAATGAACTTTTTATCGGGGTCGCCCCCGGCACAGTGATTGTGGCCCCGGCGGACGGGACCCTGGACGCTTTCCATGTGGGATACAGCACTACATTGAGTTCGAGCGTCTCTTTCCGCGAGGAAGGCGACACCTTCAATGCCCTGCTCAGTAAATTCAGGAGTGCAGAGAACCTCAAGGTGCCGCCAAGATATGTGACAGGGACGATGGGGATAGCACTGCCGGACGGAAGGAAGATATGGCTGCAGGGCATAGAAGGCGATGTCAAGTTCAAGACGGGGATGAAAATCAGCCGTGGAGACACGCTCGGGGTCAGCGGCTGGGCCTACAAAGGGATAGCGGAGCCGCACATCTGCATATCAGTATCCACCAGGAAAGGGACCTCGGACGACCCGATGACCCCGTTCGGCCTGGAGACCACCTTCGAGGCCCCGGGTGAGTTCAAGATACCGGAGACACTCACGGCGGAACAGGCGGCGGAAGACTTCGGCATCCTCATGGACTCGTACCGCGAAGCCTACCCGTCTCTGTACGATGTGGTGAGCAGGGAAGAACTTGCGGCGTTCGACTCGCTGAAGCGGGAAGAGATGAAAGACGGATGTACATATACGGATTTCAGGAAGATTGTGGGACAGAGCGCCGCCCTTGTGCATGACAGCCACCTTGCAGTGAAGACCCCGTATCCTGATACCGGGCAGGACTTTCGCATGCCGAACATTTTCCCGGGGAAGATAGGGGATTCCCTCGTTGTCGTCAGAGTCGTCCCGGGATACGAGAAATATCTGAGGAAACGGATTGTCTCCATAAACGGGGTTCCGGCGCAAGAGCGCATAAAGGAACTCGAGAATCACTTTACAGGCGGCTACGATGCCGACAGCAGGAGTTATCTCGATTATTTCATGGCAGTGGCATGGAACTATTATTTCGCTGACAGTCCGGAAGAGCTCGAGACATTGGGAACCACTCATTTCGTCTTTTCCGACGGAGAGGAACTGCATGACAGGCCCATCCCGAGGCGACAGTTCATCCGTAAAGGCTGGACCCCCAAGACCACCCTTGACCTTGACTATGTCCACAGGGAGTATGTCAAATACCGGGAAAGCCCTTATGTGTTTGATATACTGAACGATTCCACCGCATATTTCGGTCTCTCTACCTTCGTCCTGGACGATGTACAGATAGAGGCTCTTGCCGATTCTGTGAAGAAATATTCGCATTATCCTTATATGGTCATAGACATGAGGAACAATGCCGGGGGTAATGTCGAAGTCATTGACCGTCTTCTCGGGTGGTTCCTAGACAAGCCTTCCGTCCCTCTGGACGGCTATGCCAAGGTGAACAAGACAGGAGGTTTCGAATGTTTCAAGTGGAGCCTGAACTATTCGGCCGATATGGAGATATTCCCGGAGTTCGTCCCGGAGGAGGGCAAGGACGGCTTCTACAGCCGCGGCGAAAGCAAGGTCATCATGCCGGATTCCCTTCTCAACTATACCGGGAAACTCTATGTCCTGACCGATGAGACTTCGGTATCGGCCGCAACGATATTCCCTGCAACCCTCGTCCGTAACCACCGGGCGGTCACTGTGGGCAGGGAGACCCGCAGCGGATACCATTTCATGACGGCATTGAGGTTCGCGGACATCCGTCTGCCCAATTCCGGGATCGTGGTCAGGATCCCTCTTGTGAAAGAGGTGTTCGACGAGACCGTGACGGAGAGGACTCCGGCGGGGAGGGGGCTGCTGCCCGACTACCCGGTTCCGCTGTCTTACGAGGAGGTGTTCACAGCGGAGAACGACATTGTGCTTGAGCACGCCCTTGACCTTATCGCCGAAGGCAGATATCTGGGGGACAATCCTTTTGCCGAGGCGGACGCTTTGAAGGCAGAGAAAGGCGGAGGCAGGACTCTGGTTGTGGTGATCGCTGCAGCAGCGGTGTGCCTTGCGGTGCTGGCGGCCGTCTTCTTGAGGCGCAGGAAGAATCTGAGCGGGACTGCGGGGATAATGCTGCTGTGCCTGGCCCTGCTGCTCCCGCTCGCCGGATGCTCCGGGAACAAGGGTGTCTATACCGTGAACGGCAATGTGCGGACACTCCCCGACAGCACCTGTCTGCTGCTTTACCGCCTGACTGATGACGGCTATCTGTCCGCAGTCGATACGGCCTATTCGCTGTCAGGAAGGTTCACCCTTTCGTGCCCGCTCGACTCCGCTGCGGAAATGAGGCTGCTGAGCCGGGATCTCAACTCGATGCTCCTCACCCTTTACGCCGAGCCCGGGAAGACCGCTTCTGTGAGCGGGAGCGACAATTTCCTGTTCACCTGGAATGTCCGGAGCAATGTCCCTTTACAGAAAGAGGCCGAGCGGTACAAGGACAATGTCAGGGCGGAGTACCGGAGGCTCCAGATGCTCGACGCCAGGGAGGACTCCATTTATACGGAATTGCGCAAGAATCCTGGCGTACCTTTCGACACGGCCGCCGTACGCAGGCAGGCTGCCGCGATAGAGCATGAGGCCGACAGTCTCGACTTTGTTATCTATGACAGGACTCTTGATCTGTTTGAAAAATCCTCTGTATCAGATATATACTTCGACAGACTTTCGGACATAGCCATGATGATAGGTTATTATCCGGACAAGTACGGGGTTTTGCGGGAGAAGGCGCTGGACAGGTACGGGAGGCTGCCGGACGGGTACAGGGACTGTCCCGAAGGGAAGGAAGTGTACCAGTATCTGTCCGTCGAGAAGAGGGTCAAGCCGGGCGACAGGTTCGTGGACGGTGAGTTCGCCGATATCGGCGGAGGCACCCGCACCATATCTTCGTTTCTCGGGAAATATGTGCTGCTCGACTTCTGGGCACACTGGTGCGGGCCGTGTCTGAGGTCGATACCGGAACTCAAGGCCATACGCGAGGAGTTTGGAGACCGTCTCGATGTGGTCAGTCTCAGCGAGGATCCTGCGGAGAGGTGGAAGCAGGCGAGCGCGGAGCACGGGATCGTCTGGGCCAACCTGAACTATTCCGGCAATGTGGCTTTCAAACTGACCTACGGGGTGTCTGGCATCCCCGCATATTTCCTGATATCCCCCGACGGCGTGATTGTGGACGCCTGGTCCGGCTACTTCGACGGCAGCATAAGGGAGCACATCCAGAAATTCCTGTGATGCCGGGCCATTGGGAATGGTTTTCCACAGATTCCGGGACTATGCCCGGAATGACAGTTGTCTTGGTTTTTCTCGGATTCCGGATCAAGTCCCGGATGACCTTGGTCCCGCTATGAAGATCTGTTGTAATTTATTGTAACGTGAATTCGATGAATTTAATTCATTAAATTACATCGAATTACCTCTTTTCAGGAGCAGGCCGTGGCCTGCGACAGGTCCCCCGGCGAGGGGGAAGGAAGGGGGCGGCGCCCCTTAACAAGGGGCTGT
>JADILZ010000074.1 GCA_017695065.1 Candidatus Cryptobacteroides excrementipullorum
ACAGCCCCTTATTAAGTGGCGCCGCCCCCTTCCTTCCCCCTCGCCGGGGGACCTGTCGCAGGACAAAGCCTGCTCCCGAAAAGAGGTAATTCGATGTAATTTAATGAATTAAATTCATCGAATTCACGTTATTTACTGAAGATTGTAACTTATTCACTGTTTTTTTTGCATCTGAAAATTTTATTCTTACATTTGCACTGTACCACCACAGGGGTACAGTGCAAATGTTATATCCAGATGATAGAACTTTCAAACGTAACTTATTGGTATGAGCCTGGCAAGGATGTGATACAGAACATATCCGCGACTATCAGGGACGGCCGTATATACGGGCTTTTCGGACTGAACGGCTCGGGAAAGACCACATTGCTCAAACTGATGACAGGGCTGCTGTTCCCGAAAGAAGGGAAAATACTGTGTGAAGGGGAAGACACTGTGCTCAGGAAAGTGGACACCCTGGCGGACATAGCTTTCATGCCCGCGGAATTCGAGCTGAAGAGCAGTGAAAGCATCAGGAAATACGTGTCCCTCAATTCCGTGTTCTATCCCCTGTTCAGCAGGCAGGTCCTGGAAGACTGCCTTGACGCTTTCGGCATCAATACACCGGACACCACACTGGGGAAACTTTCCCTGGGGCAGAAGCACAAGTTCATGCTTGCATTCATCCTTTCCCTGGGGACGAAATTCATTTTTCTGGACGAGCCCCTCAACGGGATGGACATGCCTTCCCGCACTGCTTTCAGAAAACTGATAGCCAGGCACTTGAGGGAAGACCAGAGTATGGTCATATCGACCCATGTGATGACCGATGTCTCGAAGATTGTCAGCGATGTACTCATTGTCAGGAATGACGGGACGCTATTCTGCGATTCGACAATGAACCTGTCGCAGAGATACTCATACGGCATTTCGGACACGGACTCGGGGGCCGTTTATGCTGAGAACTGTGCAGAAGGGTACCGCGTGCTCCGGATGAACGGGGGATTCCCGGAAAGCGAGATACCGATGGATATATTGTTCAACGCCGTAATAAAAGGAGCCGTAAAATGAATTCGTTCAGTTTAAGGAGGACCCTGCTTTTCAGCCGTCTGCAGGCAGGGGAAATATTCGGGGGCGGTGTATGGAAAAAGCTGAAAGTCATCCTGGTCATCTCCGTGTTCATAGTGCTGTTTTCCACGCTGCTGAATGCGGGAGACATATCGGGGAGTGCAGGCTTTACCCAGACAATGATTATTGTCATGGCCATTATACCTGTTACGGCGATACTGTCTGACCTTATATCCGTCAGGCTCCTGACCCCGGCCACGACTCTTGAAAAATACATATCTGTATATATAGTGGCATTGTTCTCAGGAGCAGCCGCATCTGTAGCGCTAGCTCTGTCATGTTCTGTCATGTTCTCGCTCATATCCATATTTACGGAACCTTCCGCAGAATGGCCTGTACTGCTTTTTGTCGGGGAAAACTTCAACATCGCCTATATACTGGTTGTCTTCGGGCTCATCCCGCTGATAGTGTACGGTGAACTTATCAGGGTGAGGGAAAGGGCACGCGGAAGACTCCTTTTATGGATGACAATCATTGTCCCGGCACTGTCATGCATAGTGATAATAATCCTGGAAGCGGCGGGTATTCTAGACAAACGCGAGATGTCCGTGGCCGCCGGGAGCATATGCCTTATTTTGGTCATAACCAGTATAATAATGGCCTACAGACTTCTCCGGAAAGTGGAACTCGACAAAAAGGACAATGACTGATTTCAGACAAGACAAGGCCATATATCTCCAGATGGCGGACAGGCTCTGCGACGGCATCCTCGCCGGACGGTACAGTCCCGGCGGGCGCATCCCGAGTGTCAGGGAACTTTCCGAGATGATGGAGGTCAACACGAACACCGTCGTGCGTGCATACGACCTGCTGACCAGGCAGGGAATAGTCTATACACGGCGCGGGATGGGCTATTTCGTGTCGGACAACGCCCCGGAAATGATCAAGGCTGACAGGCGCCGGCAGTTCATGGAAGAAAAACTGCCGGAAATGTTCCGGCAGATGAGGATGCTCGATATCCCGATTGATACCATCGACAGGATGTGGGAGGAGCTTACCCGCTGATGAAGTGTCACTGTCTGTTCGACTCCTTGATACTCCACAGGGACACGTGCTCGTTGCGGTAACGGGCATCCGGGTTAACCTCCTTCATCTGCCTGAAAACTATGGCTTTCTGAGGGCAGTTGTGGATACAGGCGAAGCAGAAGTCGCAGTCTCCTTCCGTCTTCACTCCCGTGGAAGTCAGCGAGTAGTTGCCCCTCGGACATACTTCCGTACAGATTCCGCAGCCGATGCAGCCGTCAGTCAGCGCGAAGGCATCCTGACTACGCATCAGGAAACCTGTATCAGGGTCTATGCCAGAGGCCTGCAGGAATCCGGCATGCTGTTGTCTCTCTGTTTCCGTCACAGGTTCGAGCCAATTGCGGCGGGCGTTGATGTCAGAGGAGATGCGCTCCAGACTTTCAGGTATATGCTTGTCTATCTTCATCTGCGCGTTCATGTCGAAGTTGGGCAGCCAGTTGTCCACCATTATCATCGTAGTGATGTAGTCGAACGGGCACCCCGCCTTGCGGGACACCTCGTCCCAGATTTCTGCAGAATTGCATTTGCGGTTGCCGTAGGTCAGCACTGCGAACCTGTATCCGGCCTTCAGCACGGCATACCAGGGGGGGGGGAGAACACCGCCAATAGTGAACGATATTCAGAATCGTTCATAAAAAAAGGAGGGAACCTCCTTGAAGATTCCCTCCTTGCCGACAGCACTGCCATTGCTGCCTGTACGTGTATCTGTTCCTTGTCCTTCATATCCTGATAATCGCCCTCCAGCCTTGAATTTCGAACAATATGTAATCGCGGAGTATGGACTCCATTTCCTGCCGCGGCACAGAATGCATCAGCAGTTCCTCGAACATCGTGAACATCCATACCGTATGCAGGTGGATGATGAAGTCCGACACCGCCGTATTTATTCCGGGATGCTTCCGCTGCATGGATGCGAACCATCCTTTGACCACCTCCGTGGAACGGTCGGTATAATTTTCCCGGAAATGCTCCAAAGATGACCCCTGTGCGCGCAGCAGCAGTATTTCCATCAGCCCGCGGTACCTGTCCATAAGCGAAACGTATTCATCTATGCAGGATTCCAGATATTTTTCTGACCTCATAGCCATGATATCCCCGCCACGTATGCCGTGATGTTCCTGCAGCATTGCTTCCAGAGCACACAGGACCGGACGGACCACCTCGCGGAACAGTCCGTCCTTGTTCGTGAAATAGTTGTAGATATTCCCGACCCCGACACCTGCCGATGCGGCTATTTCGCGCATGGAGGTACCGGAATACCCCTTCCGCCCGAATTGCTCTCTGGCAGCAGCCAATACGCGGCTGCGTATGTCATCCTTCTGTACCTGCATCATTGTGAACAGCTTTCATTGTATCATCCGCAAAAGTACAGGGTCTGGGATTATACGGCAATACCTATTTTTAGGGATTCTCCCCCTGCGCGGTAATTCGATATACTGAAAAACCGCGGGTTTCCGTTATCACAGGTAGAGAAGACACAATGAAGTGCAGGTATCCGGCTCTTCGGACACGAGGAATATGTATATTTGCAAGAATATAATATAACGTGAATTCGATGAATTTAATTCATTAAATTACATCGAATTACCTATTAAGGAGCAGGCCCGTGGCCTGCGACAGGTCCCCCGGCGAGGGGGAAGGAAGGGGGTGGCGCCCCTTAACAAGGGGCT
>JADILZ010000075.1 GCA_017695065.1 Candidatus Cryptobacteroides excrementipullorum
GAAGCGGAGGCGCATGCCCCGACGGGGCTGTCACCGTCAGGTGACTGGGGGTGGACAGACAGGATTTCTGTAAGAAATCCTGTCATAAATGATAAAATATTGATTTTTAGGATAATATTGTTAAACATAAATTCGTCGAACTGACGTTAAATATGACCATGATACTGAAAAAGAACCCTTTATTCAATCCGTCCGGTGACACTGAAGTGAGACTGCGACGCATGATTGGCGGCAATACCACCAATCTCAACGACTTCAACAACATGAGGTACAAGTGGGTCAGCGACTGGTACCGCCAGGCGATGAACAATTTCTGGATTCCGGAGGAAATCAATCTTGCCCAGGATGTCAAGGACTATCCCCACCTGGACAAGGCGGAACGCACCGCGTATGACAAGATACTGAGCTTCCTTGTCTTCCTGGATTCACTCCAGAGCAACAACCTCCCTTCAATCAGCGAGTTCATCACTGCCAACGAGGTGAACCTGTGTCTCCATATCCAGGCGTACCAGGAATGTATCCACAGCCAGAGCTACAGTTACATGCTGGATACGATATGCAGCCCGGAGGAAAGGAACGACATCCTCTACCAGTGGAAGACAGACGGGCATCTGCTGCGCAGGAACACTTTCATAGGTGACTGCTACAACGAGTTCCAGAGCCGTCAGGACGGTTTCACCCTGATGAAGACGGCCATAGCCAACTATATCCTCGAGGGAATCTATTTCTACAGCGGGTTCATGTTTTTCTACAATCTCAGCCGCAACGGGAAGATGCCCGGCTCTGCACAGGAGATACGCTATATCAACCGTGACGAGAACACTCACCTGTGGCTCTTCCGCAACATCATACTGGAGCTCCGGAAAGAGGAGCCCGGACTTTTCACTCCTGACAAGGTCAAGGTCTATGAGGAGATGATGCGTGAAGGGGTCCGTCAGGAAATCGAATGGGGCAGGTATGTCATAGGGGACAACATCCGGGGACTCACATCAGGGATGGTTTCCGACTATATCGAATACCTCGGCAACATGCGCTGGTCCGCTCTCGGCTTCGGCTTCCTTTCCGAGAACAACCGTTCCGAGCCGGAAAGCATGGGGTGGGTGTCGCAGTATTCCAATGCCAATATGGTCAAGACCGACTTTTTCGAGGCCCGGAGCACCGCATACGCCAAGAGCACTGCCCTGAAGGACGACCTTTAATCAGCCTTCGGCAGTCTCCTGCTCGTATCTGTCAAGCGCCTCCTTCATGAGCTGGCGCCCGCGTTCCGATATTTCTTCCGCATGGGCGTAGTCCGCTATGGCCCCGAATTCGTCGAAAGGCATGCTCACAAGTATGTCCGGCGGGGTCAGCGCTATGCCCATCTTCGCTATCGTATGGTTCATCAGGCTGAATGTCCGTCCAAGGACCTTATAATAGTTGGATTCTTCGCTGAAGAGCTCGGGCTGCTTTTCCTCGCTCTCGAAGACATGCCTGACAACCTCCTGGCCCTGCATCCTGGCAAGCTTCAGCTTCTCCAGTATGGTCATGGTGTCATTGTGCCTGACGGCATGGATGACTGCCTTGGTCTTTTCCGCCCTTTCCTTGTCTTCCTGTTCCTTCCTGGCCTCGGATTCAGCATCCTCGCGGATGATGCCCCTTATCTTGTCCACGTCCACGTCATTCACGTCGAAACCTATGAGGATATCCCCTGGGGTCCGCTGTACTCTGTTGAGGGGCAATGTGTTGGCTATCCCGCCGTCAATAAGTGTCCGCGTGCCGTACTTGACGGGGCGGAAAAGTGACGGGATGGATATGGACGCACGGATTGCCTGGAAAAGATTCCCGCTTTCGAATATGACCTCTTCTCCCGTGTAGAAATCGGTCGAGATGGCTTTGAAGGGGATTTCCAGGTCTTCTATGTTTACATCCGGGACAATCTCTTTCAGTGCGTCAATTATCCTGTCACCCTTGACCAGGTGGTTCATGCTGATGGAAATGTCCATCAGCGAGAATACTTTCCATGCATCCAGGGAGAAAAGCCACTGTTTCACTTCCGAAAGTTTCCCGGCGGCATGGATCCCTCCCACGAGGGAGCCTATGGATGTCCCGGCTATGGACGATATGTCATATCCGCGGCTCTCGAGCTCCTCGATCGCACCTATATAGGCGAAGCCTCTCGGCCCGCCGCTGGAAAGGGCGAGGGCCACTTTCCTGTCTTTCCTGTCTTTTCCCATACGGCTGTTTCCTGATAATGGTTCATTATTCCGCCAAATTAGTCTTTTTGCCGGTCAAAACAAAATGTCTCGCTGCCGGAACTTGCCGGATCCCGTAGAAAAACGGGCGGGTACATAAAAAAATTGCATGAATCCGCAGAAAATCTCCCTTGGATGATTTTTAAGGGACATGCCAGATGCCGGGAATGATTTGTCCGGCTATGTCATGTGTATTCTGGAAAAATGTAACCTGCGTGTGTCATATCGGGAACATATTATAAATGGCACATCCTCGGTGAAACCCCATTTTCAGCCGGTGAATGATATTTTTTGTTTGTCAAAAAAAGTATTTTGTTCTAAATTCGCGCCGCTTTTTTTGGCATATGGCTGAAAACTCATTCTAAAACATACAAATGAAGGCACTTTCTAACATTCTCATGCTGCTGTTTGCATGTACAGTGCAGATGGCAGCTGCAAATTGGGGGGCGCAGCAGGGTGATGACGATGTCATTGTAAGTGGTGTCGTCACTTCTGCGGAAGACGGTCTGCCTCTTGTCGGGGTGGCTGTCATGTCTGGTCCGACTAACGGGGTCATGACTCTTGACGACGGAAGCTATTCGATAGCTGCCCCTGCCGGTTCAGTTATTGTTTTCAGCAGTATCGGTTTCCAGAAATATGAGTACACGGTACCGTCAGGAACGGCATCCGTGACTTGCAATGTGTCTCTGGAGACAGACCAGATGCTGTTGGACGATGTAGTTGTTATCGCGTATGGTGTCCGTAAGAAGGGCACAGTGGCCGGTTCTGTGGCCAGCGTGAGTTCGGAAAAGCTGGCGGATGCGCCTACAGCGGCATTCGACCAGGCTCTGCAGGGACAGGTGGCAGGTCTTACGGTCATCGCCAGTTCGGGAGAGCCGAGCGAGCCGGTCAATATGACCATCAGGGGTACCAATTCCATCAACTCCGGCACGGAGCCTCTGTACGTGCTCGACGGCACTGTAATCACAGCGTCCGATTTCAGCGCGATCAATCCTTCGGATATCGCCAGCATCTCGGTACTCAAGGACGCTTCTTCATCTTCCATCTACGGGGCACGTGCGGCCAACGGTGTGGTCGTGATAACGACCAAGAGGGGTGCGCACGGCGAGAAGCCGGTGATCAATTTCCGTATGCAGCTCGGATTCTCCGACATCGCGGAAGGCAAATGGAACCTCATGAATACCGCAGAGCGCATCGAGTACGAGAAGCAGGTGGGGCTCACTGCAGGAAAGGACTATGACGCCCTCAGCAGGATAGACGTAAACTGGCTTGACGAGGTATATAACAAGGCTGCCATGCTGCAGAGCTACGAGCTTTCCGTTTCCGGGGCTACCGAGACTACGAACTATTACATCTCGGGAAGCTACTATGACCAGGAAGGCGTGGCGGTCGGGTCTCTCTTTGACCGTTACTCGTTGAGGGCCAACATAGAGCAGAAAGCTGCAAAGTGGCTTAAGGTCGGTACCAACACCATGCTCAACTACCAGAATATAGAGAGGGCTGTCCAGGGTGACGTGACTCTTGTTACCCCTATTTCCGCTGCAATGTTCATGCTCCCTTACTGGGACCCGCGCCGTGAAGACGGCTCTATAGCTTCTATCGAGGACGGGAGCTGGAAAGGGGACGGGCAGAACCCTCTGGAGTGGATGGAGAACAATCCGGTGAAATACAAGAGGTACAAGGTGCTTTCATCTGTATTCGCCGAGGCTACCATCATCAAGGGGCTCACTTTCCGCTCACAGTTCAGTGTTGACTATACCCACAGCACCGGACTCGGCAAGTCCTATCCGGAATATTCCCCTAACCTCGGGGAAGGTACTGTCCAGAGGAATTCTACAGACGCCCTCGTGCTGTCCATCTCAAACACTCTCAACTACAATTTTGACCTGGACAATACCCACTTCTTCAATTTCATGGTCGGCCAGGACGGGATAAATTCCCACTATGAGGCCTTCAATCTCACTGCCAAGGGCCAGACCAACAACAAGCTCACCGACATCTCTTCCGCCACAAGGGTTACATCCTGGGGCGATACAGTCGATGACGACTACGGGCTCCTGTCTTTCTTCGGACGCGGAGAGTACAACTACCGTGACAGGTACTACGCTGACTTCTCTGTCCGCGCCGATGCCTCCTCAAGGTTCGGGAAGAACAACAAATGGGGGGCCTTCTGGTCTGTCGCCTTCATGTGGAACCTCCTCGGGGAGGACTTCATGGCGCCTTCGCGCAGCTGGCTGACTTTCGCGCAGATATCGGCAAGTACCGGGACAACAGGTAACTCCTCCATCCCGAACTATGACCACCTTGCGCTTATCGGAAGCAACGGCAACTATGTCGGAGATCCCGGTATAGCTCCTATACAGCAGGGTGTGGAGGATCTGAGCTGGGAGTCCACATGGGCTACCAACCTCGGTTTCCATTTCGGATTCTGGAACAGGCTCAATGTTGACCTGGAGCTTTACAACAAGAAGACCACCAACATGCTCATGTCTGTACCGCAGTCATATTCCGACAACGGGTTCGGCTACCGCTGGGCGAACGTGGGCGCAATGGTCAACAGGGGAGCGGAACTGAACCTGAACGGTACCGTGTTCCAGACCAGGGATTTCACATGGAGTCTCAATGCCAATGTCTCATACAATGCCAACAAGATCACCGAACTTTACAACGGTGTGGACGAGTATGAGCTTTCATCCACAAACATGAAATATGTAGTAGGCCATCAGGTGGGCGAATTCTATATCAACCGTTTCGCCGGTGTGAATCCTGCCAACGGCGATGCCCTCTGGTACACCAGGGACGGGGAGATAATCAACGAACTCAGGGATGAGGACCGTGTGATGACAGGCAAGAGCATGAACGCCCCTTGGGCCGGAGGATTCGGGACAACACTGTCATGGAAAGGGCTCTCCCTCACCGCACAGTTCAGCTGGGTGGCTGACCGGTGGATGATCAACAATGACAGATACTACCAGGAGTCCAACGGACGTTTCGTGTCATACAACCAGTCCCGTGTCCTGCTGGATGCATGGAAACAGCCTGGCGACATCACTGATGTCCCTCGTTACGGCGAGTACATGGAATTCGATGACAGGCTTCTCGAGGATGCCTCATTCATGCGCCTCAAGAATCTGATGCTCAGCTATTCCCTGCCATCGTCCCTCCTTTCAAAGACCAGGTTCATATCCGGTCTCAGGGTTTATGCCCAGGCGCAGAACCTGTTCACGTTCTCGGGATTCAAGGGTCTGGATCCGGAGTCCCCGAACAATATATATGTGGCTCAGTACCCTATGACCCGTCAGTTCACATTCGGACTTGATTTAACATTCTGACAGGCATTATGATGAACAAGTTATCAAGATATATCAAGATTGCGGCAGCGGCGGTGCTGCTTGCCGCGGGAACGACTTCATGCCTTGAGAAATTCCCGTCTTCTTCCATCCCGGAAGACCAGGCCATGAAGACTTTCAACGATGTGGTGGAGCATCTTACCGGCATCTATGTAAACATGCTCAGCGGTTCCCTTTTCAGCGGCTCGCTCACACTTATCCCTGACATACAGGCCGATCTGGTGTATGCCGTTGACGGCAACTCCAACACCTACGGGACCTTCTGGCGCTGGGAGATACGTCCTACGGATCTGGAAATCGAGGGCGTCTATGCAAGTCTATATGCCGTTATCGGTTCATGCAACTTCTTCCTCGAGCATATAGACGATGTGAGGGCGGCCGAGACGAGCGATGCCAACCTCGATCTCCTGGACAACTATCAGGGCGAGGTCTACGCTATCAGGGCCCTTTGCTATTCAAAGCTTCTGGAGTTGTTCTGCAAGGCTTATGATTCGGAGGAGCAGGCAAAGACCGATCTGGGTGTCGTACTCCGCACCAAGTATTCTGAACCAGAGCCTGTGAAAAGGGCGAGCCTGTACGATTCATACATGTTCGTCATGAGCGACCTTGACAAGGCTGCCGGACTGATGGATGAGGAACTCACTGACCAGGCCGGCTCCTATGTCATGTCTAATGCCGCTATCCAGGCCCTCAGGGCGAGGATCTCGCTTTATATGCATGACTGGGACAAGGCGATAGAGTATTCAAGCATCCTCATAGACGAGAGAGGTGCGACTTTCCCTCTTTCAAGCACGAGGGTTGCTTCCACTAATACCGGGCTGAATGATTTCGGATACATGTGGCAGTACGATGCGGCAACGGAGCTTTTCTGGGAGCTCGGCTTCACCCCTACCTCATACGGCGGGGCCCTCGGTACGGTTTTCCTGAATTTCAACAGGGACTACACCTATTTCTATCCGGACTACGTTCCTGCCCAGTGGGTTCTCGACCTCTATGATGACGCAGACGGAAGGTATTCTTCATATTTTGCCACGGCAGAGGAGCTCGGAAGTTCGTCAGGATATGCCGGCGTTTCCGATTCTCCGCTCCTTATCAAGTATTTCGGCAATATTAATTTCATCAATTCCTATAATATATACCATGTGAACATGCCGAAGCTCCTGCGCATGGCCGAGCAGTATCTTATCCGTGCCGAAGCCTATTGCCAGAGGGCTGCCGAGAACGGCGGCAACGCTGCCGATTTCAATAAGGCTTCAGCCGACCTCACCACTCTCAGAAGTGCCAGATATACTACAGGCGGCTCCCTGTCGGTCAATTCGAACAATTGGCTGGATATCATCTCTGAGGAGAGGGTAAGGGAACTTTATATGGAGGGTTTCCGTCTTAATGACCTCAAGAGATGGCACAGGGGATTTACCAGGAAATTCCAGTCTGGCGCGCAGCAGACCGGAAGCGACATCACCGTCTCCGCGGACAATCCGATGTTTGTCTGGCCTATCCCGCAGCATGAACTGCTGGCTCCAGGCTCGGAGATAGAACCAAATGATAGCAACAGATAAAACAAGATATACTGTAACATGAAAAGCAAGATAATAATTTCAGGGGCATGCCTGGCTGCAGCTGTTGCCATTGCCGGATGCAGTGAAGGCGCCCGGACATATTCCGATGCAGAGTATATCATGTTTGCCGACACCGCGTCCGTGAATGTGGTACTCCAGGGAAGCGAGACTTTCAGCGTGCCGGTCATCTCTACCGTGACATGCGGTTATGACCGTACATTCGGGGTGGAGATTGTGGACCGCGGAAGTACCGCTGTTGAGGGAAGGGATTTCAGCATCGCTTCCAACACTCTGACCATCAAGGCCGGGGAAAACCGTGCGGATGTGATGGTCACTGCAAACCTCGACAATCTCAGCGACATGGACACTCTCCATTTCAACCTCAGGCTGGTGGTGCCGGATGCGGTGAAGTGGGACCTTTACGGAGATCAGACGAAAGTCAGTCTTTTTAAAGTAAAGCCATTTGATATAGAGGATTTTACAGGATGGTGTATGGTCACATCGTCATGCCTTCTCGAACTCCCGGGGCTGGACAACAATGGTGTGCAGCGTCTGATATGGACAGAGAAAGGGCCGGAGGAGAACACAGTGGTGCTGACCAACTGGCTGCATGACGGTTATGGTGTGTCCATAAAGTTCGATCCTTCAGATCCTGCGAATCCTGTCGTGACCATGGATCCGGACCAGGTGATAAGCAACGAGCAGACTGTCCTCGGCAAGATAAACGCTGATGACAAGATTTATGTAGAGGAGAGTTCAAGCGATGATTCATACTTCAACACCTGCAAGAGTTCGGTCCTTCTCAACATCAGGGTATATCTCCAGGATTTCGGAGTCCCTGTAGCTACCCTCGGGTACTATGACAACCAGATGGAATGGGTTTCAGACGAGGAGGCCGACCGGCTTGTCGAAGAATACGGGATGGTAAAGAAAGGCGGGCCTTCAGGCACCGGAGCCGGTGAATGACAATACATTCCGTTCTCATTTAATTATAATTATCAATTTTTAAAATTATGAGAAAGCATTTTCTGACCATCTTGATTGCCGGTCTGGCGGGTGTCGTCTTTTCAGCGACATCATGCGACCAGGCCGAGAGCACTCCGGATCCTGTCTTCCCGGATCTTGTGGAGAAGACAGTCGCTGCCGGAGAAACCGTGGAACTATCTTTCAATGCCAACCAGGCCTGGACGGTGAGCATACCGGCTGCCGAGGCGGGAGCCTATTTCAGGCTCACTGACGGCAGTACGCAGTCTTTTGCCGTCAAGGGAGAAGCCGGAGACCATACTGTAAGCGTAGTGGTTATCGGCAAACCGGATTTTGAAAATCACGGGCTGACTGTATCCATGACTATGGGAGACAGGACAGAGGTGATAGCAAAGATCACCCTTCCTGCCAATGAAAGGTATTTGAGCATCTCCAGGGCCGTGTTCAATGCGGACAAGACGGATTTTGCCACAGGTGAAGACGGTTCTTATGAATATGAGCAGATTGCTGCGGATTCTGAGATAGAGCTCATCTGGCCTGCTTCAATATCATTGGCAGACAATCCATACAGGAACTACATGCTTGTGGACTCTTCAGTAGAGTGGGCTGTAAGTGAAAAAACAGACTGGATCAGCTTTTCCCCTGCTTCAGGATCAGCCGGACAGACTGTGGTAGAGATATCATGTAACCTGTCTGACCTTTCTCTGGAGGATGATCTCATTGGAGAATTCACCGTATTGGGAGAGGGAGTCGATCCGACTGAACTCAGTGTAAAGGCGGCATCGGCATACGGGCTGTCCAAGTTTGTCGGGATACCGGAGGACAAGGTCCTTGCCTTTGATGCCGACGGCATATACCAGGGTCAGGGCGGCATGGGGCCTTTCTACGGGAACGCGGTAAGCGGCGAGGAGATTGTATATTATTGCTATTATTCCAAAAATGAGTACGCTCCTGCAATGCCGTATAAGACTGGCACTTCAAACAGTATCATTTCTGTGGAGGATGAATGGACTGACGGGGCCGGAACAGGACTTATTAGCCGGAATGTTTCAATCTCAATGCCGCTGAATGACAGTGAGAAACCGCGTACTGCCACTCTGCTTGCGATTCCGTCATCTGCAGCGCCGGATGCTGACATGTTGCTTATTGATTTCAGCGAAGACGGGATGTCCACTGTCATCAAACCGGAGTATCAGCAGTACATAATCGCTACGTGCGAGCAGGAGGGCAAGCAGAGCGAAGAACTTGGATGCGTGGCCGGGGAAGGATTTGACGGAGTCACAGCCGTATTTGAAGAATTCCCGACTTCATTTGAAGAGCTTGATCCTGCAGATCCTGATTATGAGGAGATCGCCCCTATAATAGAGATGGGAGGAAAGGCATACCGCGTCACTTATAACAGCTCGGATGCCGAGGGTGCAGAATTGAGCATTACAGGAGAATACGGTATGGCCACTGTCAACCCGTATGGTACGACCTGGCTTTACATTCCTGAATACGACCCTGAAACATATACGTTTGATTCAGAAACGTTCTCTGTATATATGACAGGTAATCCGGATTCACCGGAAACAGTATCCAAGGGGTCTAAGGCAAGTCTGAGATTCTCATCTTCAATGAGTGATACTTCAATGATGATTCTTTTCGTCAAAAATTATTGATATACTGGCTTCCGGCCTGTCCTTGCGGGGCCTGACAGACTTGCCGGGACGCGGCCGGAAGAAAATTCGGATATTAAAATTCGTCAGAAGACGTCAATTGTACTTAAATGAGACAGAAAATAGAAAACTACATCAAATGTTTGGGGGCTGCGCTCTTGACAGCGGCCGTCGCACTTCTTTCAGGATGTGTGGACGAGGAGCTTCCGGACAACAGGGACCTGGATTACGGGTATGTCCAGTTCAGGCTCCTTAAGGAAACCCAGGCATCCCCGGCGTCCAAGGCTGAAGTCCCTGAGCTGGACTATCTTTCCGATGCCAGCAAGGTGAAGGTTACTCTGCAGGGTGCCGGCGGACAGCTTATCTCGCAGACGCTTGTCCTTTCGGCTGCTGACAAGGAAGCTGCGGAGTTCGGCCTCAGGAGCGACAAGCTCAGGCTTCTGGCAGGAGAATACACCATCGCTTCGTTCACCCTTTATGACGGGACTGACGAGCCTTTGTATTCCGGCATGCCGGACAGCGGGAACCAGTCTCTGAATGTAATTCCCGGAGGACTTGTATCAAGCGACCTTCATGTGTCTGTAACTCCGAGAGGAAAGGTCAGATTCACTTTAACCAAGAATATGGACTCTTTCGCATCTGTTCCTCAGACAAAGGGAAGAGAGGGGAAAGAGTATATTTTCGAGCAGATTGCCAAGCTTGATGTGTCCGTACTCCGTGAAGGTACCGTAGAGCCGGTGGAGATTACCGGGCTCGAGTGCGACTTCTCCATCCATTTCGAGGACAACGGGGACGATACCGACGGCTTTCAGACTTCTACCGTATCGTGCGATTCTCTGGTGGCTCTGGAGGCAGGGAATTACTCTGTGGTCTCTTATCAGGTTTATGACGAGGATGACCAGCTTCTGGAGGCTATAGATTCCGACGATGATGACTTCAAGGAGTCCCTCTTCACTGTCGGAGACAACATGACTTCGGATGCAAAAGTATATGTAACTCTGTATGAGTCAGATGCGTATCTTATAGACAATTATGCCCTGAAAAAGATCTGGGAAGAGCTTGACGGCGAGAACTGGTCCTACAGGGGCCAGACTTACAACACAGGATGCAACTGGAACTTCAAAAAGGATCCGGACCTGTGGAGCTACCAGCCTGGTGTGCAGGTGCATCCGAACGGCAGGGTGGCATACCTTGACCTGAGCGGATTCGGAATCAAGGGTGAGATGCCAAAGGAAATCGGCAACCTGACCGAACTGATAGAACTGTATCTGGGGACACACAGTGACAATGCCGTGTCTGTCGGAGGGTCTTCCATGGGGGCGTCAGCCAGACAGGCTTCGCATTTCTATACTCCAAAAAGCGCCGCTGACCGCGAGGCTGAGCGTAAAGGGTACAAGGATGAATACATATCTTCACGCTATCAGCAGTACCAGATGTCTCCTATATGCGCACTTTCACTGCGCCTTCACGGGCTCACGAGCCCTGCCGCGTCATCATATGACGGGCTCACCACCGAAGAGCTTTTCGCTGCCGGAGCAAGGGACATTGACAGGAAAGACCTCAGTGCCAAGCCTATGGATGTGGCTCCGGGGGTGATGTACAACGGTCTTGTTTCCCTTCCGGCTGAAATAGGCAACCTCAAGCGTCTGGAAAAGCTCAGTATCGCCAACAGTCCTATAGAAAGCTTCGGCGGTGCCGATTTCGGAGGCCTTGAGAACCTCACCGACCTGGAGATTTACAACTGTCCTAATATAAAGGAGTTTCCTGACCTGTCAACACTGCCTAAGCTGACGACATTGAACCTGTCGTATATAGTTTCGGACAATCCTGAATCAATCAAGGAAGAGGATGTCAGGGAAGCGATTGCCAGGATGTCCACAGGGGCCGCATCAAGGTCGCTCCAGATGTTTTACTGCAACAACAACGGCCTGACCGCCTTCCCTAAGGCGCTCGGCGATTTCGCAGACCTTGCCATGGTGGATTTCTCCGCCAACGAGATTACCTCGCTTCCTGACATGGAAGGCAAGTTCGACCCTTCGGAACTGTATCTCCAGAACAACATGATCGCAAGTATAGAAAACGAACGCAATTTCTGCGATGCCGATATACTTACCACTATTTCTCTTGCCAACAACAGGCTCGATCATGTCCCGGATCTTTTCCGTCCGCTTGCAGGGATACAGATGAGCTCTATCGACCTGTCGTACAACCGCATTACGGAATTCACCTTCCCTGCCGACCTGGGTGCTGACGGTGATTTTGCCTATGTAGTGACATTCAACCTCGGAGGCAACAGCATAAAGACTTTCCCTAAGGATTTCTTCAACCACTGCGAAGTCTCCTATATAATAATGTCAGACTGCGACCTTGAGGAAATTCCGGAAGGGACATTCGATGCCAAATATACAGAGTCACTGATTTCCATAGACATGCAGTTCAACAGGCTCAAAGAGTTCCCTATTGACTTCAATGCCACATCAGTCCCGTATCTCTACGGAGTCGATGTCTCCAGCAACGCATTTACGGATGTCCCTGTGGGATTCCTCTCATGCAGGGGCCTTACGGTCCTGGGATTCAGGGGCCAGAGGGCTGATTCTGGCGAGAGGTGCTTCAGGACATGGCCTTCGCTGCTGTACCAGCATACAGGACTGAGGGCTTTCTATGCCGGATCGAACGACATCCGCACTGTGTCTGCAGGCCAGCTTTCCCCGACCATCTTCCACGTGGAGATAGCCGACAATCCTAACATCTATTTCGATGCGTCAGATATCTGCCAGGCATGGATGCAGGGAGAATATAACCTGTACTACGACAAGACCCAGAATATCATCAATTGCGAGGCCATGCTTCAATAATTAAAAGGACCGGATATGAAACATATTTACACATACATGATCACTGCAGCCCTTGCTGCACTTGCCCTTGCCGGCTGCAGGAATGAGGAGAGCATCGCATTCAATCTGGATACGGACAAGATAGCCTCAGGGGCTGACGGAGGCAGGTACAACCTCAAGGTGTCTGCCCGGAACGGTTGGGTGGCTTCGACTGAAGCTCCGTGGATCACTATATCTCCGGCCAACGGGGACGGCTCTGTCACATGCCAGGTCCAGGTGGACTCAGCTGTGGCCACTACGTCCCGTACCGCGGAGATCCATATCCAGGACCAGGTGACATTTGATGACAGGGTCGTAACGGTGACCCAGGAAGGGTACCGTTATACCATTATGCCCCAGACTACCGCATTCGAGATCCCGAACTATGAGGCTGATGCCAGCAGGTATTTCGAGGTGAAGGTGAAGGCCAACACGAATTTTTCCCTTTCCGCCCCGGGGGCTTCATGGATAACTGTTCCAGGAGAGAAGGAAGAGTATCCGTCCGTGTATTTCTTCAAAGGGGACAGGGGCGTGAGACCGCGGGAATTCACTGTCAGGGTAGAATGGGCAGTCAATACTGACGCTTCCAAAACCGATCCTCGTACGGCGGAGCTCGTTTTCGCGCCGGCTACGGACTCCGGCACACCTGATGCCGACATTTCGGATTACGATACCGAAAAGATAAGTGTGACACAGGCTGCCGCCACCCCTATCACCGGTACACCGCGCCAGAAAGACTCCACAGCCCTGATGGCCATAGCCCGTTCCCTGAATGTCTGGGATCCTTGGGACGGCTCTGCGCCTATGTCCACATGGTCTGATGTCAGGCTCTGGGAGGATGGAGACGACTGTCCTGAGGAGTGGATAGGCCGTGTAAAGTACGTGCGTTTCTATATGTGCGGGACAGAGAATGCCGACTGCATACCTTATGAGGTGCGTTATCTTGATGCTGCAGAGGAGCTTGTCTTCTACAGTAACAACAACAAGGAGCGTCTTAACCTCAGTACAGGCCCTTATCTGTCAGAACTTACTGAGCTCAAGAGGCTTACTATAGCATACTTCGGCCTTACCAGGCTGGATCCGAGCATCACGAATCTTGAGAATCTCGAGTATTTGAACCTTGCCGGGAACAACTTCCAGACTATCCCGTCAGAGATTTTCACCCTTATGGAAAATAAGAATTTCCATGCTCTGCTGCTGAATACGAATTACCGCAGCCTTGTGTATGACTTGAGCAATGCCACGAACCTCAACAATCTTGGAGGCTTCTATGATGAGACAGAGGCACAGTTGCGCCGTCTGTTTATGCACGAAGGGCTTGATACCCTCACCCTCGGCGTGAACTACTTCCGCGGTTCCCTGCCTACATTCCTTAATTCTGACGGTACCGTAGAGGCCGGGGTCCGTACGTATGACCAGTATCTTCAGGAGAATCCGGGGGCTGATACTCTGTCTGTACTTGCAGGAAAGAATATGCCTTGCGTGCTGCCTAAGATCAAGTACCTTACTATCAACAACAACCGTTTCACCGGCATGCTTCCTAAATGGCTGCTTTACCATCCGAACCTGGACTGGATAGATCCGTTCACCCTTGTATTCGCCCAGGAAGGCTCGCTGCCTCGGGAAGAGGACGGTACCGTGGTCAACGCCGGTTTTGACAATGAACCGATTGACTTCGATTATGAAGGAGTCGAAGGCGCTGAATACGGCGGTTATTATGATCTGTATACAACAAAAGAGCTTGCTCCGAACAATTAGCATTTAATCAGGAAAGATGAAAAAAGTGAGAATATATGCAGCATGCGCCGTTGCGCTGATGACAGTCATGGGCGCATGTACCAAAG
>JADILZ010000076.1 GCA_017695065.1 Candidatus Cryptobacteroides excrementipullorum
TCAGTCATATAAAATTTTACCTTTGCGTCTGACACGTATGTCAGACGCAAAGGTAAAAAATATTCCGTAAAGTGTTCCGCAAAAAACGTCTTTCTTGCGTCACAGAGACTCTATGAGGCGGGAGAAGAGAAGAGTCATACGGTCAGCCGCAGCATCCGCAGCAGCCACAACATCATCGCCGTTGTTCTCGTAATCATCGGCATAGTCGTCATGTGCCTCGTTAGTTATGACAGACATACCGAACACAGGGACTGACATGTGCCTGGCCACAATGACCTCAGGAATCGTGGACATCCCGACGGCATCGGCCCCGATCAGCCTGAAATACTTGTACTCCGACGGCGTCTCGTATGAAGGACCCGTACCGGCGAGATATACACCCTTCTTGAGCTCAATCCCGCACTCGACCCCTATGATCTCCGCCTTTCGTATCAGCTCAGGGTCATAAGGCCTGGTCATGTCCGGAAACCTCGGGCCGAAGTCGTCCATATTCTTGCCAACCAGCGGATTAGGAAGCAGGTTAATATGATCCTTTATGATCATCAGGTCCCCTATCCGGAAATCGAAGTTCACTCCTCCTGCGGCGTTGGAGACGAAAAGATACTCTATCCCGAGCACTTTCATGACCCTTACCGGCAGGGTGACAAGCTCCATCGGGTAGCCTTCATAATAATGGAACCTGCCTTGCATGGCCACCACCGGCTTGCCACCGAGTGTGCCGAAGATGAAATTCCCCTTGTGCCCCACTGCAGTGGACACAGGGAATCCGGGAATTTCCCTGTATGGTATCACCACCGGGTCGGATATGCGGTCTGCGAGTTTTCCGAGCCCGCTGCCGAGAATAATTCCCACAAGCGGCTTGACACCCCCTGTCTTCGCCGCGATATAGCCGGCGGCGGTATTGATTTTCTCTACTCTTGGATCGATCATAGTGTATTGTGTTATATAAAGTCAGTTCGATGAATCTGTCCCGAAGAGGCTACTGTACGGCACTGGCGCGCCCCGCAGGCCCGGGCTCCGGGAACTACATCAGTTTCACCCTTGAGAGGACCTCCCTCGCCCCGCGGATGACCTCTTCTTCCCCTGGTATCCTGCGGCCGCGCATTATGAACCGCCCTCCGCATATCACGGAGTCAATGCAGTCGCTGTGGGCGGAATATATGAAGTTGGCCAGGAACGAGCCTGGTGAAAGGAAGAATGTGCTGTCCGTATCGACTATCATCAGGTCGGCAGTCCGTCCTTCCTCTATCCTGCCTGCACCGGTGCCGAGGGCATCAGCCCCGTTCGAGGTGGCCATCGCCATGAGCTCATCCAGAGGCATTGCAGTCGGGTCTCCGCGCCATGCCTTCTGGACCATAGCCGCAGTCTTCATGGCCTCGAGGATATCCAGGTTGTTGGAGGAAGCGCAGCCGTCCGTGCCTATGCAGACATTGGCCCCGGCCTCTTTCAGTTCACTGTACGGAAACCTGTATCCGGAAGCGAGTTTGAGGTTGGAGTTAATGTTATGGACACACGAGACTTTCCTCTTCCCGAGTATTCCGGTATCCTCAGGGGAGAGCCAGAGAGTATGGGCCGCCACGACATCGGGACCGAGGAGTCCCAGGTCTTCGGCATACCGGACAGGCGTAGCCCCGTGCTCCCGGATGCAGTCCCTGACCTCCCTTTCGGTCTCGCACAGATGGATATGTATCTTAAGACCGTGACTCCTGGCAAAGTCGGCCGTCCAAAGGATTGTCTCCCTGCTCACGGAATAAATGGAATGGATACCGACGGCGAATTTGCCCCAGCCCCAGTCGAGTGACTGCCTGTATATGTCCTCGCACTCTGAGCGCTGCCTCATGGCCGCCTGCCTGTCGAACTTGTCGAGCATCACATAGGACAGCACAGGACGCACGCCTGCCTCTTCAGCCGCCTTCCTGGCAGACGGGAGGAACCAGTAATGGTCGAAAAACGTGGTGGTGCCGGTCTTTGCCATCTCTATGCATGCCACCTTTGTACCCCAATAGACATACTCCGCATCCACGTGCGACTCCATCTCCCATATCTTTTTCAGCCAGTCATGGAATACCACGTCTTCACCCATGCCGCGCATAAGGGACATGGCCGCATGGGTGTGCATGTTAACGAAACCAGGCACAGCGACTTTCCCCTTACCGTCCACTACCTCGGCCCCGTCCGGTGCCGTACATCCGCCTGCCCCGGTCTCTTCAGCATGTTGAGCGGCGGGGGTGATTTTCATGATGAGTCCGCCGTCAATGAGGATGTCCACTTCGTCATCCCCGCGACCGGCGACCTTTATATTCTTAAGAAGTATTGCTCCCATATCGAATCCGGTTGAGAATCTGTTAAAATTCTTCAAATATAGAAACAGTTTCGCGAAAATCCTCAGGAAAATTTTAAAACGGTCATCAGAACGGTTTTCTGGAAGATCCATTTACACTGTGGCGTATATTTGGCCTGGCGGCCATTTATTACGCAACGCCTTGGCAGGCCCGGCTTCTGCGATATTTGGCCTGAAAGTCATTCATAACGGAGCTGTGTTAAAATGAATGTTTTGATGCAACCTTATTAAGGTGTGTAAGAATTAGCAAAATGCAAGGCATTGAGGATGAGGGCGGCAGGAGTTTACTGGAGTAAATGACTTAGCCCGAATTCCGAAAATAACGCGGCAGTTTGCAATTATGACACACCGGCCTGCGTATATTTGGCCTGCGGCCATTTATACGGTTCACGCCTCGGCAATGCTGGCCTGACGGAGCATTGCCTGTCCGGCTTCTGCGATATTTGGCCTGAAAGTCATTCATAACGGAGCTGTGTTAAAATGAATGTTTTGATGCAACCTTATTAAGGTGTGTAAGAATTAGCAAAATGCAAGGCATTGAGGATGAGGGCG
>JADILZ010000077.1 GCA_017695065.1 Candidatus Cryptobacteroides excrementipullorum
TTTATGTTTAACAATATTATCCTAAAAATCAATATTTTATCATTTATGACAGGATTTCTTACAGAAATCCTGTCTGTCCACCCCCAGTCACCTGACGGTGACAGCCCCGTCGGGGCATGCGCCTCCGCTTCGCTCCACCGGCACCTTCACTGCTTCGGTTTTCCTGCCGGAAACCTCGCAGACGTTCCGGTGCGGCCCTGATGGGCCCTGTTAACAGAAATCCTGTCTGTCCACCCCCAGTCTCCTACGGTGACAGCCCCGTCGGGGCATGCGCCTCCGCTTCGCTCCACCGGCACCTCCACTGCTTCGGTTTCCATACCGGAAACCTCGCTGACGTTCCGGTGCGGCCCTGAAGGGCCTTCCTATCTTAATCCCCAGTCACTTCGTGACAGCCCCTTATCAAGTGGCGCCACCCCCTTCCTTCCCCCTCGCCGGGGGACCTGTCGCAGGCCACGGGCCTGCTCCTGATTTTTCCAGTCTGTGCGCCGTCATGCAGAGCAGCTGTCGCACTCCTCCACTTCAAGAGACTTGCTCCTCACATAATATATGGTCTTGACTCCGGATCTCCATGCCAGGAGATACAGGTCGAGGACCTGGCGCATAGTATAGTCGTTGGTAATGTACAGGTTCATGCTCTGGGCCTGGTCGATATGCCGCTGGCGCACGCCGCAGGCCCGCACGCTCCAGCTCTGGTCAGTGATATACGCTCCCTTGTAGCACCACCAGGTCTTTTCGGACAGGGCAGGGGCCACACGCGGCAGCATCGACCCCTTCTTCTCTTCCAGGAAGAAGCGTTTCATCACCGGGTCCACCCCGGCCGTCGTGCCCGCGATTATGCTTGTGCTGCTGGTCGGGGCCACGGCGAGCAGATACGCATTACGCAGACCTGACCGGGAAACCCTGTCCGCCAAGGACTTCCATTGCGGGGAGTCATAGCCTCTCTTTCTGAAGTACTCTCCGCTCTCCCATTCACTGCCGCCGAAACAGCTGTACCTCCCTTTCTCCTCGGCAAGCGAGCAGCTGGCTTCTATCGCAGCGAAATTTATCTTCTCGAACACCTCGTCGGCAAACTTCAGATGCTCTTCGCTTTCCCACCGTATCCCCCTGACAGCCAGCGCATGATGATACCCGCTGACCCCAAGGCCGATGCTGCGGTACCTGCGGTTTGTTATCTTCGCATACGGAAGCGGATAGAAATTCAGGTCAATGACATTGTCCAGGGCCCTCACCACCGTACGCACGATGTCCCTCATCCTGTCATCGTCCTCGAGAGGCAGGCGTCCCAGAGACAGGCTTGCAAGGTTGCACACCACGAAATCACCCGGACGGGTGACCGTCACCACGACAGGGTCCCCGTTCTCCGTCTTTACTTCAGTGGATACAGTCTCTATCGGCGACATGTTCTGGGCAATCTCCGTACAAAGGTTGGAACAGTAGATCATCCCCTCGTGAGGATTAGGATTGGCACGGTTCACCGTATCCCTGTTGAAAGTGAACGGAGTGCCCGTCTCCACGGCAGACTTGAGGATGAGACGCACAACATCCTTGACTGTAATTGTCCTGCGGGAAAGCCTCGGGTCGTTGACACAGTCCAAGTATCGCCGTTCCCACTCCTCGCCCCAGTAATCCTCGAGACAGTAGCCCTTTACGGTCATTATCTCGTTCGGGCAGAACAGGTGCCACGCCTGGTCCAGGTCCTCAGAAGCCATCCTCCAGAACAGGTCCGGATAACATACGGCCGGGAACACATCGTGCGCCTTCATACGGTCGTCACCGTTGTTGGTGCGGAGCTGCAGGAACTCGGGCAGGTCCTTGTGCCAAACATCGAGATACACGGCCACGGCACCCTGCCTCATGCCCAGCTGGTCCACAGCCACGGCAGTATCGTTCACCAGACGTATCCACCTGATCACGCCTCCGGCCACGCCCTTGAAGCCGCGGATATTCCCGCCGGTAGCCCTGACCTTCCCGAAATACAGACCCATGCCTCCGCCGAACTTGCTGACCTTCGCGAAATTGTCCACGCTCCGGTATATCCCGTCCAGACTGTCCGGGACAGTATCGATGAAACAGCTCGAAAGCTGGTGATAAGGCTTGCGCGCATTGGAAAGAGTAGGAGTGGCCATCGTGACCTCAAGGCAGCTTAGCATGTCATAGAACTTCCTGACCCAGAGCATCCTGTCCTTCTTTTCAGGCACGGCCAGATGCAGGGCTATCCCGAGAAACATCTCCTGCACTGACTCCACTGGCCTGTGGCTGCGGGTCTTTATGATATATCTCCTGACAAGGAGGTCAAGTCCTGACCAGTTATATATGAGGTTCCTTTCCGGACGGATGAAAGTGCTTGCCTCGTCTATCTCCTCACGCGTATAGCTCTCAAGGATGTAAGCGCCGTAGAGGCCCTCGTCCACGAGATAGCGCACTTTGTCGTAGAAAGAATGCAGCCCGGCGGCCTCAGCCACCTCCTCCAGACGCATGTCGAGCCTCAGGGACAGCAGCCTCCCGGCGATGTACTCCCAGTCCGGAGCATCCTGGGATGTAAGCTCCACGGCGGCCTTTATCAAGGCTTCGAGCCTGTCCTCCATGGACATTCCAGGCTTGCAGAACCCCGAGAACTTCTCATAAAGACGGGCAAGGCTGTACTCTTCGGCAGGGAAATCATCCTGCACTCCCCTGAGTACCGGCCCGAGCCTGGAGACAGCTCCACGGCCATCCCCGCCATCCTCATCGCTGCCGAAAGCCGACAGGAGCGCAGTGAGCGACCTGCGCTTCCCGGTCCTGGTCCACCTGTAAAGGATATAGTTCTTGGCCTCGGCAAAGAAACCGTGGGCCATAAGCACCTTCTCCACCTCATCCTGTATCCTCTCGACGCTCCTGAGCGCCTCATCCCTCATGACAGCCTCTTCTATCTCCTTCACCAGAGGCATTATCACTGTCATGTCATCATCCCTTCCCGTGCTCCTGAAACTTTTCCCTATCGCTACCGCAATCTTCTCCCTGTCATAAGGCTCCACCGAGCCGTTTCTCTTGACTATATCCATGAAAACGAACAATTTTGACTGAATACCATATAAAACCGGCACCGCAGCGGCACTCCGGACATCCGGGAAGACATCACCGCCCGCCGCACAGCAAGCCGCCTCGGCCGGCAAAGTTAATCTTTTTCGCCCGTAAGTTTTCAACATCAGCGGCAATAATTTTGAACAATTCAAAATTAAATCTGATTCTCAGACATTTGCGTCTCCGCTCCGGAAACCGGGAACGGCAACCGTCACGCACGGCTTGCATATGGGAAAAACAGGTCTGATATACCGGAAAACGTGACATGACAAAATGGCATTATGGCAATATTTTTGATGTACTGCTGCGCCAGATTAAAAGGACAACACAATGAACAATATTGACGAACAAGCACTTGAATACCACCGGAGTTTTCCGGCCGGTAAAATCGGAATCATCCCCACCAAACCCACAGACACACAGGACGACCTTTCCCTTGCATACACGCCAGGAGTGGCAGCGCCGTCTCTCGCCATATCGGAGAACGCTGACACCGCATACGAGTACACGGGCAAAGGCAACCTTGTCGCAGTCATATCCAACGGGACCGCAGTCCTCGGGCTCGGCAATATCGGGGCCCGGGCGGCCAAGCCTGTAATGGAAGGCAAGGCCCTTCTGTTCAAGATTCTCGGAGGAGTGGACGCGTTCGACATCGAGGTTGACACCAAAGATGTGGACAAGTTCATAGAGACTGTAAAGAACATCTCCGTGACCTTCGGGGGCATCAACCTCGAGGACATAAAGGCTCCGGAATGCTTCGAGATAGAGCGCAGGCTGACAGAGGAGCTTGACATCCCTGTGATGCACGATGACCAGCACGGGACAGCCATCATCACGTCAGCCGCCCTGGTCAATGCCCTGGAAATAACCGGCAAGCGTCCGGAAGACATAAAGATGGTGATAAACGGGGCAGGTGCGGCAGCCATAGCCTGCGCCAGCCTTTACATAAAAGTGGGGGTACGTCCTGAAAACATCGTCATGTGCGACAGCAAAGGAGTCGTCCGTTCCGACAGGACAGACATCAATCCGCAGAAACGCAGATTCGCCACTGACCGGGACATCAGGACACTCGCGGAAGCCATTGAAGGGGCAGACGTGTTCGCAGGTTTCTCGAAAGCGGGAGTGCTGACCAAGGACATGGTCAGGACCATGGCTGAAAAGCCGATAATCATGGCCCTCGCCAACCCGTATCCGGAGATCAGCTACGAAGATGCAAGGGAAGCCCGTCCGGATGCCCTCATCGCCACAGGCAGGAGCGACTATCCGAACCAGGTGAACAATGTCATCGGCTTCCCGTACATATTCCGCGGAGCCCTTGACACTCATGCAAGGGCGATCAATGACCAGATGAAGATCGCGGCCGTACATGCTATTGCGGACCTGGCCAAGGAACCTGTCCCGGAGTCCGTTCTGAAGGCCTACAATGTTGAGAGCCTGTCTTTCGGACCGGACTACATCATTCCGAAGGCACTTGACAGAAGGCTTCTGTGGACCGTATCTGTCGCAGTGGCAAAGGCAGCCATCGAATCAGGCGTGGCACGGAAGACCATCCGGGACTGGGACAGCTACACGGAACACCTGCGCAGTCTCGTCAGATGACACGGCAATCCCAAGAGGACAGGAGACATCTCCTTTCTCCGGGGATTTTCCGGCAAAACACACGGAAACGGCTTTACGACAATGGAATTATTCTATTCAAATGACACTGACGGGACACTGTGCCGTCTCGGACAGGAAGAATCGGCACACTGCATCAAGGTGCTAAGGCACAGGACCGGGGACAGGGTGAACATCATCGACGGCAAAGGCACAATGTACGAGTGCACCGTCATTTCCGCCTCACCGAAAGCCGTCGAGGCCGAAGTGGTGGCAAGGCACGAGAACTGGGGAGCCCACCCGTACAGGCTGCACCTTGCCGTCGCACCGACCAAGAACTCCGACAGGTACGAATGGTTCGCCGAAAAAGCCTGCGAAGTGGGCATTGACGCCATAACCCCTGTCATCGGGATGCACTCCGAACGGAAAATCTTCAAGCCGGCAAGACTGGAGAAAATACTGGTATCCGCGGCGAAACAGTCACTTAAAGGTGCCGTACCGCAGGTAAACGGGCCTGTATCCGTAAAGGACTTCATACTCGGATCTGGACAGGAAAGCCAGGAAGGGGAGGCCGGGCCGCTGCGGCTCATCGCCTGCTGCTTCGAGGACGAGGCTCACCCGAGGACATCCATAAAGTCAGCCCTGGAATCCTACCGCGGCTCCGAATACATAATACTTGTCGGGCCGGAAGGCGACTTCTCCACAGAGGAAGCCGCACTGGCAGTACAGCACGGATTCATTCCGGTTCACCTTGGCGCATCACGACTGCGCACCGAAACTGCAGCGCTCACGGCAGCAGAAGCGGTATATTTCAAATACCTTTAACAAAACAGCATACAAAAATAGCGGAGACCCTCCCCAAGGTCTCCGCCATATATAAAACGAACTTAACAAATAGACACGAATAAATTCTGATGTCCGCTACAAAGGTATTAATTTAAAATTACAATCCAAATTTTATTCACAAAATTTTACAATTTTTAGGAAAAAATTCACAATCGCGGTCTTTTGAAGCCTTTATATTTAAACATTTAAAGCACCATGTACCTATCATGTAGATACATGATATCATATTTCCCTCTGTACAAACACACTATCCGCCCTGTCAATATACAATACCCCGTCAAGGTGGTCAGCCTCATGCTGGAAAATCACAGCAGTGAAACCGGAGACAGTATCGGATACCGTCTCGAAAGACAATGTGTCGCTGTATGACACCACCACCCTCGGGTAACGCTTCACCACACCGTAATATCCCGGGATGGAAAGACATCCTTCCCTGCCTGGGACTGGCTCCCCGGAAAAAGAGACAATCCTGAGGTTGGGATACACCTCCACCGGTTCTCCGTCCTTGTCAAAACGCTGCACAGCCACTACTCTCTTGGCGATACCGACCTGCGGGGCTGCAATGCCGACACCCTGCATGGAAGAATCCGCCATGGTGGCGACCATCAGGCGTGAAAGCCTGGAAAACAGAGGTGAGGCCATATCGGAGCGGGTAAGCTCGGAAGCCGTGCCGCGCAGAAAGGCGGAATCCTCCGGGACATCCGTCGTGAGTACCCTCATGATACTGTCCGATGATCCGATTATCTCTGTCTCACGGTCTGTGAACGTGAGGCGGAGGTCCCGGCTTTCCTGTCTTTTCCCGGTCACGGTAACCAGGAGGACAAACACAAGCACAGTAGTGAGCGCAAGTATTACAGAAAGCAGGTCTGTATTGATTTTCAGTTTCATTTCTCAAGATTAAAGTAAGTTCGACTATTTTCCTTGTCTCAAGGCTGCTGCCTGAACAGGGAGCGGCACAGCGCAGGGATGTCAGGGACCCGAACGACATCCATCCCTTCAGGTATATTATCAGTGTTCCCGAACGATGAGACATATATCTTCTTGAAGCCGAGCCTCCAGGCTTCGTTGATACGGCGGTCTGTCTGCGTCACCGGGCGAATCTCCCCGCTCAGCCCGACTTCGCCCGCAAAGCATGTGTCAGCCGGGACTGCAAAGTCAAAATTGGAAGAAAGGACAGCCGCCACGACTGCCAGGTCACACGCAGGGTCGCTGACCCGCAGCCCCCCGGCCATGTTCAGGAAGACATCCTTGGCCCCGAGCTTGAACCCGGCGCGTTTCTCCAGCACCGCAAGAAGCATGTTGAGTCTCCGCACATCGAATCCGGTGGCGGAACGCTGCGGCGTGCCGTAAGCCGCCGAGCTCACCAGGGCCTGCACCTCTATCAGGAAGGGACGTGTGCCGTCCAGCATGGCGCTCACTGCCACACCGCTCAGCCCTTCCTCATGCATAGGGATGAGCATCTCAGAAGGGTTGCTCACCTCCCTCAGTCCCTTCCCTGTCATCTCGAATACGGCAAGCTCGGAAGTGGAGCCGAAACGGTTCTTGATGCTGCGGAGAATCCTGTACGCCCCCCTGCTGTCCCCTTCGAACTGGAGCACCACATCCACTATATGCTCGAGTATCTTCGGGCCGGCGATGCTGCCCTCCTTGGTGATATGCCCGATAAGAATCACAGGAATCCCTGTCTCCTTGGCAAAGCGCAGCAGAAGCGCTGCGGTCTCCCTGATCTGCGAGACCGAGCCAGGGGAAGAGTCTATGCTCTGCGTGAACATGGTCTGGACCGAGTCCACCACCATCAGGTCCGGCTCTATCTTCCTGGCTTCCGCCAGTATGTTGTCCATGAGAGTCTCGCTATAGATAAGACAGCCGGAGTCATCCCCTCCGAGCCTTGCAGCCCTGAGTTTCACCTGACGGGCGCTCTCCTCTCCTGTGACATAAAGAGTCCTGAGTCCGCTGCAATGCAGGGGTATCTGCAGCGAAAGGGTGGATTTCCCGATGCCAGGCTCTCCGCCGATCAGCACCAGGGAGCCTTCTACAAGCCCTCCGCCGAGAATCCTGTCCATCTCCGCATTATGCAGCGAGATACGCGTCTCGGCCGAGGAATCTATCTCGGAAAGAGGGACCGGCTTCTGCCCTGACCCCGGCACATGGAATCCCTGCTGCCTGGCCGCCCCTGAGGGTTTCCCCACTGCCACTTTTTCCTCCACCATAGTGTTCCATTCACCGCATGCAGGGCACCGCCCCATCCATTTGGGGCTCTCGTTCCCGCATGAGGAACAGAACCATACCGTCTTTTGTCTTATAGATGTCATCCCTGTTTCTTGTCAAGTTCAAAGACCTCCATGTCATGGATCCCGCCGCTGTCGATGTGGAACCTCAGCGCCGTGCGCACAAGGTGGATACCGTATATGCCCGCAGCTCCAGGATTAAGGACCATCATGTCCCGCTTCCTGTCGGGCATGACTCGCAGGATGTGGGAATGCCCGCAGACGAACAGGTCAGGCCTGTGTTCGTCGATCAGGGCCAACGCCCTCCTGTCATACCTGCCCGGATAGCCCCCTATATGGGTCATCAGGACCTTCATCCCGCCACAATCGAAGACGAGATGCCCGGGAAACTCCAGTCTCAGGTCGTATCCGTCAGCATTGCCGTAAACCCCTTTCAAGGGTTTGAAGTCAGCTATTTTCTGCGCGGTATCGGCAGAGCCGAAGTCCCCGGCATGCCATATCTCATCGACCGGTCCGAGGAAGTCCATGAACGGACGGTCGAAGACACCATGGGTGTCAGAAATCAATCCGATATACATCATTGTACGGAATCAGCGTCTCCTGCGGCCGGAACGTTTCCGGCTTCTCCTTCCGGAGCCTTTCGGCTGGTCGTCCGGAAACTCTTCGGGAGATTCCTCCTGCGCAATCTCCACCACTACCTTGCGGCCGTTCCATGTCAGTCCGCGGAATGCCTTCAGCACATGCTCAGTCTCCTTCTCGTCCACTTCGAAGAACGAGAACTTCTTCATGAGGTCCACCCGGCCGACATCCACCCGGCGGCGGGTATTGTCATTGAGCATCTCCATCAGGCCACGGAGTCCGAAATGGTCTATCTTCCCGAGGTTGATATGGAGCCTGACATACCCTTCTTCCGCCTGGCGCGGTCCCTTTTTCCGGTCGCGGGACTTCCCCTCCCCGCCTTTTCCGGAGTCCGTGAGCGTCTCTATCTCCTCCTTGTCGCGGTAGTATTCAAAGAAGCGGTTGAACTCATGTGAAACCATCCTCTTGATGAGGTCCTCCTTGTCGAGCCAGTCGAGCTTGCGGTAGATTTCCGGCATGAACTCACTTATCTCTGTCTCGTTGACCTTTACCTTCTCAAGGTCATCTATCACCTTGAAAAGCTGCTTCTTGCATATCTGCCATGCTGTCGGGATCTCCCCTTTCTCAAACTCTTTTCCGATGGCCTTTTCGATTGCGCGTACCTTCCCTCTCTCCTTCATGTTGATGATGGCGATGGATGTACCCGTCTTTCCGGCACGCCCTGTCCTCCCGCTGCGGTGAGTATAACTTTCGGTATCGTCAGGAAGCCCGTAATTTATGATATGTGTCAGGTTATCCACATCAAGGCCCCTGGCAGCGACATCGGTTGCCACCAGCAGCTGAAGGTTCCTTATACGGAACTTCTGCATCACCAGATCACGCTGGGCCTGAGAAAGGTCCCCGTGGAGAGAGTCCGCATTGTACCCTTCCTGCATGAGTCTGTCCGCTATTTCCTGGGTTTCCTTCTTGGTGCGGCAGAATATTATGCCGTATATCTTGGGATAGAAATCCACTATCCTCTTGAGAGTCTCGTATTTGTCTTTCGCATGGACGACATAGACCACATGCTTGACGTTGGCAGTACCTTCATTCCTGCGTCCGATGGTGATCTCTTTCGCGTCATGCAGGTAGTTTTTCGAAATCCTGCTGATCTCGTCGCTCATCGTGGCCGAGAACAGCAGGGTGTTCCTTTCCTGCGGCACACCTGCAAGGATGGCATTTATGTCCTCGGTAAAGCCCATGTTGAGCATCTCGTCCGCCTCGTCCATCACCACATTCCTGACCGTGGCGAGCGAGACTGTCTTGCGCTCCATCAGGTCCAGCAGGCGGCCCGGAGTAGCCACTATGATATGCACCCCTGCCTTCAGTGCCCTGATCTGGCTCTCTATGGACGAGCCGCCATAGACAGGAAGCACCTTCAGTCCGTCCACGTACTTCGAATAGTCATTCAGGTCTCCCGCAATCTGCAGGCAAAGTTCTCTGGTAGGGCACAGTATCAGCGACTGTGGACAGTGCTGTGACACGTCTGTCTTCTGTATCAGGGGCAGCCCGAAAGCAGCCGTCTTGCCTGTACCGGTCTGTGCAAGGGCCACGACATCATGTCCGTCTTCAAGCAGATATGGTATCACTTCTTCCTGCACTGGCATCGGGTATGCGTACCCCATCTCTTCTATTGCACGGCGTATCTCCGCCGACACGCCGAGTTCTTCAAATGTCTTCATCTGTAATTACTTTTCATCTCGGGCGCAAAGGTAATCTTTTAATCGACAATACTGCAAGGAGTTCTGAGAAAAAGCATAAAAATTACCGTCCGGGACCTTTTCCTGTCCGGTATGGACAAAATGACTCCTGCCCCCGGTGACATCCGTTCATCAGGGGCAGGAGTTTTCTTATGTTTAAAAAGGGAGCCGGCGAGGTAATGGATAGATAATGCATGTGTGTAAATGTAAGTGTGTGTAGAGTTATTACCTGGAATGTCGCCGGACTCCCCTGTACGCATCTCACGACGCGTATTCTATCACACTGGCGGACGCTATTCCTCCCAGCCGACTATGCAGATAACGACCCTGTTCTCCTCCGGACTGCCGTACGGAGCTACTGTGTCCCCCTTGTAGTCAACCTTGATCCGGCTGACTTCAACGCCTGCTTCCTCAAGGGCTGCGGCTACTGCCTCGGCACGCTTATGGGACAGGTACATGTTGCGCTTAGCGCTGCCTGTCTGCGCGTCTGCATAGCCCGTCAGAACTACAGTCGCTCCTGGAGTGAAC
>JADILZ010000078.1 GCA_017695065.1 Candidatus Cryptobacteroides excrementipullorum
TCATCCTGAGCCAGGATCAAACTCTTCTTTGTATAATATGAATCTGTATCTTAGCTCCAGTACATTGTTCATCCACTTTGGAATCAACGCTCTTCTTGCTTCATTGTCTTTTATTTCCAGTCTTTCAATGAACTCTTTTTTCTTTTCCCGTTCACTGGCACCATTCTTGCTCTCGCCTCTTGTTCTGTGCCTCATTTCCCGAACGGGATTGCAAAGGTACTGCTTTTTTCTTAACCTCCAAATTTTTTCTGAACTTTTTTACAACTTTTTGACGACAAAAAATCCCTTTCTGTAGGCAAATATCTGGTATCCACCGATTTGGAAACAAAAATTTTTTTCACGAAAAAAGCCCCTCAGGAGTAAGAAACTTTTTCTTAGAATCCGTCAGGGCTTGATTTCACAGACAGGACACCTGCCTTACTTTTTATAGTTGTAAACCTTGAAGTCTGTAATGGAGCTTGCAAACGAGCCGGCCTTGTCAAGAGGGAAGACAAGGGTACGTACCTGGCTCATCTGTGCCTTACCCTCCTCGAACCATACCTTGTAGATATTGTTGTCAGCTACGACTTTACCGTTGATTTTCAATACAGTAGAGGTATTGTCTCCTGTTATTTCCACATGGAGTTTCTCACCTGGATAAGGCCTGAAGCCGAGCGTGAAGAAATATCCGTCCCTTGCATATCCCCATTCGCCCTTTACAGGGTCGGAGAGGTAGAACACAGCTGATTCAGAGCGGAAAAGCTCTGTCCCCGGTTTTTCTTCCGCTGCAGTCATGTCGAACGTCACAGTATAGTCATATCCTATTTCAGGGAACGGAATTTCCGTACCCGGAGCCAGGACATCAGCTTCATAGACGCAGCTGCCGGGCTCGCCTACCCTGCCAAGCTCATTCACGCCAGGGGCCTCTGACAGAGCGAGGCGTTTCCCGTTGAATTCGGAATAAGGCAGTGTGACGGATGTCCCGGTCCACATTTTTCCAGACAGGGTCTGGAGTGCAGGGAAAAGACGGTGATGTATATCCTTGACTGATATACCGTTCCCGACATGGTCGTTCCATACTGCAAACATGCCTCCGAGTATTGCAGGGTCCTTTTCCTCGAATACGGCGTCCCCTACATGCGCAGGAGTCCAGCTGTCATAGAGATATTCTGTATTGAGGTAGTCGTAGTAATACCCTGCCGCCGGAACCATATATACGAGGCCGTCAGGAATGCTTATGAGCTTGTAGCCCTGGCTTACCATATCCTTAGGGTCTGCATAGCCGTTGTACCATGCGCTCATTATGACATTCTCGGATTTCACAGGGGTCTCGCCCTTGGCATGTGTCAGGGCACCCCATACGCATGCCTGTTTTCCGAAACTTTCCACATACCTGATATAGCGGTCTGTGAATTCCCTGAACTTCTCGACGACTGCCTGGTCCTTGTTGGAGTATTCGTCTGTCCCGATATGGACTTTCGGTCCTACGAAAACAGGGTCATCGCCTTCAAGGTACTCTTTAAAGAGGGCATCCATGAACCTGTATGTCTCCGGGTTGAACAGGTCGAGGTGGTCCATCCCGTATTCCTTGCTTCCGAGCTCAGGGTTGTAGTGGCTGAAAGCCAGTGTGTGGGCCGGTGCGTCTATTTCAGGTATGATCTCCACCTGGAGTTCGGCTGATTTCTTCTGGAAATCACGGAATTCATCCTTTGTGTATGAGCCGTCCCTTGCCGTAAGCCCCGGGAAAGTGTCACATTCGAGACGGAATGCGGCGTATGTGCGGTCCCAGTCCTGCTGGAAGTACTGCTTGAAGCCGTTGTCATTGAGGTGTATCTGGAGAGTGTTCATCTTGTAGTATGACATGATCTTCACAAGGTCCTGCAGATATGACATCGGTATGTATTTCCTGCCGCAGTCCATCATGAACCCACGGATTCCATAATCAGGGAAATCTCGTATTGTCCCTTTTGGAAGTGATTTGAAATCAGTCTGTTCCAGAATCTGAAGAAGTGTCCTGGTCGCCCAGTAAAGCCCTTTGTGGGTAGGGGCCGTGACCTTGACCCGGTCAGTGATGGCTATCTGGTAACCTTCGGCCCCGAGCCTGGAATCCTTGCTGAGCGAGAAGGAGATGTCGCCGTCAGAAGGCTTTGCTTCTCCGGCAGAGAGTCTGATCCCTGACATTTCTTCCAAGTCTGCAGCAAAAAGTGCAGCGATCCGGCTGATTTCAGGGTCACCGGAAGAGTACTTCAGCCCGGAGCCGCCGGTAAGCATGAAGTCACCGGTCTTGCCGCTCCACTCCTTGAGTTCAGGGATTACGAACGGTTTTGGATTTTCTGCGCCTTCCGCAGCTGATGAAAGGAAAAGTGTTGCAGAGATAAGGGCTGCAATCTTCAAAAGAAAACTTCTTGTCATTATTACAGTTATTAATATGTGTTTTCAGAAACAAAGCCCAAAGATACACTCTAATTATCATTTTGCAAACAATTCCCCTTTCTGTAAGGATAACTGGCGGCATAAAATCATGGGAATCACGTCCGACATGTCTTTTCCGGCGGTGTCAGGAATCGATAAAAGACTGGAAAGAGGCCTTGTAGCTGTCTCCTATCGGGATACGGACGTTGCCGAATACGATGTGGCCCCGGTCTATGACCCTGATCTTGCTTTTCTGGACGATGAATGAGCGGTGTACCCTGATGAAGCTCCCTGAAGGAAGCAGGTCCTCGAGGGTCTTCATGTTCATGAGGGTCAGGACCGGCTGAGGGGCGTTCTCCATGTATATTTTCACATAGTCCTTCATCCCTTCTATATATATAATAGAGTCAAAAGGGATCTGGACGAGCTTGTAGTCGCTTTTCACGAAAATGCTGTTCCTGGCACCATCCGTACCGGGCGATGCCGGCGTATTCCTCCGCATGTATCCGAACCAGTCGAGAGCCTTGTTCACCGCACGCATGAACTCCTGGTACGATATGGGTTTCAGGAGGTAGTCCAGCGCATTCACCTTGTACCCGTCGATGGCATACTGGCCGAATGCGGTAGTGAAGACAACACGCGTGGAAGAAGGTATCATCCGGGAGAATTCAATCCCGTCAAGCTCAGGCATCTGTATATCCAGGAAGAGCAGGTCAACAGGGTTGTCCTTGAGGGCTGACATGGCTTCAAGCGCACTGTGGAACTTGCCACACAGAGACAGTGACGGCGTCTTGATTACGTAACTTTCCAGTAGGTCGAGAGCCAGAGGCTCGTCGTCAGTGATGGCGCATCTGAGTATCATATTGCCTTTCATTTCTTTATTATCAATACTGAGCGGTAAACCGACCTGTCCGTATAAGGTCCGTAATTCCATTCGTACCGGCCAGGATATATGAGCCCGAGCCTTTTGCGGAGATGTTCCAGGCCTATGCCTGAGCCGCTCTTGTCAGAACTGGCTTTCGGATGGCAGCTGTTTGCTATGTCACAGCGTATTTCCTCAGGCGTCTCCGAGATGCTGACACTTATGAAACTCCGGCCGACAGGTGCTACACCGTGCTTGAACGCATTTTCTATCAACGAGATGAAAAGAAGAGGGGCAATCTCGGTACGGCTGTCATCCGACACTTCTATGTCAGTGGTCAGGGTGACATCGTCTGTCAGACGGATCCTCATAAGTGCAATATAGTTGCGGATGAAGTCTATCTCCTTGGAGAGCGGGACTGTATCCTGCTGGTTGTCGTATAGCACGTACCTGAGCAGCCGGCTGAGGTCCGAGACCGTGGCCTGCGCCCTGTCCGTATCAAAGGCTATCAGGGCGTATATGTTATTCAGCGTATTGAGGAGGAAATGCGGATTCAGCTGGTTCCGCAGGTTCTTCAACTCGGCTTCTGTACGTCTTCGTTCCGCTTCAATGACCTGTTTTTCAGCCTCTCTCCTGGCTCTTTCCGCCCTCATCCATCTCCGTCCGAGCTGGACCGCCGCGGCGATTCCGACGACAAGGACAAGGGAGAACACGTCCCTCAGGAAGAACAGTATGCCAGGGTTGAACCTGAAATGCGGTGCGCTGCCCGGCATCTCAGGCGGGCGGAGATAGACCTGGCACATCTGCATGACTACCCCGGACAGGAGGACCGTCACGATGTTGATTATGACCCAGAGCCTGGTGCTGTCCCTGAAAAGGAAGCGAGGGATGAACAGGAAATAATTGAGGTAAAAGACAATGCAGAATGAAACCGGGACTATGGTATGGTGCAGCATCCTGTTCCAGTCTATCTCGGAAGACTCGTTGGTCATCAGGAGAAGAGGGAATCCGAAAAACACCGCCCATACCAGGATGTGGATAACGGGCTCGATAAAGCGTATGTCTTTGCTAATATTGTCCATAAATAGGCAATTCGATGCAATTTAATAAATTAAATCCATCGAATTCAAGTTAGGTTAATAAAAATTCCACTGTCGCATCCATCATTCATACCTTAAGGCATCGATCGGGTCGAGGTCTGAGGCTTTCTTGGCCGGGTACCAGCCGAAAAACACACCTGTAAGCGTACAGACAGCGAATGAGAGTATCACGCTCCAGGACTGGATATACACCGGCCAGTGTGCTATCCACTTGACGGCGAAGCTCGCACCGCAGCCTATCAGGACCCCTATCAGTCCTCCCGTGATACTGATGAGTATCGCTTCTATGAGGAACTGGCTGAGGATATCCATCCCCCGCGCCCCGACTGACATGCGAAGGCCGATCTCCTTGGTGCGTTCCGTGACTGACACATACATAATATTCATTATACCTATCCCTCCGACAACAAGTGAGATCCCTGCTATGCAGGCGAGAAGGGTGGTCATGAGATCGGTGGTGGTGTTGAGCATTTCGCTCAGCTCCTGCTGGCTCCTGATGTCGAAATCGTCCGCGTCTCCGTCCTTGAGGTTGTGCTCCCTGCGGAGAATCCTCGTGATTTCTTCAGTGGCATAGTCTGTCATATCCTCACTGAGAGCGGATGCGAATATGCCTTCGAGATAGGTCACCGCAAGCAGACGTTTCATGACTGTGGTATATGGAGCCAGGACAATGTCATCCTGATCCATGCCCATGGAATTGTATCCTTTGGACTCCAGCACTCCCACCACTCTGAAAGGGACCTGGTTGAACCTTATCGTCTTCCCTATAGGGTCGCTTCCGTCCGGGAAAAGGTTGTCAGCTATGGTCTTGCCGATGACACAGACCTTTGCGGAAGAGTGGATGTCGTTTTCCGTGAACATCTCACCATCCGAGATCTTGAGCTGCCTTATATTGAGGTAATCGAGACCCACTCCGGTGACAGAGGAGGGATAGTTGTTGTTACCGCTTATAAGCTGTCCGGATGAGGATACGTTCGGACTTATGCCGGAGAGGTATATGCACTCGTCACGGAGTGTCTGGTAGTTCTCCAGTTTAAGCGTCTGCATCTCTGAAGGGTCCATTCTCACGCCGCCACGGCGTTCGCCGCCCGGATGTATCATGATGATGTTTGAGCCCATTTCGGAGATCTGGTCACTGATACTTTTTTTCGAGCCTTGCCCTATCGCTATCATCGTGATGACAGACGCTACGCCGATGATGATGCCGAGCATTGTGAGGAATGCACGCATCTTGTTGTTCACCAGTGCCTTGAAGGCTATTTTGAAAAGATTTGTAATGTTCATTGCCTTTGTGCTCTACAGATTTCCTCCGGCTCCGGTAAGGAGCCTGTCATTATGTATTAGTCATCCTCGTTCATCGGGATGGACGACAGGGTGTCCTGCGCGGAAAGTATCCGCGTATTGACTGTGTCTTCAATCACATGGCCGTCGCGTAGCCTTATGTTGCGGCTGCTGTACTGGGCTATTTCCGGGTTGTGGGTGACGAAAATTATCGTCCTGCCCTCAGCATGGAGTCTCTGGAACAGGACCAGAATCTCGAAAGAAGTCCTGGTGTCGAGGTTTCCGGTAGCCTCGTCGGCAAGGATGACAGCCGGGTCGTTCACGAGGGCTCTGGCTATGGCCACCCTCTGCATCTGCCCTCCTGACATCTGGTTGGACTTGTGCTCCATCCTGTCTCCAAGGCCGACTGCCACCAGAGCATCCACAGCCCTTTTCCTGCGTTCGGATGTGGACACCCTGCTGTTGTACATCAGCGGGAGCTCGACATTCTCTACCGCGGTGGTCTTTGGGAGAAGGTTGTAATTCTGGAACACGAAGCCTATCTTACGGTTCCTGAGCCTGGCGCGTTGCGACTTGCTCATGGTCCTCACCGGAATCCCGTCCAGCAGATATTCCCCGGAAGTAGGGGTGTCAAGGCAGCCGAGGATATTGAGCAGGGTGGACTTGCCTGATCCGGATGTCCCCATGATGGTGACGAACTCCCCTTCCATGATGGAGAAAGACACTCCGCGCAAGGCATGCACCACTTCATCACCGACCTGGAAATTTCGCCGGATGTCCTGCAGCTCTATTACTTTTCTTTTATCCATGATTCACCTTTTTGTATGAGGGGAGGCTATTTTTCCTTTTTGTCATCCTTGTTTTCTCCCGGAGGGCCAGGCATGAACGGGCTGCGCTCCCCTGAAGCCGAGGATGCCTTCACGGATCCTGAAGAGATATTGAACTCCACTCCTGAAATCACTTCCGTGCCTTCTTCTATACCTCCTGTAATCTCGGTGGTAACACCGTTGCTGATCCCTGTCTCGACTGCATGTGCCGTGAACACGTTGCCGGAACGGGTCCAGACTTTTGCGGGCGAGTCGCAGTCCACGATTACGGCGTCATTGCCTACAATCGGCTTTTCCGGAGTGAACCTCAAGGCCTTGGCCGGGACACTGAGTACGTCGGGACGGTCTATCGTGTAGATGGAGATGTTGGCGGTCAGCCTCGGTTTCAGCTTGAGTTCAGGATTGGCGGCTGAGATTACCACCTCGTATGTCACCACGCTCTCGCTTGTGCTGGATGAGCTCGAACTGCTTTCAGAGCTGCTCCCGAGCCTTATCTGGGTCACTGTACCTGAAAAGGTATCCGGGTATGCATCGACGGTGAAGCTTACCCTCTGGCCTTCTTTCACTCCCCCTATGTCGGCCTCATCCACGTCTGCCACAACCTGCATCTGCGTAAGGTCTGCGGCTATGGTGAACAGGGTCGGAGTCTCGAAACTTGCGGCTACTGTCTGGCCTTCCTCCACGGCACGGTCTATCACTACCCCGTCTATAGGGGATGTGATGGTGGCGTATGAAAGGTTGCGCTTTGCCTTTGCAAGCTCCGCCTCGCTGCTATGGAATGAGCTCTTGGCCATCTGGTAGTTGTACAGGGACTGCTCGTACTCGGTGTCGCTTATGAGCGATTTCTCGTGCAGGCCCTTGTTCCTTTCGTAATTCCTGGAATGGTATTCATATTCGGCCTTGCTGCCGTCGTATGCCGCCTGGGCCGACGCAAGGTCGCTTTCCAGTGTGACCTTGTCAAGCTCGGCGATGATCTGGCCTTCCTTTACGACTGAGTTGTAGTCCACATAGATCTTGTCGATAATCCCGGAAACCTGGGTTCCTACCTCGACTTCCGTCACAGGCTCTATCGTGCCAGTGGCCGTCACCGAACTGGATATGTCGTTTCTCTGTACTGTGGCTGTCTCATACGTCAGCTGAGGCGTCTTTGATGCTCTGCCTCTGAAGTAAACGACCAGGACAGCTCCTGCAACTGCTACCAATACAATGGTCCAGAGCACTGCTTTTGTCTTCTTTTTCATCGTATATCCTTTATTTTCAACTATCATTTTTTCCATTGGGACTTCACGCCCTGCCCTTGTCCGGGGCAAGGGCCGACTAAAGGCTCATCTCCTCTCCGGAATAGAACCTGAGAAGGGCCCTGTTAAGTACGGCCATGTATTTGGCCTGGAGGAGCTGCTGCCTTGCACTTAGAAGGTTGTTCTTCTCTGTCAGGAGCTCCACGGTATTCTTCATTCCCTGTCCGAACTGCTCGCTGACAAGCTCGTAGCTGGTCATGGCACTCTCCACCTGTTCTTTAGCCGCGGTAAACTGCGCCTGAGAGCTGGTGGCGTCGAGCCACAGGCTTTCTATGGTCTGGTAGAGGTCCTTATGCGCCTGCCTGAGATCGAGCTCGCTGGAATGGTACTGCAGGCGTGCTTTCTCCACAGCGCTCTTGTTCTGTCTGTTGCTGAATATCGGTACGCTGAGCGTGAGTCCGATGGAATTGTTCCATCCGTTTCTGATCTGTTGTGTGAAAGTGAAGTCTGTTCCTGTTGTGTGATTTGTGCCTATCCCTGCGCTGAGGCTCAGGCTCGGCAGGAATCCCGCTTTCGCAATACCGATATTCAGTTCAGACATTTCCATATTGAGTTTGCCGCTCTCTATTTCCGGCCTTGTGCCAAGGGCGGCTTCAAAGACAGTCTCCTTGTCGGGAATCAGGGCAAGGACATCATCGTCCCCGATTTCCGGAATGAACAGGTCCATCTCTTCTGTCTGGTCCAGTTCCAGAAGCTGCTTTAGCTGCAGCTTGTAATCCTGCAGGGTGGCTTCTGATGTCACCAGCTGGTATTTGTCGCTGCTCACCTGGGCCTGGAGCTGGGCATAGTCCGCCCTTGATATGCTTCCCGCCTCCAGGAGCTGTTTCCCGCGCTCCATCTGTGCCTGGCTTACCTCGAGAGTGTTCCTGCTGACATTGACGGCTTCGGCCGCATAGAGAATCTGGACATAAGTCTGTGTGATGGACTCTTCTATGCTGTTGGCAGTGGCGTCAGTGTCCAGCATGGCTATCCTTGCGTTCAGTTCCTGCTGCTTTATGCTTTTCCTGTTCGCCCCGCCGCTGTACAGTGCCCAGTTGGCGTTAAGACCGTAATTCCCGGTATAGCTCGTACTGTTGTTGGAGTGCAGGATTTCTGTGCCGCTAACAGTACTGCTGGATTCCTGATAGGGCCTGTTTATAAGACTGTGGGAAGTCGAAAAGGAAAGGCTCGGGAAAAGCGCGGATTTGGCTGTCTTTACATCGACTGCTGATGACTCCGCCGTTATCTCGCTCTGTTTCAATGTAATGTTGTTTTCCAGAGCATAATCCAGACATGACTCAAGTGTCCATGTCTTACCGGATGTCTGTGCGGATGCCGGTACTGCCGCCACCAGCATAAGGGCAACGGCTATTCTTTCTGATAATTTCTGTATCGTTTCCATCTTGGCACTTTTACAAAACACCGGCGAATATATATGAATGCCGGACCAGCGCCAAAGGATTTAGACATAACGACTGAATGTATCGACTAATTAAAGAATTGATAAAGCAGTACTGCCGTCCACGATCCAGTAAGTGGAAAAATATGTAACAAACAAAGTATAGTTTCAATCATAGACCGAGCGAATACACCTGCTTCTCCCGCCGGAATTGACATTCACTGCTGATGCCGGCAGTGACTGGCGAAACAGACATGTACTGGACATTAAAGGTAGAACTGACCGTTGACGGCACTACGGCTTATCTTATCTGAGCCTGCATACTGTTTCCTGCTTCTGCCTTTTCGGCCTTATCTGGGAAGGCAGCATTCCGAAATGCTGCTTGCAGAACGTCCCGAAGTGGGATGCAGAGGAGAAACCGAACTCGTCCGCTATTATCGAGAAGCCCTTGTCGGTATTCTTGATTTCCCTCAGGACGAGCTCCGCCCGCCTTTCCTTGAGCCACTCGCCCGGAAGCTGTCCGAATTCCACCTTGAACCATCTCTGGAAGGTGGATATGGACATGTTGGCCTTCGAGGCGAAAGTCTTCACATCCGGTATGTGCATATAGTTCCTGAGTATGAAGTCCTTGAAGTTATCCTTGTATCCGGGCGAAGGATACACGAGATGGAAGAGCTCTTCCTTTGTGTAAAGGGTCACCAGCAGCATTATCAGTTCCTTCCGCTTCAGGTCATGGAATCCGGGACATCCGAGCCCGGAGTCAAGACTCTCCTTCAGAAGGCTGAAAAACTTGGACACAAGTGGTTTCGCATGCAGTATCCTGTAAGTCACCACAGCATCTGCGGCCGTAGCCTCTTTCTCTATGTCTTTCAGGATATGATGTCCGCATGAAAGCATGTTCCTGGAAAAGATGCATGTGACTATATTTGAATCTGTAAGGGTCCTGCCATATAAGGATATGCTCGAAGGTATGAAAAGCATCGTCCCTTCCACCAGGATTTCCGGTGAAAGATGCCCTGCAGCGATTTCAAGGCTGCCTTCAGAGACATAGAGGAAAACGTTATCACTCTGGTTTATATTTGAAATATCCGTATTTTTGTCAAACCTGTGTCCCTTGAACAGCGTAGCAACACCGCCACTGCAAAAGTGGCACTCGACACATTTATCGGCATATCCCATCAGCATATATGAATCCTTTTTTCCAGTTAGGGTTGCAAAATTATTAACTTCCATATAATCTGTCATATCATAATTGCAGCAAAATATATCAAAATGTAAGCATAACCGGATATTTTTACAAGAAAAATGCCTGTCAGCGCATCAGAGTGCCGATTTGGAAGGTTCAATTTCATACCTGAAGCCTTTTCATCACACGCGGGCGCACTCTCAGCCGACTTGCCTTTACCGTTTGAATGGCATCCGGAAGATGATTCTTGTCCGGAATGTTGTGACCATCTGGCAATATTTTTTGTATTTTTGTATGATTTGACAGCATCCGCGAACTGTCCGTATTGATGAAATAAAACACTTAATATCCTTTTTATGAAAAAAATTCTGATCACTGTTTCAGCCATGCTCCTTGCGGGGAGTGTATTCGCGGCTGATGACTCGCCGCTGTGGCTGAGGAAAAACTGCATCTCTCCTGACGGGAGCAAAATTGCGTTCTGCTATCAGGGCGACATCTATGTTGTTGATTCTGACGGAGGCAAGGCCGTACAGGTCACCAGCAACCCTTCTTATGATTCTGACCCGATATGGACACCTGACGGAAAAGGGATCGTTTTCAGCTCATACAGGGAGGGCAACAAGGACATATACATGACGTCCGCAGAAGGAGGCGCTCCGGTCAGGGTAACCGACTATCCCGGGAACGAGACCCCTATGTATGTGCTGCCTGACGGCAGGGTCGTTTTTACGGCCAACCTGATGCAGGATGCGGAATATGACGGTTTTCCGGGCAGTTCCGCACAGTTATATACGGTAGGCCGCGAAGGAGGGAGGCCGGAATATGTCACATCCCTCCCTGTATCAGGCATAAGCGTGAACAAAGACAACGTGGTCCTGTATGAAGACTGGAAAGGTTATGAGGACAATTTCAGGAAGCACCACACATCTTCCGTAACAAGGGACATCTGGGTGTACAGGCCTTCGTCCGGGCAGACCGGGTTCGGGATTGACGGGAAAGGCTCTTTCGAGAAGCTCTCGACTTTCAACGGCGAGGACAGGAATCCGGTTTTCGCCGCAGACGGGGACACCTATTATTATTTAAGCGAGAAGAGCGGAAGTTTCAATATCTACAGGAGCTCGCTCTCCAACCCGTCCGAGTCCGTGCAGATAACCCACAACACCACCCATCCGGTAAGATACATCTCAGTGGCAGGCAACGGTACGATTTCCTTCTCGTACAACGGCGAGCTTTACACTGTCAGAGACGGGCAGGAGCCTGAGAAGGTGAACATCAGCATTGTATCGGACAAACTCGAAAGAGAGAACATAATCACCTATTTTTCAAGCGGATCGAATGACCTGGCTGTCTCCCCGAACGGGAAAGAAGTGGCAATAATCCTGAGAGGGGACGTGTTCGTGACTTCAGTGGACTATAACACCACCAGGAGAATCACCGACACTCCGGAGCAGGAAAGGAACCTGAGCTTCTCCGAGGACGGCAGGACACTGTACTATTCTTCAGAGCGCGACGGACATTGGGGAATCTATGCGACATCCCTTTCTGACAAGGATGACAAATACTTCACATACAGCGTGAAGATGGAGGAAAAGATGGTCACCGACCCTGGCCAGACATGCTTCCAGCCGCAGGTGTCACCTGACGGGAAATGGCTGGCGTTCCTCAGGGACAGGACCGAGCTCGTGGTGAAGAACATCAAGAGCGGGAAAGAGAAGTCACTGCACAAGAACGTAAACTACTCATACTCCGACGGCGACCAGAGCTTCGCATGGAGTCCTGACAGCAAGTACCTGCTGTGCAACTGGCAGGCTGACGGAGGGTGGAACAACGAGGATATCGCCCTCATAGACGTTGAGAGCGGGGAAATCACGGATCTGACCGAAAGCGGTTATACTGACGGGAATTTCAGATGGGCCCTCGGCGGGAAGGCGATGACATGGATGTCAGACAGGGCCGGATACAGAAGCCATGGAAGCTGGGGCGCGGAATATGACGTATATGCCATGTTCTTCGACGGCAAGGAGTTCTACAAGTTCACCAGGGACAAGGAAAGCGACGAGATGGAGACCCTGCTGACTGACGAGAAAGAGGCAAAGAAAGAGGAGAAGCAGGAGGCCAAGGATTCGGCAAAAGTAGAGAAAGGCGCCGAGAAGCTCGTCCTCGACCTCGACAACAGGGCTGACAGGATAGTCCGCCTGACCAGGTTCTCCGGAAGGCTCGGGGACCATTACATGAATGCAGACGGAAGCAAGCTGTACTACATGACAAGGCTTGAGAAAAGCTATGACCTCTGTGTCCTCGACATAAAGGAGGGAAGCATCAATGTATTGGCAAAAGGCCTTTTCGGCTCGATCTATCCGACAAAAGACGACAAATCTTTCTATGTGCTGAGCGGACGTGGGATAATCAAGGTGGACATGGCTTCAGGGTCACAGAAGAACATTTCCTTCTCCGGTGAATTCAACTACAGGCCGTCCAAGGAAAGGGAATACATTTTCGACCATATATGGAAGCAGGTGGCTGACAAGTTCTATGACAAGGACATACACGGTATAGACTGGGCGATGTACAGGGATGCCTACAGCCGTTTCCTCCCATATATCAACAACAATTTCGACTTCCAGGAGATGCTCTCCGAACTGCTCGGTGAACTGAACGGATCCCATACAGGGGCAAGGTACTATGCTTCCGTATCCGGGAATATCGGCAAGCTCGGATTCATTCCAGATTATTCATACAGCGGTGACGGCCTGAAAATAGCCGAAGTGCTTGCCGGGGGGCCTCTTTCAATAGTTGACCCGGAGATAAAGGCCGGGGATGTTATCGAGGCAATCGACGGGAAGGCCATTAAGGCTGGAGAGAACTGGATTCCTCTCCTTTCGATGAAGGCCGGAGACAAGGTGCTGGTCACTGTAAAGAAGAACGGGAAGAAGAGCGAGGACATATATGTGGAAGCCGGATACAGCGACTACACACAGCTTTACAGGAGATGGGTAAGGCAGAGAGAGGAGATGGTAGAGAAGCTTTCAGGCGGAAGAGTCGGATATGTACATGTGGCCGGCATGGATTCGGACAGTTTCCGCGAGGTATATTCCAAGCTGCTCGGCAAGTTCAGGACTGCGGAAGCCGTAATCGTGGACACAAGGCACAATGGAGGAGGATGGCTTCATGACGACCTCGCCACACTGCTTGACGGCAAGGCCTATATCAGGTTTGAGCCGAGGGGCCAGTATATCGGCACAGAGCCGTACAGCAAGTGGACCAAACCGTCCTGCGTGCTCATCGGTGAGGACAACTACTCCGACGCCAGCGGTTTCCCTTATGTCTACAAGACACTCGGAATAGGAAAGCTCATAGGTGCCCCGGTACCGGGTACAATGACGGCGGTATGGTGGGAGCAGCAGATTGACCCTACCATCATCTTCGGAATACCACAGGTTGGAGCTATCGGAGTGAAAGAGGGCCGTTACCTGGAAAACATGCAGGTGGAACCGGACATCCTGGTGTACAACGACCCTGCGTCCGTGCTGAACGGAGAGGACAGACAGCTTGAAGCTGCCGTAAAGGAAATGCTCAAGGAAATCGGGGCTGCAGAATAGCCGCTTTGCCGACCGTACAATAAAGGAAAATGCCAGATTCCAAGTAAATCTGGCATTTTTTATTATATTTGCCCCGCACATATACTGCACAGGACCCCGGCAATGTGAGTTGACAGGAATCATTTGCATTGTCACTGTTTCTGCGTATATTTACCTTTCAAATCGGATTCTTATGGACAGCAAGATCGTTATAATACCTACATATAACGAAAAGGAGAACATCGCGAAAATCATCAGGGCGGTTTTCGCACTTGAGGGAGATTATCACATACTGGTAATAGATGACGGCTCCCCTGACGGGACGGCACAGATAGTGGAACAGCTGAGAAAGGAATTCCCAGAGAGGCTTTCATTAATCCAAAGACCTGGAAAACAAGGACTTGGAACAGCCTATATAACAGGATTCAAGTGGTCGGTAGAACATGGATACGACTTCATTTTCGAAATGGATGCCGATTTTTCCCACAACCCTGAAGACCTCCCGAAACTGTACCGTACATGCCTGGAAGGGGCAGATCTTGCCATCGGCTCCAGGTACTGCGACGGCATCAGCGTGATCAACTGGCCTATAGGAAGGGTCATAATGTCCTACTATGCATCTGTCTATGTGCGCAAAGTCCTTGGCCTGCCGGTGTATGACACCACTGCCGGGTTCAAGTGCTACAGGCGCAAGGTCCTCCAGACCATTGATCTGGACAACGTGAGGATGAAAGGCTACGGGTTCCAGATCGAGATGAAATACACCACTTACAAGCTCGGGTTCAGGATTGCGGAAGTTCCGATCATTTTCGTGGACAGGAAGGAGGGCACGTCGAAAATGAGCAGCGGGATTTTCGGGGAAGCTTTCTGGGGTGTCCTGAAGATGAAGATGCGCAAAATAAAGCCAAGAAAGATCATATGAATGCCGGAAGCACCAATTTCATACTGCACAATGCCACGATAGCCACCGGAGAAGGTGTCAGGACAGGAAGCGTGGCCGTTTGCGGGGAGAGAATCAGCCATGTCTGGTACCCAGACACGGACGGGACAGTGGAGTTCTGCGGGGAAAGGACAGCATATTCAGGGCTCCCGGACGCGTTCCGCCGGCAATTCCCTGAAGCCGGAGTGCATGATCTCACAGGCAAGACACTGATGGCCGGAGGCATTGATGCACATGTACATTTCAGGGAACCGGGAATGACAGAGAAGGCAGATATAGGGACAGAATCCCTGGCGGCGCTGCTGGGCGGAGTCACATCCTTCATGGATATGCCCAACACAAACCCGCCTACAGTCTCGGCCGGACGCCTTGCGGACAAACTCTCCGCTGCAGCCGGAAGATCATGGGCCAACTATGGTTTCCACATAGGCGCCACCAACACCAATCTCCCTGAGATAGAACAGATTATAAAAAATGACAATCCTGAATCCGGAAAACCCGGTCCAGAGGATTTCGGCGGCATCAAGGTGTTCATGGGCTCATCTACAGGTAACATGCTCGTGGACAATGCGGCAGCCCTTGAAGGCATCTTCCGGGCAAAGGGCAAGGAAGTCCTGGTCCACTGCGAAGACGAACAGATAATACGGGAGAATCTCAGGGCCGCGCATGAAAAATACGGGGATGACATCCCGTTCCGCATGCATGAAGAAATCCGCAGCAGGAAGGCATGCATCAGGTCCGCATCAAAGGCGCTCGAGATGGCAATGGACTGCGGCACAAGGCTGCATCTCCTGCATGTCAGCACTGCAGAAGAGATAGAGATGGTGCGGGCTGCAAAACAGATCAACGCCGAGATAACCGCAGAGACAAGCATCAACTACCTCTGGTTCTGTGACAAGGACTATGAAACTGCAGGAAGCAAGGTGAAATGCAACCCGTCCATCAAGACATCCAGGGACAGGGATGCCCTTCGGGAGGCGCTGAGAAACGGACTGATCGACACAGTCGGGACAGACCATGCCCCTCATCTCGAAAACGAGAAATGCAGGCCATACATGACTGCACCTTCAGGAATCCCGTCCATCCAGCAGAGCCTTCCGGTACTTCTCACCATAGCCTGCATGGAGGACATACCCCTCAGCAGGATAGCGTCCGTATTTTCAGAAAATATTTCCAGGATACTTGGCATAGAGGACAGAGGCACGATAAAGGCCGGGAACTATGCTGACCTGGTGATTGTGGACACAGACAAGGAATTCACAGTGGACAGGGCAGGACTCAGATACAAGTGCGGATGGACCCCATACGAAGGCGCCGTCCTGAAAGGATGGATAGAGACAGTGTATGTAAACGGGGTGAAAGCGGTGGCAGACGGCCGCCCGTGCAGCACGGTACCTTCCGGAAAGAAACTTACATTCAAAAAATAGTACATGAAACGCAGCATACTGAAGAAGAACGGACTTGACAACAACTCTAAAGTACTTATATACACAGTCTCCCTGTTTGCAATCATCCTGTGGGGCATATCATATATCTGGACCAACAGGCTGATCTCGCTGGACATCCCGGTCACATATTTCGTATTCGTGAGAATACTGCTCGCAGGATTCGTGCTCTTCTTACTTAATGCAGCAAGCGGAAAAATCACAAGAATCCGCAGGAAGGACCTTCCGAAGTTCCTTCTTCTGGCGTTTTTCGAGCCGTTCATCTATTTCATCTGCGAATCCTACGGGGTGAAACAGACAGGCTCCCCTACCCTGAGTGCCATGATAATTGCCACCATACCGATATTCTCGGTCGGTGCCGGTGTCCTGTTCTTCAGGGAGAAGGTCAATGCCGTCAACATCACCGGCATCCTTCTCTCCCTCATCGGCATAGTGCTGGTAGTCATGAGCAAAGGAGAGCTCGGCAAACATTTCATATTCGGAATCGTGCTCCTTCTCATAGCTGTCCTGAGCGAAGTGGGCCATGCATCAGTGACAAAGAGCCTTTCAGGCAACTATTCAAGTCAGGTGATTGTCATGTACCAGTTCCTGATAGGGTCCGTGTATCTCTTTCCCCTTTTCCTGTTCAAGGGACTTGACGGATTCTCTTCAAGGTTCCTCTCAGCCGATGTGTGGTATCCCATCATCTGCCTCGCCGTACTGTGCTCAAGCCTGGCATTCTCACTGTGGGTCAGCACAATCAAAAGCCTCGGGGTGGCCAAATCAAGCATTTTCTCGGCACTGATTCCGGTCGTGTCCGCCATAGCGGCATGTCTCCTCGGACAGGAAGACCTCAATCTCAGACAGTTCATAGGCATAGCTATATCCGCTGTCGGGGTGGTGCTTTCACAATATACCGGAAAAGAAGGGAGGGCAAAAGCAGCCTGACGGCGCCTCTGCCCTTCCTTGAACTCTGTACGTGAACCTATCTCCGTGGCGGTCCGCCCATCGGACCACGTCCTCCGCCAGGTCCGCCGAATGTTCCGAAGCGATATGTCAGTGAGAGAACCACATAGCGGCCAAGGGTATTGTTCCTTGTCTCGAGGTGGTAGTTGGAGGCATCCGATACCGATAGGTTCTTTGACTGATTCAGGATGTCGTAAGCCTTAACTGCAAGGGTGAACTTGTCCTTGAAAAGGAGCTTGGTGATTTCCGCGTTGAGGACGAACTCGTCTTCCTGAGGAGTAGTATATCCGTTGTACCAGTTGTAGTCAAGATCGGAAACGAGCCCGAATCCCTTAGGGAATGTCCAGTTCATGGAGAAGTCAATCTGGTTGTTCCATGTGGCCCTCTGGTTCGATGAGGTGATGGTGTACCATGACTTGGAGTATCTCGTGCGGCCTCCGAGGTCGATTTCCACAAGGTCACACCTGAAAGTGAACCTGAGCCTCTGGGTGAAATTGACAGACTGGGTCTTGTTCAGTGTGAACATTTCAGACCCCATCGAAGAGAAATCCTCATGGAAAAGGTCATAGTCAAACTCCGCATTTTCCGCATCATAATACTTTGAAGTATCGAAAGCCCCTGTCTTGCCGATATATGATGAAGACTCGCTGTATCTCGCATAAGTCATGGAAGAGATGGAGAACTTGGAAGTCCTGCTGAACGGAGTGTTCACCATCACACGGGCATCTACCGAACCGGAAACCGGACCATTGACCGGGATGGAGTACTGTGCGCCGTTATCGTCATACCACTGTGCATTGACAATGCCGTCCTGGACTATGCTTCCGCCGAAGCGTCCGTGTACCGAAGTGAATGTCTCCCTGTTTGTATATCCGAAGAAGCCTCTTATGTTGTGGTTGAAATACGGAATAAGGTAAGGGTTTCCGAGAGAGACGTTCAGAGGGTCGGAGTTGTCCGGCACAGGCATCAGCTGCGATGTTGACGGCTGGGACGAACGTCCGAAATAGAACATCCTTATCATCGTATTGTCGTTGAAGTCGTAACTGAACATCGCCTCCGGAGACCAGTTGAGGACCTTGCTGTCATAAGACTCTCCGTTGGTCTCGTTGTGTGTGTTCGTAGGACGGGCGGAAGCACCGAGCTGTGCTCTCAGCTTGTTTTTCTGATACATGATGTTCAGCCCGGCACTCTGGTTTATGTACCTGTTCTGTATGTCGTTGGAATATGTGGCGTCGTAAGTCTCCCCGGCATTGTTGTAAATGAGGCGGTTGTTTTCCCTGTCGAGGTTGTCCACCGGGATTCCGCCGCTGTTGTACGTATCCTTCAAGGACTTGCTGATATTGTAGCTGTATGAATAATTCCCTTCCAGGTAGAAATCATGCCCGAGAGGTTCGGTATATACCAGTCTCGCCGAGATGGATGAGTTCCTGGAGTTCTGGTCATACCTCTGGTTGATGATGGAGTCCAGAGGGGAACCGGCATCGAAAGTAGTTGTCAGTGACTGGTTCAGGCCGTTCAGTGTGTTGTTGCTGAAGTTGTAGTTGAACATCATCGATAACGTACGCCCCGGCTTTCCGAGCTTCTGCCTGAAAAGGAGGAAGCCGCTTGCAGTCCAGTTCTTGTTGTATCCTGTATTGCTGTTGAATCCCCTGTTGGTAGTGTCAGTTGCGGCATCCGTAGCACTGAGGGTGATGAAGTCCGAATATTCATTGAAGTCGCCCGTACCGAAGTTGAACCGTGGTTCGAACAGGATTGAGGTGTTTTCAGTGAACTTGTGGTCTATCCTGAATCCGAAACGGTGTCCGTCGCTGTTGGAGGTGTTGTATCCGTCATTGTCATATATGAGGCGGCTGCCGTCATCCAGGTATGTGGTCCTTGAACTTTGCTCTTCCACATAACTGCTGGAACCACCGTACATATAGTTGCCGTTGAGCTCCATCTTGTCATCGAGCAGGTCAAACGCCCCGTTGGCTCCGGCCATCCATGATGTGGTGATGCCGTTCCGGCCCCATCCGCCTACTCCACGGCCCATTCCCCTGGAGCCTCTCATGGTCTGCATCATGCCTGAAGACATGTCGTTGAATCCCCGGTTGTTGGTATTGTTGGCATTGAGGATAATGCTTATCTGGCTTTTCTGCGTGAACCTTCCGATCATCCCGGCGCCCTGATACCTCCAGCCGTCTTCGGCAGGATTGAGGTCCCCGGTATAATATCCGTTGTCAGGCACGTCATGTCCGCCTCCGGCCATCAGGTTACCGAACCACCCGTCCATCATGCCAGGCTTTACGGAAAGGTCGATGACAGTCTCCTCTTCACCGTCGTCTATGCCTGTGAACTCGGCCTGCTCGGATTTCTTCTGGACCACCTTAACCTTGTTGATTATCTTTGCCGGAATGTTCTTGGTGGCAAGCTGCGGGTCATCAAGGAAGAACTCCTTCCCGTCAATCATGATCTTCGAGATAGTCTCACCGTTGGCAGTGATGGTACCGTCCGAATCAACCTCGACTCCTGGAAGCTTCTTGAGGAGCTCCTCGAGCATGTCGTTGTCAGTTGTCTTGAAAGACGAGGCGCTGTATTCGATGGTATCCTTCTTGACTATAATCGGATTTCCTACGGCCTCGACAGTAGCGGCCTCAAGCACCTCGTTGTCCTGGTCCATTTTCACAGTACCGAGATCTATGTTCTTGTCCACCGTAAGTTCCTGAGAAAAAGACTTGTAGCCAAGCAGGTCGGATTTCAGCACATAATTCCCCTTCGGGAGCGGACTGAGGACAGCCTCACCGCTTTCCGTGCTGAGGACATATTTCAGAGGGGTGGAACCGCCTTTGGCGGTAAGAGAGACAGTCGCGAACTGCACAGGCTCCCCTGTCTTGGAATCAGACAGCTTCAGCTTCACGGAAAAGCCCGACTGGGCAAGAACGGGGACACTTGATAAAACAATGACAATTAAAACAATACAATGCTTGAAAAAGATTCCAGCCGCTTTTTTCATTTGTAAATCCGTTTTATACTTCTTTTTGCAATAAAAAAACCGGGATATTAGACACACGCTGATACGCGAAGTTTAACGGGGATCCGATTTTATTTTTCATCCTTTCACCCTGTCCGGGTTATCGGCCAGGAACTTCTTCCATCCTGACGAAGGCTTTACATCAGCGAGGGGATTCATGAGCTGATAGTAATGGCACAAAGCAATGGCCAGGGCATCCGTCGCATCAAGATGATCGGGCTCGATCCCGATACCGAGAATCTTACGTATCATGTTGCAAACCTGCTCCTTGGATGCCGACCCGACTCCGGTAATCGCCACCTTTGCCTTTCTCGGGGCATATTCATGGACCGGGATTCCCCTGTGAAGGGCGGCGGTTATGGCAGCCCCCTGGGCACGTCCGAGCTTAAGAACAACCTGTGGATTCTTGCCATAGAATGGAGACTCTATCGACACATAGTCAGGATGATACATGTCCATCAGCCTTCCGAGTCCGGTGAATATCGTATCGAGTTTCCTGAACGGGTCCTTTTCCTTCCTCATGTCCATGGTACCCATCGTGACATATTCCGGTCCTTTCTGCCCTACAGCAATGACCCCGTAACCTAATATATTGGTTCCGGGGTCAATACCCATTATTATTTTGTTCAGATTCCGGTTCATCGTCCAGGGACGGTCATTATATCATGTCAAACCCTGTATATTGACGCAGGGCCTCAGGGATGATGATATGCCCGTCTTTCTGGTTGTTCTCCAGCAGGGCAGCCACGACTCTCGGCAGAGCGAGGGAACTCCCGTTGAGAGTATGGGCGAGCTGAGTCTTGCCTTCAGAGTCCTTATATCTGAGTTTGAGGCGGTTGGCCTGATAAGACTCGAAGTTGGACACAGAACTGATCTCAAGCCACCTTCCCTGCGCGGCAGAATACACCTCGAAGTCGTATGTGATGGCAGACGTGAAACTGAGGTCTCCGCCGCAGAGCCTGAGTATCCTGTACGGGAGCCCGAGCCTGTTGACGATACCCTCCACATGAGCGACCATGTCATCAAGAGCCGCATAAGAGTTCTCAGGTTTCTCGATTCTGACAATCTCCACCTTGTCAAACTGGTGAAGCCTGTTCAGCCCCCTGACATCCTTACCGTATGAGCCGGCCTCCCTGCGGAAGCAAGGGGTGTATGCCGTCATCTTCACAGGGAAATCGTTTTCGCCGAGAATCACATCCCTGTATATGTTCGTGACCGGCACCTCGGCTGTAGGGACAAGATAAAAATTGTCAAGGTTTGCATGATACATCTGTCCCTCCTTGTCAGGAAGCTGGCCTGTGCCGAACCCTGATGCCTCGTTCACCATCACAGGAGGCTCCACCTCGAGATAGCCTGCACCCGTGTTAATGTCGAGGAACATGTTGATAAGCGCCCTCTGGAGTCTCGCTCCTTTCCCCTTATATACAGGAAATCCGGCGCCGGTCAGCTTGACTCCAAGGTCGAAGTCTATGATATCCAGCTTCTTGGCCAATTCCCAGTGAGGAAGGGCATCCGGACCGAGATCGGGCATCTGGCCTCCCATCTTCACCACAAGGTTGTCATTGGAATCCTTTCCCTCCGGGACAAGGTCGCAAGGTATGTTCGGGAGAAGCACTATCTGGGACATGAGCTCCTCGTTGTTCTTTTCAGATGCCGCATCCAGCTCCCTGGAACGTTCCTTCAGGGCAGCCACCTCTTCCTTAACCCTTCCGGCTTCATCCGTCTTCCCCTCTTTCATCAGTGAGCCGATCTGTGCAGCCTTCTGTTTCTGCTGAGCCAGACATGAGTCAAGCTCCTTCTGCAGATCCCTGCGGTTCTTGTCGAGGGACACCACCTTCTCTACTATTTCCCTTGCGTCGAAATGCTTGACTGCAAGTTTCCTGATCACGTATTCCGGATCATCACGCAGCAATTTTAATGTAAGCATGTTATATCAGATGTTTTTCAATATTTCACTTAAAAAGACGAAGAGGGCTGAAACTCACCCGGAGTCGCAGTCCTCTTCTTGTTTCTCATAAAATCCCCCGAGTCTCAGTTCTCAAACGGAATCACCGAGACGAAAGACTTGTTTTCAGCCTTCTTGCAGAAAGCAACCTTTCCGTCAACAAGCGCATAGAGGGTATGATCCCTACCCATGCCGACGTTTGCACCCGGGTTGTGCACTGTACCTCTCTGACGGACGAGAATATTGCCCGCCTTGACTACCTGGCCTCCGAATTTCTTGAGACCGAGACGTTTGCTGTGTGATTCACGACCGTTCTTGGAACTACCGACGCCTTTTTTATGTGCCATAATTCAATTCCTCCTCTAAACGTTAATTAAGCGATCTCATTGATCTGAAGTTTCGTAAGGTCCTGACGGTGTCCAGTCAGTTTCTGGTAGCCTTTACGGCGTTTCTTCTTGAACACCAGGATTTTCTTTCCCCTGCAGGTGTCATCGAGCACTGTAGCCTTCACGACTGCACCCTCTACATACGGAGCACCCACTTTCACAGTCCCGTCATTATCGACGAGAAGCACCTTGTCAAACTCGACAGCAGCGCCTTTTTCGGCCGCAAGACGGTTGACGAAGATTTCCATTCCGGCCTCAACTTTAAACTGAGAGCCTGCAATATCAACAATTGCGTACATAAATAAAACTAAACTTTAAAAGTTCCGGCAGCAAGCGGCTACATAAGTAACTCTTAATCAATAGCTTGACTACCCTATACATTCTTTTCGAGGTGCAAAGATAATACTTTTCCCCAAAATCAGCAATCCATGGTGAAAAACTTTTTCTCTTTTTTGTAAATTTGCATCTCAATCCAAACAAGTTGCAGATAATGGACACTCCGTTTATCTATGACACATATGTAACAGGCAAAAACTTTATCGGGCGCAAGACTGAATGCAACATGCTGGGAAACCTGTTGGACAAGCATGAGAACGTAGTGATTTACGAGCCTCCCAAGGCGGGCAAGAAATCCCTGATACAGCAGACTCTCTTCAATATGCGCATATCGGGCAGGCAGTTCACGGTCTGTCAGGTAAACCTGTTCAATATCCGTTCAAAGGAACTGTTCCTGACCAGATTCGGCTCGGCTGTCATCAGGGCATGCTACTCCACCCCGGCGGAATACGCGGATGTGGCCGGGAGACTTCTGGCCGGCAGCCATTTCGTGTTCGACAAAGAGAGGTTCGCCAGGTCGGACGAGGTAGTTTCGCTGAACTGGGAACTGGACCGGAACGACATGCACACCATGCTGTCCCTCCCTGCAAGGATAGCGGAGGAAAAGGACAGCAGGATGTTCGTGATCATCGAGGAGTTCCAGAACCTGATGATGGATGACGGGTACAGCACCTTGTTTGAAGTCCTGAAAGAAGTCCTGGAGGCAAACAGAGGGATGCAGGGGCAGGGATGCAGTTTCATACTTACCGGCTCAAGAGTGAACGCGATGAAGTACATATTCGAGAATTACAAGTACTTCCACCGCCTCGTGGAACACCTCCCGCTTCTGAACGTTGACCAGAGAGACATTATCGACCATATAATGAAAGGGTTCCAGCTGAGCGGGAAAGTCATTGAACAGGACCTGATTCTCGGTGCATACAAGCTCTTCAGGGGCAACCTGTGGTATCTGAACAACTTTGTGGCCATCTGTGACTCCCTGACCAAAGGATACATCAACGAAGGCATCCTGATGGAGGCGCTCAGGATGATGCTCTCAAGCCATGAGCCACGGTTCATGAGGATAATGTACAGCCTCACGGAACACCAGGTGAGCCTCCTCAGGGCCATCATCGACGGAGTGGTGAAGTTCAGCGCGACGGATGTCATTGAGAAATACTCGCTCAACTCTTCGGCGAATGTCAGAAGGGTGAAGGACGCATTGTGCAAAAAGGAGATAGTCACCTTCAACGACAGGGAAGAGCCTGTGATACTGGACCCGCTGTTCGAATACTGGCTCGGGAGGCACTACTTTGAAATACCGGGAATCTAACATGCCGGAAAACGGCCCGGGAAACGGCAGCGACAAATTAACGAAACTTCATATAATCCGATGGAAAAGAAAAAATTGGCGGTCCTGACAGGAGCGGGTGTAAGCGCAGAGAGCGGGATAAGCACATTCCGTGACAGCAACGGGCTTTGGGAGAACTATAATGTAGAAGATGTTGCCTCGATAGAAGGCTGGCACCGCAACCCCGCACTTATGCTGGATTTCTACAACATGCGCAGGGCGCAGCTCGCGACTGTGAAACCCAACCGTGCGCATCTGCTGATTGCATCCCTGGAGGAGACCTTCGACGTGACTGTAATAACCCAGAATATCGACAACCTGCATGAAAGAGCAGGCAGCACCCGCATCATCCACCTTCATGGAGAACTCACCAAGGTCCGTCCAGAAGACAGGTGCAACGAAGCGGACGGATTCTCAGAAGACAGCGTGTTCGACATAGGCTACGGTGAGATACATATCGGTGACAAAGGGCCGGACGGAGCCCAGCTCAGACCGCATATTGTATGGTTCGGCGAAGCTGTACCAAAGATAGAGAAAGCCATAGACGCCGTGGAAAAGGCAGACATCATGCTGATAGTCGGGACATCACTCCAGGTATATCCGGCCGCAGGGCTGTACCGTTTCGCAGGACCGGATACACCTATATATATAATCGACCCGAAAGACGTCCCTGTAAGGGATTCCAGAATCACCCATATCAGGGATGTGGCTACAAAAGGGATGGAGAGTTTCAAAAATATTTTGAATATAAAATAATTTGACTACCTTTGCAGCCGCAAATAAAAGGAGGTGATTTAGCGATGATTATAGTACCTGTAAAAGAGGGAGAGAACATAGAGAAGGCTCTCAAGAAGTTCAAGAGGAAATTCGAAAAGACCGGCGCCATCCGTGAGCTCCGCGCAAGGAAGGCATTTGTAAAGCCGTCTGTAAAGAGGAGAGAGGAGATCAAGAAAGCCATCTATGTACAGCACATGCAGCTGATGGACGAGCAGTAATCGTTTTCATCTCCGTATAAGACGAGACACATATACGGCTGTGACGGACACTATTTCGTCACAGCCGTTTTTCTGCATGCAGCATGGCACGGACTGCCGGCGGAGAAGAGCGCAACTGAATACCCTACCCGGAATGTCAGTGAATGGAAGAAGCCTGCTGCACATAGCGACCGTTACGCTTCCAGTAGAAATACCCGTATGCTGCGAAGGCAGTATATGCAAGATAGAGGACAGACATCATATAAAGGCCCTGTGCAAGACACATGGCAAGAGTCAGAAGGTCAGCAGCCACCCACAGCAGCCACTGTTCCAGATATGACCGTCCGAGCCACCATGTGGCGACAGCGCTGAGGACAGCCACAGCCGCATCCATAACAGACATTGAATCCTCCAGCCGCTCCATAACCCAGATCAGCAGCGCCGTCCCGGCCACCAGTACGGCCAGGCTTGTCCATATAGTCCTCACCGGGAGCCTGTTGAGATGGACGGCAGGCTGCTTTTCCCTGGGACCGGACTCTTCAAGGCCGACATCGGCGCCCATCTTCCGGCTGTCCCTTCTCCACTGGTACAGGCCCCAGAACGCAATGACGAAATAGTACACATTGAGGGCAGAGGAGGCATAAAGGCCCTGGATGAAGAACACATATACAGTGGCGGCGCTTGTCAGCATGCCGAGAATCCACATCACATTCTTCTGCCTTACTTCCAGAATGACATACACCACCCCTGTTACAAGGGTGAAGACCTCCATGAAATTTTCCCTTAAATATGCAAGAATCTCCATATCAGCAGCTGTTCAAAAGACTTTCCGGCAAAACATTCCCATGCAGAAGCGGCAAAACGGCATGACAGGACATCATCCGAAGGGAATCCCGGCATCAGGCCGGATCCGCCCACGCATCCATAGAGCCTCCCCTTCCGGAAAAAGCGGAGCAAATATACGCAGAAGCCGAGAGCAATGCAAATGCGCAAGCATTTGAAAGGTTCATTTTGCAGCAGACAGGAGACCTCCGGTCTCATGGAAGCTGCAGAATGAACCTTTCACAAAAGCCGGCAGGCTTGCATTGCCGAGGCGTGAACCGTATAAATGGCCGCCAGGCCAAATATACGCAGAAGCCTGGCAGGCAATGAGCCGGCAGGCTTGCATTGCCGAGGCGTGAACCGTATAAATGGCCGTCAGGCCAAATATACGCAGAAGCCGGGCAGGCAATGAGCCGGCAGGCTTGCATTGCCGAGGCGTGAACAGTATAAATGGCCGCCAGGCCAAATATACATAAACTCGCCCACATACGGATAGATTTCGGAGGAATAATGCAAGCTGTTGGAAATGAAAGGTGATCTGCGGTTGTATTCCATATCCGTCATTGGGGCATATTTGCCATTTTTTGAGGGGTTAAGAAAATAAATCGCTACCTATCCGTTGCCTTTTTCGGGTTGGTAAACCGCACGAAACGGGCTTCTGATTCCTCTGCCATATCACCGTAAAGAACGCTGTTCCTGCCTGTTTTGCGTTGGCGAAGATAGCCATTTTTTCGCAAAGCAGAAAAAATACGGTCGGTTCTTCTGCGCATGGAACTTGTTTCCATATTCTGCCATATTCGTCATGCCTTTCATTTGGCCTTTATCCGGTAATTTTGCAACGAAAGGAAAAGGTTATGAATCAGACGAATGTAAAGGTTTCGTTCTACCTGAAAAAGAGCGAGAAGGATGCCGACGGAAACTGCCCTGTAATGGCGAAGTTGAACATAGGGAAATACTCGGAGTCGGCTTTCAGCATGAAACTAAGGGTGCCGCAGAAGATGTGGGCGTCAGGTCGGGCTACGGGTAAGAGTGTTGCGGCAAAGGAAATCAACAACCGACTGGATGAGATACGGGCAAGAGCGCTTGGTATTTATACTGAGTTGTCAGCTGTGAGAGACGGGGTAAGTGCGGAGGAGGTGAAGCACAGGCTTCTCGGCATGGCTTCCGAACAAGAGACGCTGCTTGGGTATTTCAGAAAATTCATCGGCAATTTCGAGAAACGGGTGGGCATTAACCGAGCTGCAAAAAGCCTCGGAGGGTACAGGAACGCATATGACCATGTGGAGAGATTCATCCGCTCTCAGTACAAGGTGTCGGATGTCCCGTTTACGACGCTGGACCTTTCATTCATTGAAAAGTACGACCTGCACCTCCGTACCGAATGCCGTCTTGCGCCAGGAACTGTCATTAACCTTACCATACGGTTGAAGACCGTAGTCGGCGAGGCCATTGCCGACGGCATCATCACTTCCTATCCGTTCTTCGGCTATGAACCGGTACATCCGAAACAGGAGCAGAAATATCTCACGGACGAGGAACTTCACAGGATTATGTCCACACCGCTTCACAATCCATCCCTGTATCTTGTGAGAGACATGTTCTTATTCTCCTGCTACACCGGTATTCCATACGGAGACATGAGGCTACTGACGGCAGCCAATCTCTCAAAGACCTCGGACGGGACATGGCGGATAAAGGGTGTCAGGGAAAAGACAGGGATGGAGTTCGAGATACCATTGCTGGAGCTGCCGTTGCGGATTATCCGGAAATACCGCGATACTGCACCTGAAGGCAGACTGTTGCCGATGTACGCCAACAGTACGATGAACCTGTATCTTAAACGCATAGCGCATATCTGCGGGATAAACCGCAAGCTCGTCTTCCATTCAGGACGCCACACCTACGCCACGGAAATCACCCTGTCTCACGGGATTCCGCTTGAGACGGTAAGCAGAATGCTCGGCCACAGCCGGATAGAGACCACGCAGATTTATGCCAAAGTAACGGATGACAAGATAGATTCGGACACGAATTCATTGAATGAAAGAATAGCGGAACATTTCTCAGTAGTAATATGATAATCTCATAATGAATCTATGAAAATGAAAAAGAATACAGACAATAATAAAAAACACCGCAGCACTTTCGCGGTACTGTTCTATATCAACCGTACAAAGGTGCGTAAAGACGGGATGTGCCAATTGTTGTGCAAGGTAAGTATTGATGCCGAATGGGAACAGATCGGCACGAAAGTATCGGTCAATCCGGCTGTCTGGAACCCGGAAAAAGGACGTGCCGACGGCCGTAGCGCGAACGCCGTAACCGTGAACCGGGCCATAGACGACCTTACGGCTGAAATAGAGGGACATTACAGACGGATAAAGGACAGTCTTGGTTTTATCACAGCGGAGCTGATAAAGAATGCCGTGAAAGGCATAGGACAGAAACCGCTTACCCTGCTTGCCCTTTTTCGGGAACACAACGAGGAATACAAGAAACGGATAGGTGTTGACCGTATCAAGGAGACCTATGATTCCTATATGCGGTCGTACAAGCACCTGTCCGCCTTCGTGCACGAGAAAAAAGGCGTGGAGGATGTTACGCTGCGCAGCCTCGACCGTGTGTTCTATGATGACTTCGAGGTGTTTTTGCGCACGGACTGCAACATGAGTCCCAAGACGGTACATGAGCATCTTTACCGTTTGAAAAAAATGACCATGCGTGCCGTAAGCCAGGGAACGCTCCGCCGGGATCCCTATTGCCGTCTGCACCCGGAACTGCCGCGTCGCAAAAGCCGCCATATGAGACTGGAGAATCTGAAGAGGCTGATGGAAACCCCGGTGGAGAAACCACAACTGCAATTTGTTCGGGACATGTTCCTCTTTTCCACTTTTACGGGGTTGGCCTATGCCGACTTGAAGAGACTGAGGACGGACGACATCACGCAGGCAGAGGACGGCACATGGTGGATACACATCCGCAGACAGAAGACGGATACCCTGTCCTCCGTCCGGCTGCTGGATATCCCATTGAGAATTATTGAGAAATACAGGAACAAAAGACAGGGAGACAGGGTATTCAATCTCTACTGCCGTGGATATTTTATCATGTTGGTCCGGGAACTGGGAAAAGAATACGGTTTCCCGCTGACTTTCCATCAGGCAAGACATAATTTCGGTACCCATATCACGCTCTCATTGGGCGTCCCTATCGAGACGGTTGCCCGGATGATGGGGCATATGCGCATCGAGACCACACAGCTTTATGCGAAAGTTACTGACAAGAAGGTTGAGGAGGACATGAAAAAGCTGAAGGACTCTCCCGTCAACCGTGGGACTTTCCTTTATGAGGAGGAACTTGATGGGAAAAAACGACGGCAACAGCACCGTATAGGATGAACGGCAAAAATGGAGAAATGGCATTACATGCTGTTTCTCCATTTTCTCATTTTACACCCACTTTTGTTCTTCCCGGCACCTCTTATAGGCATCCTCCAGAAGTTTCTGTATGTCGGATTCCTTATAGAGCACTTTTCCTTGAAGCAGGTAATAGGGAATGACGCCGAACGTGCGGTATTCCTGCAAGGTGCGCCGGCTTATCCTGAGTATGCCGGACAGCTCCTCGTCCGTCAGGAAGCGTTCTCCTTTGAACACCGGCTTGGGGGCCTTTTCCATATCGGACAGCATTCTTTCCAGATTTTCAAGTCCCTGGAAAAGGACTTCGACGTGAGGGTCTTTCCTCTCTATGAAATGGTAACTCATGGCTTTCTTTTTAAAGAGTGATAATTCGATTCCAACAGATTATGCACGTCTTCAGGCTTGTAGAACATCTTGTGCTTGATGCGCGTGAAAGGCAGCAGTCCCTTGTCGCGGTAAACCTGCAATGTCTTCTTCGATATGTGGAGCACGTCGCAGACATCCTGGTTGTCCATCCAATTCTTCAAGCCTGTATCCTTCTGTGAGCGGCACAGCCGCGCCATCCGTCCTTCAAGTTCGCAGAAACGTGTCCGAAACTCGTCAAAGGTCTTTTTGTCTATACATATTATTTCCATACATTTTGTCTGATTAAGATTGAATACTCAATTCCTTTTTGATTCTTGCAGGCAGCGCCTTTCCTTTCCGGTTCAGGAACTCCTGCACCTCGGAAGCCTTGTAATAAGTACGCCCGTCAATCATGTAGTAGGTCACGAGCTTCTTCTGGCGGTAACGCGCGAGGGTGCGCTTGGTCACGCCGAGCAACTCGCACATGTCCTGGTTGTCGAGTAGTTTGTCGCCTTCAAGGGCGGCCGTCTGCCGGTTCATGCGGCTCAGCCTGTCCTCAATCCTGTCGAAGCGTTCCATAATCTGGTGGAGCATCATCTGGAATGTTTCCCGGTCTATCTGTATCATACTGAATTCTGTTTTTAGTGCGTGAATACTTCGTTTACCGCACTGTTGCGCAACAGGCTTCGGTATAATAAAGGCCAAATCATAGACCAACGCGGCAGTTTATCCTTCCATAAGCAGATAAAATACTGAAAACCATAGAAATAAAAAATCAGCCTCCATTTCGGAAGGCTGACGGGCATATTGCAAATGCAATCTTTTGCAATGGTCTATTGCAATATCCTGCAATAATTCAGGCGGCACACGCCGTTCCGGAAAGTCTTGGACTTGACAAGCCGCCAGTTGCCCGACGGGAGGTGGGCGGAAACGGATAAAGGGGAAGCGCAGACCGTAGGGATAAGAAAGATTACAAGTTCGTCAATGAGGTTGTAAAGTGACAGTCCTCTCAAGAGTCCCACACTCTCCTTATCGCATATTTCCGCATGGAATACGGTGGAAGGTACGGAAGTATCTTTCTCGCAAATAAGGTCAACCAGCGGATAGCCGGGGAACAAGTGCCTGGTGGAATGTTCCTGCCAGTACGGGAAGCCCATCCTGTCCGATTTTACCCATTCCATCAACGGTTCGCCTTCTGACGGGATGTTCCCGTCCAATGTCATTGCTATCACTGCCTGTAACTTTGCCATACTTCTACCCTTAAATGAGAATAGCGTGAAATCCACGCATTATCAGGTAGAGGCTCTGGCAAGCCCAAAAACAGATCTGCATGGACTCACGCTATAGGGTATAGCATAAGCCTCACGCAAAAGCCTCTGTTTTTGAAATTTTGCCAGATTTCTACCTGAGACGTCTTGCGACTTATGTATGATAACCGGCAGGACTTTGGTCCTTGCCGTCATCAATTCAGTATGTTACGGTTGGAACTTATGCAGCGCACAATTTTCCAACTTATGTGCAAAAGTAGGCATTTTCTTCCATTCTGTAATGCCTTTTGCTCCTATATCTTGTGTATGACAATGAAAACCATGCCGTTCATTTGTCAAGCAGGCCGTATTTCTTCATTTTCCGGTACAGGGTGGACGGGTCGATATGCAACGTTTCCGCTGCCTTCCTGCGGTGTCCACCGCTTGCCTTCAATGCCTTCAGTATGGACAGTTTCTCTTCCGCTTCCGTTTCCGGGAACAGGTTGACTCCCCCGTCCGTGCCGTCCGTCCGGATATTCAGTTCCGCCGCTTCAATCACCGGTTGCCGTGCCATCAGCACCGCCCTCTTGACCTTGTTCAGCAATTCGCGCACGTTTCCCGGCCACCGGTAGGACAGCATCAGCCGTGCGGCTTCAGGAGTGAACCCTTCCGTCTGTTTCCTGAGCTCTTTGGAAAATTTCTCCCTGAAATGCTCCGCAAGCGGAAGGATGTCTTCCGGACATTCATGCAGTGATGGCATGGCTATCTCGAACTCACACAGCCTGTGGTACAAGTCCTCACGGAAACGCTTTTCCTTGATGGCCAGCTGCAAATCCTCGTTCGTGGCGGCCACTATCCGCACGTCGGCCTATCTTTCCCTGGCGCTGCCGATCGGAAGATAAGTCCCTTCCTGAAGGACACGCAGCAGCATGGCCTGCACTTCCGGAGACAGCGTGCCTATTTCGTCAAGGAACAGTGT
>JADILZ010000079.1 GCA_017695065.1 Candidatus Cryptobacteroides excrementipullorum
GACAGCCCCTTGTTAAGGGGCGCCACCCCCTTCCTTCCCCCTCGCCGGGGGACCTGTCGCAGGCCACGGGCCTGCTCCTTAATAGGTAATTCGATGTAATTTAATAAATTAAATTCATCGAATTCACGTTATTTTACAAAGATATGTAAAAGTGTGGAATGTTGTTCTCTACGGTGCCGCACTTATGCCGGAGGATACCGGCCTCCTGGCTTCAGTCCTGATGTGCGCCATGGTGTTTCCTGGACCGTCTTTCTTTCCATAACTGTCTCATTTTGAATGGTATGGAAAGAAGATTCCTTGCCGCTTTCTGGAATTTCCTGTCATTGGCGCTTTCCCTGAATATCCTGTACAGGGGGGCTTTCCGGAGGGCTTCCAGCTCGCGGAGATCTTCCAGTACCGGCCTGCCGAGGATTTCCTCAAGGGCTTTCTCTCTCTCCCGGAGATTGTAGGCAGGGTCTCTGGTGGAGACCCCGTTCAGGTCATACCTGCTGACGGTCATGCCGGCATGCCTCAGAGAGCACTCTTCCCGTGTCATGCACTCGACCCAGAACTTCCAGTCCGACACTATCTTGAGGTTCTCGTCATAACGTCTCGCGCTGAACAGTCTCCTGTTTATGAATGTGGCAGGATGCGGAAGGTAGAATCCGTCGCTTATGATGTCGGTAGCCCGGAACGGAGGGTCCGGGAACTCCACGGTCTCCGCCCCTGCAGCCCCTCCGCATGTCTCCAGGTCCCCGTAAACCAGGTCCGTCCCGTCAAGCAGCGGCCTTATCCTCGTGAGGATTCCAGGCAAGAGGCAGTCCCCGGAGTTGAGGAACAGCAGATAGTCCCCTGCGGCATGGTCAATGCCCTTGTTCATTCCGGCATATATGCCGTTGTCCTTTTCAGACACGCAGTAGGTACAATGCCTGTTGGCGGACCTGTAGCTTCCGATTGTCCCGGCGCTGCCGTCCGTGCTTCCACCGTCGATGATTATGTGCTCGTAAAAGCCGGCATCCTGGGCCTGTACGCTTTCCAGAGTCTTCACGAGACCGTCCCTGTTGTTAAGGTTGACAGTTATTATGCTTAGCAATATGTCCATTGTCAGTGTTGTATGTTCAGGCGCTCAGAAGCGGTCCCCTTCTGTCAGGGAGTCAAACAGCCTTTTCCATTTCCCGCCTATGATTTCTATCGAATATTCCGCGCTTTTCCTTATCACGTTTTTCCTGATCCTGAGTTTTTCTGCCTCGGGAAGCATTGCGACCCTGACCAGGGTGTCAGCGAACCTTCTCTCGCGGAACAGCCCTGGCCTTACAAGGAATCCGTTTTCGCCGGACGGTCCGAGGATCTGCCTTACACCGCCCGAGCAGTCCAGGGCTACAGGGATCACTCCGTTGGCCTGTGCCTCGGTGAGACACAGCGGCCATCCTTCCGTTTCCGACACCAGGCATGAAATGGACGCCCTACTGTAATACGGTGCTGGGTTCCTGTATCCTTCGAAACTAATCCTTTTCAGCCCCAGCCTGGAAGACATGGCTTTCAGGTAGCCGTATTCTTCACCGTCACCTATGACAGTGAGATTCCATCCCCCGAGCCTTTCCTGGGCCAGTTTCCATGCTTTCAGCAGTCTCTCCACCCTCTTGTCAAATCTGGTCAGTCTCCCCACGAAGATTATTTCATTTTCCCGGTCGAAGCTGATTCCGTCCACCTTGTACTCAGGATTCTCGATTACGGCGATCTTGTTTCTGCCTGGGTCGCACCCCAATGCGGAAACAAGCTTTTCCCGGTACTCCCCGCACAGCACCACATAGGCGTCGGACTCCTCGTAATTCCTTCTGTATGTGCCGAGTACTTTCCTGTACGTCTTGCCTGATATGAGATAGATCCACTTTCGGAGGCCGAACCACAGTATCGTCCTGCGCAGTTTCCTTTTGGCTATCTGCTGTCTTTCCCACATGGAAAAATCCGCCTCCCACAGTGGCCTGCCATGGTTGGCGAATACGGTCCTGCAGCCTGTGGTTCTGGATATGTCCTTGAGACTTAGGTAGATCTGTCCGACCTGCACGAGGATGTCGATTTTTTCTGCCCTGACGATTCCGATGGCCTTTTCCGTGAATGCCACTTGGCCGTCCTTTCCCGGGTCCGGCACAGTGTGGACCCGGATGCTGTCCTTGAACTCTTCCGGAAGAAGGTCTTCCCTGAACGAGAATGTCAGTATGGAGATGCGGTAGCTGCCGGGGTACGTGCGCATAAGATACCGCGCGATGTCCATCGTTATCCTTTCCCCGCCACCGCTCGGGAACTCGATATGCACGAAAGCTATGTGTGTCATCACTTTCCTGTCGTTTCTCCGGTCACTTCATCTATGGCCTTGTACAGTCTCGGCATTATCAGGTCCCAGCTGTAGTTTTTCTCCATGTATTCCTTTCCGCGCTCCTGCATCGAGGCGCGGAGGGCCTGGTCGGAGACAATCCTTCCCAGCCCTTTTATGAAGCTGTGTTTTCCGGTGTAGTAAAGTATGGCTCCTCCGCTTTTCCTGCAGTGCTCGCGGAGGACGTTGCAGTGTCCGTTCACCAGGACAGGTACCCTGTCGTTCAGGGCCTCCAGGAGGACAAGCGAAAGGCTTTCGTATTTTGAAGGGTTCAGCAGCAGTTCCGCATGCTGCAGGATTGCACGTTTCTGTGCATCTGAAACGAATCCCGTGTACATCACCCCTTCGGCATCCTCTTCTTTGCGGAATATGTTGCCTATGACGACAAGGGGGAGCGCTCTGTCCCCGTATTTTTTCCGGTATGCAGTGTAATACTCGATCATGTCCCCGGTCTTGCAGCGGTCAACCCGCCCGATGTACAGGATGTATCTGTCCGGAAGGGAAAAAACTCGCCTGGTCTGTTCCCAGTCCGCCGGCTGCGGGACTTCTATGCCCACACTTATTATAGAGGAGTGCCTGACTCCGGGTCCGAATATCCTTCTGGCCAGCTTCTGTTCGGCGGTAGTGTTGAACCCGACGTACCTTATCCTGCTGAACGCCTGGGAGAGCGATGCCCTGAAGGACACCTTGGCATAATGCATGGTCGGGATGGCTATCGTCTTCTCTCCGGCCTCCATCGCGGTGAAATAGAAGGGCGCGAAATCGGAGGTGATGGCGATGAAGGCGTCATAGCTGTCCTTGGACGAGGCTATGTACTTTACCATCTCTTCTGAGTAGAATATGCTGTGTTTTTGATATTCGATGTCTTCGTCCAGCTTCCATCTCCATGTCCGGATGATGTACGAGAGGGGATGGAGCAACCCGATGTTGTACAGGAACATCCTCAGACGTCTGGCAGGCTTTGCTTTCCTTGCCCAGTAGTCCGATGCGGAACGGTCAAACGGCTCTGTGCGGAACCTCCTGACAGTCACGCCGTTCACTATGCCGGTTCCCGGAGGGTACTCATTCCCTCCCTTAGTATAATCCTTCACGCATGTGGTGAGCACTTCCACCTGGCAGTCTCCGGCAAGCCTCTCCGCCAGCATCCGGCAGTGGAATTCCGCCCCGCCGTTTATGTCCAGGCCATATCTTACGGTAACAAAAGCGATTCTTTTCTTCATCGTGGAAAATCAATAGTCAGTGCAAAGATAGCTTCAAATTTCACATTCACCCAATTTCCTGTCCGGCCGGCAGTTTCCCGGCCACCAGTTCTATAGCCTTCTCCAGCCTGCGCATGATGACTTCCCAGTCGTAATTCTCGGTGATGTAGGCCTTGCCCCTGCGTATCATCTCCTCCCTCATGTCTCTGTCGTGCAGGATTTCGTGGAGTCTCCTGCAGAAATTGAATCTGTTTGTGTAGTATTTGACAGCTCCTCCGCTCCTTATGGCATGTCCTTTCAGCACGTTGCAATGCCCGTTCACAAGTGCCGGGACCTTGTCGTAAAGCGCTTCCAGAAGGACGAGAGAGAGGCTTTCATGCTTGGATGAGTTGATAAGGAGGGATGAGTGCTGCAGGATGGCACGTCTCTGCGCATCGGTGACGAACCCGGTGAAAATGACCCCCTCCGGGAGTCCGATGAACTCCATCGATCCCCCCACCATCACCAGTGCGGGGATATCTTTCCTCTCATATCTCCGGTATGACCTGTAATAGGAAAGCAGCTTTCCGACTTTCGCCCGTTTTATGCGTCCTACATATACTATGTACCTGTCAGGAAGCGAGAAGCGTTTCTTTACCGACTCCCAGTCGTCAGGCTCTGGAATGTCTATCCCTGTGCTGATTATCCCGCAGTCCTTCAGGTTCTTCCCGAAAATGTTCCTTGCGAGTTTCTCCTCTTCCGGTGTGTTGAACCCCATGTAGCTTATTCTCGGGAAAGCCTGTGTGAGCGATACCCTGAAGGAAGCCCTTGCATTGTGCATTGTCGGTATGCCGATCATCCTCTCGCCGGCAAGCATCGCTGTGAAATAGAACGGTCCGTAGTCCGCCGTAAGTGCAATGATGGCCTTGTAGCTGTTCTTGTGGGCAAGGATGAAGTCGTTCATTTCCTCCGAATAGAACACATGGTGCTTCCTCTCTTCTATGTCATCGTGGAGTCTCCATGTCCATACCGGGAAAATGTCTGCAAACAGCCTGAGTATCCTTATCCGGTACATCAGATGCCTGAGCCTTCTCGGCGGCTTGGATCTCCGGAACCAGTATTCCCACGGCGTGCTGTCTGACGGAGCAACGGGGAAACGGTGTATCAGGACACCGTTAAGTATCTCGTCACCAGGGGCATACTGATTCCCGCCGGTCACATAGTCATTCACGCATGTGGTGATAACCTCCACCGCGTACTTGCCGGCGAGCCTTTCCGCCAGCATCCGGCAGTGCATTTCTGCTCCTCCGTTTATTTCCTTGCCGTATCTTACCGCGACAAATGCAACTTTCTCTTTCTTTGACACATCCATTGTTTCCGGGGTAAGTCCTTTATCCTGTGGCCTTTGTACAGTCCGTTGCAGATTACATGCATTCATTGGGGATGTGAAATTATATAAAAATGTTCATATTTTCCATAAAAAACTTCAATATTTCTTTTCCTCAGGCATGCTTCTGTGCGGAAATGCTGTACAATATATTATAATATGGAAATACGGAAGTATTGCTCCGCGGGCCGGTGTTTTTTTGGGGGGGGCGGCTGCAGGTGCGCGGAACCGGTCTTTCAGACGGGGCCTTATGCGGATAGCCATAAAAAAGCGAATAAATTTCTGTAAAATATTGCAATTTCAAAAAACATTCGTACCTTTGCAGTCCCAAAACAAAAATACGGGACATATTGAGATATGGTGTAATGGTAGCACTACAGATTCTGGCTCTGTCAGTGAGGGTTCGAGTCCTTCTATCTCAACAAATTCCAGACAGCACCGTCATTCCGGGCGGGAGAGTCTAAAAAGACAAAGCCAATGATGGCGGGTTAGCTCAGCTGGTTAGAGCGCATGATTCATAATCATGAGGTCCGCAGTTCAATCCTGCGACCCGCTACAAGAAAATGACACTGCAGATGAATCTGCAGTGTTTTTTTTGTTGTCTGCAAGGATGAAGTCCGTCCGTATAAGGCTTGTTCTCAATGGGATACAGACAGGACCAGCACCGATGCGTAAGCCTCGCATCCTTCGCTGCGCCCCACAAAGCCGAGATGCTCTGTTGTGGTGGCCTTTACGGAGACACGGTCCGTCGGGATGCCCATTGTCCTGGCAAGCGTCTCCCGCATCGTGGCGATGTATGGCGCGAGCTTCGGCCTCTGGAGGGCGATAGTGATGTCGGCGTTCCCGATCCGGTATCCCAGCCCTGATACCATCTCTGTGGTCCTGCGCAGAAGTATCTTGCTGTCTATGCCCTTGAATTCTTCGGATGAATCAGGGAAATGCTTCCCGATGTCGCCGAGGGCGAGGGCGCCGAGTATCGCGTCGCAGAGTGCGTGAATGGCCACATCCCCGTCTGAATGTGCAATGCAGCCCACCGGGCTTTCTATTTCCACCCCTCCGAGATGCAGGGGGAGCCCTTCGGCAAGGGCATGGACATCATACCCGTTTCCTGTTCTTATGTCTGTCATGTCATCAATGAAATTGTGGACAAATATAGTCATCCGCAGTGTAAATCCAATGCCCTCCGGGGTAAGAAGCACGATTTAAATTGCATAAATCGGACAAAAATCAGTACATTTGTAAATTGTCATAAAATTTCTGATTATGGGATTTAATTTCAGCTTGTTCGGGACTCCGGAGCACAGAGTGTTCAATTATAAGCCGCGGTATTATGATCCGGAGAAGGAGGCCCTGAAGGAAAAGTTCGGGAAGGTGGACGGCAGCCTTGAGAAAGGTCCGTATGTCCCCGGCTCGTATCTGAAGGGCAGCTTCCGCAACGGGAATTACCAGAAGACCCGCGGAGCCAGCAAGGCCCAGAAGATTATCGGAGCCATAGGACTGGCAATATTTTTCGTCGTACTTGTCTATATAACGAAATTCTATTCATTGCTCTGGTAAGCCGCAGAAAAGTGTGAAAGGATAGGAAGGAGATGGATATCAGGATATTACCGAGCAATTTGGCCAATATGATCGCCGCAGGGGAGGTCGTGCAGCGTCCTGCCTCAGTGGTGAAGGAACTCATGGAGAACGCCGTGGACGCCGGCGCGGGGCACGTGTCTGTCCTTGTCCGCGATGCGGGTAAGACACTTATCCAGGTGATAGACGACGGCTGCGGCATGTCACCGGATGATGCTGTGGTATGCTTCGAGAGGCACGCCACATCAAAGATAGCCACGCCGGAAGATCTGGCAGGCATCGTGACATTCGGATTCAGGGGAGAGGCGCTTGCATCCATAGCCGCCGTGTCGGAGGTGACCCTCCGTACGCGCAGGGAAGAGGATGAGGTGGGATGCGAAGTGGTCTTTGCGGATTCGAAGCATGTCTCCACTTCCGTGACGACCGCTCCGAGGGGGGCGAATTTCGCTGTGAGGAACCTTTTCTACAACGTGCCTGCCAGACGCAAGTTCCTCAAGTCGGACAATGTGGAGTTCAAGCATATCGTGTCGGAATTCACCCATGTGGCCCTCTCGCGTTATGAGATGGGCTTCGACCTTGTGCACAATGACAGGGAAATATATGTTCTGAAACCCGCCAAGTCGTTGAAATTCAGAATACAGGATATGTTCGGCAAGGGCGTGGCGCAGAATCTCGCCGATATAAGTGCGGAGACTTCGGTGGTGAAGGTCTACGGCTATGTCGCCCGTCCGGACTCTTCCACCAAGTCGCAGACCAACCAGTTCTTTTTCATAAACGGAAGATATTTCAGGAGCCCTTATTTCCACAAGGCCGTTATGAGGGCGTATGAGAAGCTGGTCCCGGAAGGAAGCAGCCCTTCCTATTTTATATATCTGGAGACAGAGCCGGGTGCAGTGGACGTGAACATAAGCCCGACCAAGACGGAGGTCAAGTTCGAGGATGACAGTGTCATTTTCCAGATACTGTATGCGTGCATAAAGGAGACTCTCGGGAAAAACTCTTTCGGGGACAGCATAGACTTCGATGTGGAGGGCACTCCGGATATACCTGTCTTCGGGAAGAACTTCGATGACCTGTATCCGTCTTCCGAGCCGCAGTTCGGAACTGACCCGAGCTTCAATCCCTTTGACAATGACGGCTTTCCGTCCGAGGAGTCGCATTTCTCCAACTTCATAGGCTACGGGACCGGACCTTCTGTCCCTCCTCGGGACGGGGACGTCCCGGCCGCCCATTCACCCGGGTCTCCGTCGTCCTTCGTGGACAGGAGGGAGGACTATGGCAAGCTGTTCGAGGACAGGATCCTGCCTTCCAGGACGGTGCTGATCCTCCAGGGCAAGTACATCCTCACGGCTGTGAAGTCGGGGCTTCTGGTGGTCAGCATAAGGAAAGCCACCGAAAGGATACTGTTCGAGCGGTTCCTGGATGCCTGCTCCAAGAACGGCCATGTCACCCAGACTTCCCTTTTCCCGGTGACCGTCCAGGTCGGCGTGGAAAACGTGCTCCTGTTCAAGGAGCATTCCGCCCTTCTTTCGTCCCTCGGCTTCGACATAAGCCCGTTCGGGAACGATACGGTCGTGGTGAACGGGGTGCCGGAAGGGTATTCCGCCGAGCCGGGTAAGATGCAGGCCATGGTCACAGACCTGATATCGGTGCTTTCCGATGACAGGAGCCTGCTTCCCGGCATGATGGCATCGTCCGTGGCCGAGAAGTTTGCCAAGATCGGGGCTGCGGGCAGGGATGCCCTCACTTCACCGGTGGAGGCCCAGAGGCTTATCGACACGCTGTTCGCGTGCAGCAACGCCGAGTTCACGAGTTCAGGGCACAGGACTATGGTCATCATGCCTATAGAGGATATCGACAAGAGATTTTGACATTTTTTCAGTTTAAACAAGACAACGTAACACCAGATGAGTTATTCGAATTACAGCGGAGGATTCCTTTCCTCGATTCCTCCAGTCACCAAGAACATCATAATAATCAACGTCCTGATTTGGATAATGGCGGAACTTAAGCCGGATTTCATGTATGAGACATTCTCGCTTTTCTATCCGACTTCCCCGTTCTTCAAGCCGTGGCAGATCATCACCCACATGTTCATGCACGGAGGGTTCTGGCACATATTCTTCAACATGTACACCCTCTTCATCTTCGGATGCGTGCTCGAGAGGATGTGGGGCCCGAGGAAATTCCTTCTTTTCTATTTCGTCACAGGGTTGGGTGCCGCACTTATGCATACAGGAGTGCAGGCCATTGAAATGCAGGTCTATATGTCCCAGGCGGCAGAAGGTTCTGTCCAGGCTGTCCAGGCCATTCATGCGCTGAAGATGACCCCTACGGTCGGTGCATCCGGGGCGATATACGGAGTGCTCATAGGCTATGCGATGCTGTTCCCTGACTCTGTCCTCACGCTCATATTCCCTCCGGTCTCATTGAAAGCCAAGTGGTTCGTGATAATATTCGCGGTCATCGAGCTTTTCACCGGAGTATTCGGTATGGGAGGCGGCGTCGCTCATTTCGCCCATCTGGGAGGAATGCTCTTCGGCTGGATGCTGATCATGTATTGGAAAAAGAGGCATACCCTTTATACTTACAGGTAAAATGTCCAGGAACAGGTTCACCGGCATAACATCGCGGATCCTGATGCTTATATTGGCGGGACTGCAGGCAATGACATATCTGTCAGTGCTGGTGAATCCGTCCAGGGTGTGGGTCATGACAGTGTTCGGGCTTCTTTTCGTACCTGTCTCACTCCTGAATGCCATTCTTTTGGCCTGGGCCCTGAAGCGGCGTTCAAAAGCCTTCCTCATCCCACTTCTGGCTCTTCTCCCGTCTGCTTTTTTCATAGGGCGGTATGTCCAGTTCCCCGGGAATTCAGGCCGCAGGCAGTCCGCCTCTTCAGAAGACGGGGGTGCGATGGATACGGTGAGCGTGGTCACATACAATGTCGGACGCTTCGCTTCTTCCTCCGGGATGGCCAGGTGGCAGGACTGCGCTGATTCCGTCGCCCTGTTCCTGAAGAGCTGCGATGCTGATGTGATCTGTCTCCAGGAGTTCCATGCGGAAAGCATATCTGCCCTGAAGTCATTCCTCGAACGGAAGTTCCGCGGATACAAGGCTGAGTATTACATGAATATCGGAAGGAGAGGGTGTTTCGGAAATGTGACGCTGAGCCGTTTCCCTGTCAGGAACAAGGGGGTGGTGTCATTTGAGAAGAGCGCCAATATGGCCTTGTACACTGATTACAGCATCAACGGGAACAATATCAGGGTATATAACTGCCATCTTGAGAGTTACGGTCTCTCCCTCGCAAAGGTGGTCAAGTCCCTGAGAAACCATGACCGGGAGTTCTTCCGGCGCACGGAAGAGAAGTTCAAGGCTTCCATCAGCCGCAGGCGCCAGCAGGTGGACCAGATCCTTCAGGACATAGCATCCTCACCGGTGGAGGCGCTGGTTTGCGGCGACTTCAATGACAACCCGATGTCATACACGTACTACAGGCTTTCCCGCGGACGTTCCGACAGTTTTGTGGAGGCAGGGTCCGGGTTCGGTGCGACATACGCCTTTCTTTGGCCTATGCTCAGGATAGACTATGTCCTTTATCCGGAAAGGTTCCGCGGGATATGGCACAAGACCTTCAAGATAAAATATTCCGACCACTATCCTGTGGCCGCAGATGTTCTGATATGATGACGGATATGAAGAAATACATGATTTTCAAAACGATCTTTCCATTGTTTGTGGCTGTCCTCGCTTCTGTGCTGCCCTCTTGCGGCGGACGTGACGGAAGCCGTTCCGGAGACGCTGACACCGTGGCGGAGGAGTGCGTGACGGACACTCTGGATACCGGGTACGCGCTCGGGTTCGACCCTGAGGGATACAGCGTCAGGGAAGATGTAGTGCGCAGAGGGGAATTCTTTGCCGACCTGCTCATGAAGCTCGGTATGGGTGCCCAGGATGCATACAGCCTGTCCATGTCCTGTGACAGCGTTTTCGATGTGCGTACCCTCAGGGTGGGAAACACGTACAGGGCATATTACACTGCCGACACCCTCGAGTATCTCGTGTATGACAAGGACAGGCTCGGAAGCGTCGTATTCCGGTGCCGTCCACCGTATTCCCTGCACAGGGTGGAACGTCCGGTGACAGTGGAGCGCAGGTATGCGGATGTGACCATCGAACACTCTCTCTGGGAGGACATGGTATCCGAGGGTGTGTCCCCGCTGCTGATACTCAGCCTTTCAGACATATACGCCTGGACAGTGGATTTCTTCGGCCTCCAGAAAGGGGACAGGTTCAGGGTCTTTTATGACCAGAAGATGTGCGACGGGGAGATTATCTCCGTGGACACGGTGCGGTATGCCGTGTTCACGCATGCCGGGGAGGACTTTCCGATGGTCATGTTCAACCAGGGTGACGGCGGCAACATCTACTGGAACGAGAAAGGGGAGAGCATGAGAAAGGCGTTCCTGAAGGCTCCGCTTTCATATTCGAGGATAAGTTCAGGGTTCTCATACGCCAGGAGGCATCCTATCACCAGACGTGTGCAGCCCCATACCGGCGTGGACTATGCTGCTCCGAAAGGCACACCCGTGATGTCCATTGGAGACGGTACAGTGACCAGCATGAAATATGAGGGTGCAGGGGGCAATGTGGTGAGAATCAAGCACAACTCAGTATATAAGACAGCTTATCTCCACCTGTCCAAGTTCGCTTCGGAACTGAAGCCGGGCAAAAGGGTGCGCCAGGGTGAGGTGATAGGCTATGTCGGATCGACAGGACGCAGCACAGGTCCGCATCTGGACTTCAGGGTCTGGAAGAACGGCTCTCCGGTCAACCCTCTGAAGATGGACTCACCGCCTGCGGAGCCTGTACGTGATGACATGCGCAGTGCATTCGAGACCTCGGTCGCCATGTGCAGGAGCATGGCTGATACGCTGAAAGCCAGGGAGATTGCCGAGGAGGTGTTTGACCTGCTGTGAATCCCGGCCTGCAGGAACGCGCTTTACACTATAACCGTATTTTACAATGAAAAGAACCTTATGTATTTCTCTTGCGGTATGCTTCTGCACTCTGTCCAGCAGCGGACAGGAGACGATGGACATGCTTGCCGACCGTGTGTTCGAAACCGCCTCAGCCAGGCTGAAGATGATGGACAGGATGCTTCAGGACGGCAGATGCCCAAAATGCGAAAATGAAGACGGCTCACTTGTGACCACAGATATATGGTGGTGGTGTTCAGGGTTTTACCCTGGAAGCCTATGGCTGACATATGAATATACAGGGGATAAAGAGCTTGCCCGTCTTGCCGCGCGGCATACGGAGATCCTTTCCCCCATCCAGTTCCGTACAGATGACCATGATGTAGGTTTCCAGCTCGGCTGCAGCTACGGGAACGGCTACCGTCTGACAGGGGACACCACATACCGGGCCGTCATCTGCAACGGTGCACATTCCCTCGCCACCAGGTTCAACCCTGCTGTAGGTTGTACCCGCAGCTGGAACAATGACCGCTGGCATTTTCCTGTCATCATCGACAACATGATGAACCTCGAGCTGCTTTTCCTCGCTTCTGAACTATGCGGGGATTCCTCACTTTATGATATTGCTGTCAGGCATGCCGTCACGACCATGAAGAACCATTATAGGGATGACGCGAGCACGTTCCATCTGGTGGACTACGATCCGGAGACCGGAAAGGTGCTGCGCAGACAGACAGTCCAGGGCTTCGCGGACTGGTCCTCCTGGTCCAGAGGCCAGGCCTGGGGACTGTACGGATACACTATGGTGTACCGCTACACGGGGAAGAAACGCTTCCTGTCCCATGCCGAGAAGATAGCGGACTATATCATCGGACGTCTTCCGGATGACGGCATCCCTTACTGGGATTTCGACTCGGACAGTATCCCGGATGATTACAGGGACGCTTCAGCTGGTGCCATCATCGCCAGCGCTCTCGTTGAACTCGGCACATTGTCTGATGATGAGGACCGCTCCACGGAATATCTTGCCACAGCTGAAAAGATACTCAGGAGGCTCGCTTCCGACGAATATCTTTCCGAGCCCGGGTCAGACTCCGGATTCATCCTCAGGCACAGCGTCGGGAACAAGCCTGGAAACGACGAGGTGGACACTCCTCTCACGTATGCGGACTACTATTTCCTCGAGGCTTTCATAAAGTACATGAAAAACCAGAAGCTGTTTTTGCGGATGGGGGTGGCGCCCCTTAACAAGGGGCTGTCACGAAGTGACTGGAGTTTAGACAGGATTTCTGTTAACAGGGCCCATCAGGGCCGCACCGGAGCGTCAGCGAGGTTTCCGTCAGGGAAACCGAGGCAGTGAAGGTGCCGGCGGAGCGAAGCGGAGCCGCATGCCCCACCGGGGCTGTCACCGATAGGTGACTGGGGGTGGACAGACAGGATTTCTGTAAGAAATCCGGTCATAAATGATAAAATATTGATTTTTAATTTAATGTTGTTAAATATAAATTCGTCGAACTGACGTTAAATAAATTATACGAATACCTGCAAAACTTTGGATTTGATTCCCGTTTTGATAAATTTGCCGTTTAAACGTTTAAGTGAATAATACTGAACATTTTTAATATCTTGATTATGAAAATAGCTAAACTTCTGCTTTATTCAGTCGCATCAGCGCTGGTACTTGCCGGATGTACTGAAAATGAAGAGGATTTCGGTGACCCGTCGATCAACGTGAATCCTGCTGAGCTTTCTTTTGGACAAGAAGGGTCTTCCAATACAGTTGCGCTTGTGGCGACCCGCGACTGGACTGCAACTGTAGAGCCTTCGGATGCCGACTGGATTACGGTCGAGCCTTCATCCGGAGATGCTTCTACTGATGCTCAGACTGTCACAGTGACAGTCCTTGAAAATACAGGCGCAAACCGCACGGCCACAGTCACTTTCGCTGCAAACAACGGCACGGTATCAGCTCCTCTCGAAGTCACTCAGACCGGTCCTGGCGGCGAGCCTGAATTGGAAATTATTACTATTGCGGAGTTTCTTAAGGCAAATGTCTCCGATGATGTGTGGTATACCTTGCAAGGTCAGATTACCGACCTTTATAATACTGACTATGGTAACTTTACTCTTGTGGATGAGACCGGCTCAGTCAAGGTGTATGGCCTGACTGCAGAGAAAGTAGATAAAAACGACCAATCATTTTCAACACTCGGCCTTAAGGAAGGTGATATCGTGACTTTATGTGGGACAAGAGATAATTATAACGGAGAAGACCAGGTTGGCGGTCCGTCATATTATATTTCACATGAGGAGGGAGAACTTCCTGAGCCTGAACCAGTCGATGCTGTTTATTTTAATGATTTTGACAAAGAAGCTGCGCAGAATAATGGCGGATGGCCTTTCCTTGACAACTTTGACGGTTGGAAGAATGAGGCAGGCTCAGGTGCTGGAGCTGTTGTTTATAAGTCTTCAGGGGCCTCTGCTAGAACAACAGGTGGCTCTTCAGGTTCATATTCGGATTATGATGGTTCTGGCGTAAATAATATCTTTTTCGGAAGCAACGCCTATTTCCAAGTAGGGAATATTACGCTCGGATCCGAATCCAATTATACTTTATCGTTCGGTACTGAGAAATATGATCAGGATGGCGACAGCAAGTTTAATCATAGCGAATTCCATGTCTATATAAGTAATGACGGTGTAAAATGGATAGAACTCGACTATTCATTCCCTAACGGAGCTCCTGACGGTAGATGGGATCTTGCCTCAACTACATTTACAGTTCCATCAGGTACTTCTGTACTGTATTTTTATTTCAATGCTGATGTTGCAAGTGTTTACCGTCTTGATGACCTTATGCTTGATGTTTCTGCGGAAACTGGTACTGTCATAGATTTTTCAAAGGGCATTGAACTCGGTGGCGGTGGTGAAACTCCTGGCGAACCTGAGAAAATAACAATAGCTGATTTTATAGATGCTCCAGTAGATGATAATGTGTATTATATCCTTACAGGAAAGATTACCGATCTTTATGATACTGACTATGGTAACTTTACTCTTGTGGATGAGACCGGCTCTGTCAAAGTGTATGGTCTGACTGCAGAGAAAGTAGATAAAAACGACCAATCTTTCTCTACTCTCGGTCTTAAAGAAGGTGATACAGTCACCCTTTGCGGCACAAGGGATGAATATGGCGGGGAGAGCCAGGTAGGAGGTCCTGCATATTATATCTCTCATGAACCGGGAGAAGAAGAGCCTGAGGAACCGGTGACACCACCGGCAGATGGTTATCTTATTATTTCTGAGTATGTGGAAGGAAGCAGTTATAATAAGTATCTTGAGATTTATAATCCTACCGGAAGTGATGTGGATCTGTCCAGCTACTCTTTAGTCCTGTTTACCAATGGTGATGCTGATAAAAAACAGACATTTGATTTGACTGGAACAATTTCTGCCGGGGCTACTAAAGTATATAAAAACAGTCAAGCGAAAATCTATACAGGAGAGGCAGAAGTATCAAATGATGTCATCAACTTCAACGGTAATGACCCTATAGCGCTTCTTTACGGTAATGACATTGTTGATATGTTCGGACCTGAGCCGCAATCAGGTAAGACTATCGATGATTTCGCAAAGGATGTCACTGTCCGTAGAAATGTTGAGGCTGTCAAGGCTTCCCCTATATATGTCGAGTCTGACTGGACTGTTGTTGAGAAGGATGATGTTTCCAATCTCGGGAAATTCACAGAATAGGATTTTCATTTGAATAACATCCAAAGGGATGTCCGGAACTGCCGGACACCCCTTTGGTTTCTTTGAAACATATGCCTTTCTTGAAAAAATACAGACTGCCTGTCCTGGCTGTAATCCTGGTGGCTGTGCTGCCTGGCCTGTACTCGTGTACGGACTCCCTCGCAGAAGAAGAGATAGCTGTCGGGCTGAGGCATGGGGAAGTGGGGCCTGAGGCAGGCAGCCAGTTCGTGACCGTGCAGGCCGCAGGAGACTGGTCCCTGAGCATTTCCTATCTGGAGGGGGGCTCTGGCTGGGCTTCCATCGGCCCGCAGACGGGCTCCGGGGACAGGTCAAGTGTCGTATTGGAGTACGGGGAGAACACTTCTTCCGGGTCTCGCTCCCTGGCCATTGTCCTGACAAGCGGGGGAAAGGCGGTGCAGTGTACCCTGGTCCAGAAGGCTTCCGGGTCTCAGCAGGGGCCTGAAGAGCCGTCTGCCGACGGTGTCCCGGGCTGGATGGAACTGCCTGCCGTGGAGACAGGGGACGGGCTCAGGTTCGTGACCCATGACATGACTTTGGGCGGTATCCCGACCAGGAACTATTCCATGCTCTGGAGCGATGCCCACCTGGTCGCCCGTTGGGTGGCCTATCCTCTGAGTACCTGGACTATAGGCACGGAGGATGCCGGAAGGACTGATGACTGGCAGTACGACCCGGAGATTCCGCAGGAGTACCAGCCGTGCCTGTTCAGGGGATTCCCGAGCGGTGGGTCATACGGATATGACAGGGGCCACCAGATACCTTCCGCGGACAGACAGAACGAAGCTTCCAACCGGCAGACCTTCTATTTCTCCAACATGACCCCGCAGCTCAGCAGCTTCAACCAGAAGATCTGGGCTGACCTTGAAAACAGGGTCCGCTCCATCGCCAGGGGGACAGATACCCTCTATGTGGTCACAGGCTGTGTGGTGGAAGGCAGTACCAGTGTGGCGTATGACAACGAGGGCAAGGAAGTGGCAGTCCCTGTGGCATATTTCAAGGCCCTGTTGAGATACAGCAGGTCAGGCTCCACTACAGGCATCGGCGGATATTCGGCAGCCGGATATTACCTCGAGCACCGGGCGTACAGCCAGGACAGCATAGATACGTCCATGCTCATGTCCATCGACCGGCTGGAGGAGCTGACAGGCATTGATTTCTTTGTGAACCTTGCATCCGTGCTGGGTTCAGGATATGCTGCAGAAGTAGAAGCCGAGACTCCCGCAGACAGATTGTGGTTATAAAGATTAATAGTGTTTATATGAAGAAATTTATCCTTTTGGGGCTTCTGGCGGCGGTATTGTCGGCCATTTCATTGCCCCTTGGTGCAGACTCTCCTGCAAAGAACTATGTGATCGGGTTCTACAACCTCGAGAACCTGTTCGACACATTCGATGACCCTGCAAAGAACGACGAGGAATTCCTTCCAGAAGGGAAGAACAAGTGGACAGACGCCAAGTACCAGAAGAAGCTGCATAACATGGCTTCTGTCATCGGTACAATGGCCAAGGAAAACGGGACGTTTCATACTATATTGGGAGTCAGTGAGATAGAGAACCGTCTGGTGCTCGAGGACCTGGTCAGCCAGCCGGAGATAGCTGAGGCCAGCTACCAGATTGTCCACTATGACAGCCCGGATGCCAGGGGAGTGGACGTGGGGCTGCTCTACAGGCCTGACCAGTTCACCTACCTGGACAGCGAGTCCATCCCGTTCACATTCGACAGCGACATAGATTTCTCCATGGACGATGACGAGCAGGAGTCGTTCAAGACCAGGGACATACTCATGGTGCACGGACGGATTGACGGGGAGGATTTCGCCATATACGTGGCGCACCTCCCTTCCCGTATAGGGGGCAAGGGCGGAGACCTGCGGAGCCGCGGTGCGGAGATTATCTACAGCCACGCCATGGACATGATGGAGAAGCACCCGGGTATAAAGATCGTGGTGATGGGCGACATGAACGACAACCCTACTGACACCAGTATGTCCGTCTACCTGCACGGCAAGGAAGACCCTTCAGAGGTCGGGAGGGACGACTTTTTCTCTCCTTTCTTCTCGATGCTGAAGAAAGGCTACGGCTCCATCGCCTACCGTGGAGAGTGGAGCATATATGACATAATAATGGTCAACGAGACTCTCCTCAATGCTCCGGAAGGAGGCCTGAAAATCAGGCAGACAGGGAAAAAGGGGAATTACGGTGTGGTGTTCAAGAGACCTTTCATGGTCACTAAGGACGGGCAGTACAAGGGATACCCGTTCAGGACATTCTCCAGCGGGTCCTTCATCGGAGGGTACAGCGACCACTTCCCGACCTTCATAGTCATAGGGAAATGACCTGATACGAAAACATTCAAGAACAGAATATGCAAAGAACAGAATTATTGTCAATAACAGCCCTGGTCCTGCTTGCTCTGCCCCTGCAGGCGCAGGACACAGGCGGAGGCAGGGATACATACCTTCCTTCAAGGACAGAGGAACTGTCGGATTCCCTCCGGCACGACCTGAGACAGAACTCTATGGAAATGGTCCGGACTGGACAGGAAGAGAGTGCGGGCGGAGTGAAGGGAGCGGTGGTAAACCGTTCCGGAAGGGTCCCGGTCCAGGGAGCGGAACTTCAGATTTTCAGAGACCAGGAGCTGGTGGGGACCGTCTATGCCTCGGCAGACGGCTCGTTCAAGTTCGGAGGCCTGGAGGACGGCCTTTATCTGATGAAAGTGTCCGCCCCGGGCTTCCTGCCTTCACAGGTCAATGTGGAGGTGGAGGGCTTCATGAAGGACCTGATGTTCGTTTCCCTGCTGCCTGCCAATGTGGTGAACGACATAGACGACTCCAATTTCGCTGATTTCGATATGGATGACTCAGGATACGAGGACGCTCCATCCATCCTTTACGGGAATGACGTATTCGCAAATATAGCAGGATACGATTTCAGCGCCGTAAGGTTCAGGAACAGAGGATACAACAGCGAGACCCAGGATGTCTATCTGAGCGGAGTCCGTATGAACGACGCCCTGACCGGATACACCCCGTGGTCACTGTGGAGCGGACTGAACGAAGCCATGAGGAGCAAGGAGACCACCATGGGGCTGGAAGTTTCCGAATACGGAACGGGAGGGTTCAACGGGGTGACCAACATCCTCGCAATGCCTTCCAACGTGCGTCCCGGGTTCAGGTTCAGCCTGCTGACAAACAGCGCCCTGTACCGTCTCAGGCTCATGGCCTCGTATGCTTCAGGAGAGCTTGACAACGGCTGGTCGTACGCATTCAACGTCTCTGCCCGGCTGGGAGGCAATGACTGGGTGGACGGGGTGTATTACCGCTCTTTCGCCTATTACGGAGCCGTGGAGAAGAAGTTCAATGACACCCACAAGCTCGGATTCGTGATTTTCGCTACCCCTGGCCAGCGCGGCGCGCAGAACGCCTCGACCCAGGAAGTGTATGACCTGGTAGGAAGCAACACCTACAACTCCAACTGGGGCTACCAGGACGGCAAGATGCGCAACGCCCGTGTCCGCAAGACCCACGAGCCTGTGATGATACTCAAATACACCGCCACCCCGAGTGACGACCTGGAGGCGACCGCCACCCTGCTGTACCGTACGGGGAAGAACGGTTACACGGCTCTCGACTGGTACGATGCCCCGGACCCGAGACCTGACTACTATCGCTACCTGCCGAGCTATTTCTATATGGAAGACCCTGACTATGACAGGATTGATATAGAGAAAGCAGCATGGGCCACCGAGGCCTGGCAGAACAATGTCAACGGCACCAGGCACATGAACTGGGACCGTCTCTACAATGTTAACTACAACAACGTTACCGAGGACGGGCACCGCTCCAAGTACACGGTCGAGGAACGCAGGACAGACCAGAATGATGTCAACTTCGCCGGCTCTGTCAAGTGGCGGGCCGAGGACTGGTTCACCCTTGACGGCGGAGTCAACCTCAAATGGAACCGTACCGAGTACTACAAGATCATGAATGACCTCCTGGGCGGGGACTACTATCTCAACATAGACCAGTTCGCAGAGCGCGATTTCGCATCGAGCCCTACCATGATACAGAACGACCTGGACTACTTCCTCGAGCACGGGCAGGCACAGATGCTCGGCCAGGGTGACAAGTACGGCTATGACTATTACGCCCATGTGCGCAAGGCAGGGCTCTGGGCCACAGCCAGTTTCGAGAAAGGGAACTTCAAGGGGTACGCATCCCTGGAAGGCGGCTACACGTCATTCTGGAGGGAAGGTCTGGTACGCAAGGGCCTTTTCGCCGGGCTGGACGACAACGGCAACGAGATCGTCTATGACGGCAAGGTCCTGACCACCTACGACAGTGAAGGGAAGGCCATCACTTCCAAGGGCAAGTCCGATGTCTCGCAGTTCTTCACATACACGGCAAAGGCCGGGGCGGCATATTTCATACCTGGAGGACACAGAGTGTATGCCAATGTGGGATACCTCACCGACGCCCCTACTTTCTCCCAGGCGTTCGTCTCCCCGAGGACAAGGAACACTCTGGTGTCTGACCTCAGGACCACGAAGACATTCTCCGCCGACCTGAACTACCAGTTCAGCCGCAACGGCTACGACATCCGCGTGACCGGTTTCTATACCAAGATCAACGACCAGACCGACGTCATGAGCTTCTATGACGACTCCCAGAACTCTTTCACCAATTTCGCGATGAGCGGTATCGACCAGCGGCATGCGGGCATAGAGCTGGGATTCAAGATACCGGTGCCTGTGCAGGGGCTTTCCGTGCAGGGAGTCCTCAGCTGGGGGGAATACGTTTATACATCCACTCCACGCATGACGCAGACTGTGGACAACAGCGCCTCGGTGATCTTCGAGGACGAGCTTGTGCCGTACTGGTCAAGCCACCCTGTGTACAGGAAAGAGACAGTGAACGGTACGGTGACATATCCTAAGGATGAGGACGGAAGGTATATCGTGGAAAGGAAGCAGAAGCACTACGTGCCGAGCACACCTCAGCTCGCGGCCAGTCTCGGGCTCAATTACGCTTCTAGCTCATACTGGTTCGCCGACCTGAATGTCAACTATTTCGGCAATACATACCTGGACATGAACCCTCTTTACAGGACGGATATGGCCACAGCAGGCCCGGACGGCGTGGTGACCCCGGCAGAAATCGAGTACATGGCTGCCCAGGAGAAGTTCGACCCTGTGTTTCTGCTGAACGCAAGTGTCGGGAAGTCATGGTATATAAACAGGAAGTACAATATAGGCTTCTCCCTCGAGGTGAAGAATATCCTGAACAACAAGGGAGTGCGCACCGGCGGTTATGAGCAGACCCGCCTTATCGACAGCAAGAGCGGGGAGAGATACTACAGGTTTGATTCCAAGTACTTCTATATGAGTGGAGCGAACTATATGCTGAACCTGTATTTCCGCTTCTGACCGGATGCGATGCATTAAGAATATAAAATCGAAAGACATGAAAAGAAAATCCATAAATACCATCCTCCTTGCAGCTGTCACCCTGCTGGCCTTCTGCGCCGTATCCTGCGACGAGTTCCCGCCGGTGAAATATGACGATCCGGAGCCGTACGAGGTATATACCGACGAGGATTTTTCCGACTGCACTCTTGTGACTGTCAAGGAATTGAAAGACATGTACAAGTCCTCTCCCGTCAATATCACCGACAACATCTACATCAAGGCCCAGGTGATTTCCTCTGACCAGTCCGGCAACCTGTACAGGACAATGTACCTGCAGGACGCCACCGCCGGTATAGAACTGAAGATCGGGACACGCAACCTTTACAACGACTACAAGCTCGGCCAATGGGTGTACGTGAAACTCAAGGACCTGACCCTGGGCGATTACAACGGAATGGTCGGCATCGGCTACCGCTCCCATGACCCGGAGTACGAGACTTCCTATATCGAGAACCAGTACCTCATCGACACGCATATCTTCAGAGGCGCGATGGACGAGCCTGTGGAGCCGTTGCTGCTGGAGTCCGATGAGGATATCAGGGACGAGGGCAATTTCGGAAAATATGTGACCATCAAAGGTCTGACCTATTCAGACAAGCTCTTCGTCATCCTTTACTACGACCCTGACGGAGACCACCAGGACTACCAGGGCAACTGCGTCTTCCTCGACGAGGAAAGCGGGGAGCAGGGCTACGGCAACTACGGCATAGACACATGGGCCATTTCCGAGAATGCCTTCCAGGCGATGCTGGATGACCCGGAGTTTGATTTCAACGGGTTCCCTGATGTGGACAAGTCGAGGTTCACGGGGCCGTACTCCTATACCGTCAGCCAGTATTTCCGGACTTCCGCCCAGATGGGCGGCATGGACCTGCAGATACGCACGAGCGGATATGCGAGGTTCGCCGATACGGAGATAGACAGCAGGATACTGGCCGGGGAGCCGTTTGACGCCACGGGCATCCTGACCTACTACAACAGCGGCAGCGAGCCCAACTACCAGTTCACCCTTCTGGACCTTTCCGGCATTGTGATTCCTGAATAATCGCTAAATTTGACGTATGATCAAGAATATAGTTTTCGACTTCGGTGGTGTCCTTCTGGACTGGAACCCAAGATACCTTTACAATGATTATTTCAAAGACGGCCGGGAAATGGAATATTTCCTGGCCAATATCTGTACTCTGGAGCGTAACTCCGAGCTGGACCGCGGTGTCCCTTTTCAGGAATGGGTGGCGAAATACCAGGCCATGTTCCCGCAGTACAGCGAGGCCATTGCCTTGTACCATACCGGATGGCCCAAGATGCTCAGGGACTCCATCCCGGAGGGGACGGCCCTTCTTGAAGACCTCAAGTCAAAGGGTTACAGCATATACGGGCTGACCAACTGGTCTGCCGAGACCATCGGCTTCGCTTATGGTCGTTTCGGGTTTTTCAAGGATTTCGACGGCATCGTGGTCTCCGGTGAGGAGAAGGTGACGAAGCCTGACCCGGAGATTTTCCGGATTCTCCTGGACCGCTACGGCCTGGATGCGGGCGAGTGTGTCTTCCTTGACGACAGCCCCGTGAATGTCGCCGCCGCGGCTTCTCTTGGGTTCAATGCGGTGCTGTTCGATGATATCGGCAGGGTCCGCGCAGAACTTGACATGGTGCTCAACCGGAAATAACACTTTAAAACAGCTCCCGCGAGAGCCTTTTCCTCATTTTTTGTCTGAAAGCATTAACTTTCCGTCCGTTTCCGCTACTTGTATATAGACGCTGCAGGAAACGGACATGCTGATGTCGTGGCGTAAATGCTCCAGGGACATGACAAGGACTGAGTTTGAACATATTTCAGTATTGATACGCGGGCGGATTGTCGCCCTGGCCAGACGGTTCGCCAGGGCGGCGGACCTGCCGGACCCGGCAGAGGACATTGCGCAGGAGACGCTGGAGGCATTGTGGCGGCTGTGTGAAAAAGGCTATCCGGTCAGGGATCCTGAAGCATTGGCCGTGAAGATTGCCAAGAACATCTGCGTGATGCATTACCGGCGGAGGAGGATAATGCCGGAGGATATCGGCAGAATGGATTTCGAAGGAGGCTTCCCGGCTACGGAAAGGACGGACAGGGATGACATCGAGGCTGTCAGGAAAAGGCTTTACGGCACTCTCAGCAAGACGCAGCGGCAATACATGGAAATGAGGAACGGAAAGGGAATGTCCCTTGACGAGATTTCGGCTGAGACCGGAAGGCCCAAGTCGAGCATTAAAGTCACCATTTCCGCGGCACGCAGGCAGCTGCTTGAAAAACTGGAAAAGGAGGTACTATGAGACAGGACAGGGAATTCTACAGGGACCTTGCCGCCCGCTATCTGGAGGCCGACACTACGGCAGAAGAGGAAAAAGCTCTTGCGGAATATCTTGCGCGGTATGCGGAAAGTGCAGAGGACAAGGCTCTTGCGCGGCTTCTGATGCTGGAGCACCACGGATACCTCCATGTGTCCGGGCCTTGTGCGGACATGGAGGAAGACGCCTGCGTGCCCCTGTCGGATGAGGCGGAAAAGGAATTTGACCGCATGGTTTCCGGCAGGCGGCCAGCCGTGCGCAGGACAGTCATGAGGGAACCCGCATGGAAGAGGATACTGTGGTATGTATCCCTGCCGGCCTGCGCCGCCATCGCCCTTGCTGTCGCCCTGCTCCACACCGGGTCTGGCAGTGACCCTGAACCAGAAACACCGTTCGTTTCCGGGAAGGGACACCTGGATGCGCTCTGTCTCGCCGGAAACATGCAGAGTCTCATGGACATAGCTGACGGACATATCGTTTCTGTATCTGCCGTGCCTTCAGGTGACGCCGCGCTTGTCACGGCCAGGTTTACAGACGGGACATCAAGACTGTATATAATGACATACAATGGAGATGAAGGATCCGCATCTCTCGTTGCCCTTAATGAATAAAAATTAAAAAAATGAAAAAGATTATTTTCTTATCAGTATTCTGTGCGGTGTCGCTCTGTGCGGCGGCACGTCCGGCGCAGACCGACACGGTGGATCTGTATGTGATTGACGGGCAGAAAATCGCCGGCTTCGACGGCAGCCAGCTCGTAGGACGGAGCATAAAGTCCTATGATGTCACAACGGCAGTCCCGGAATCAGGGAAAAAGAAAGTGTACAGGATGCACAACATCACTACCGTCCCCGGTCTGATCTATTTCAACGGCCCCGGAATGACCGGGTCCCGTGACCTGGAAGAGCTCAAAGGGAAAATTTCAGGGATTGATCTGGAAAATCTTGAAAAACAGCTGTCAGGTGTCCTGTCAGATGCGGATTTCGAGAAACTGGAAAATGCTCTGCGTATAGCGGAGAAGAAGCTTGACATTGACAGGTCCGGAATCCTTAAGGGAGTGCCGTTGGATATAAGGATGGCCAAACCTCTGATAATCATCGACGGCAGTGCGGTGGATTCGCTCCCGCAGTCAGTCAGTCCGGAAGACATATCGTCCGTCACTGTCTACGACCCGGGTTCCAAGTCGGCCAGTGAATACGGAGACAGGGGAAGGAACGGAGTCATTGAAATAAGGACGAGGAATGCCGCGGATGCGTCAACTGTCAGACCGCTGTTCATTGTGGACGGGAAGGAGGTCCCTTATGAGGAGTTCTCCGCCCTCGATGTGGAACAGTTCAAGTCGATAACGGTCTACAAGAATCCCGAGGATACGAAAAAGTACACGGACAATCCCGGCCAGGGCGTGATCGTGGTGGTCACAAAGGGCAAATGACTGGAGCCCCTGCGGCGGATGCAGGAGAGGAGTATAGGGCGGCTGGATTGACATCGTGGCCGCCCTTGTTTTGTAAATGCTTGACCTGATTGGATTTACCTGACAGCCCTTTGGCCGGCAGGTCAAATTTATTTGTAATGCACTTGGCTTCTTGCTATCTTTGCAGCCTTGATTTTTGAGAACAATAAGAGATGAATAAGGTAACCGTAAGAGCCATAGGGTCTTATCACCCTGGTGGCAAAGTGGATAATGCATTCTTTGAAAGCCGGCTGGACACTTCTGACCAGTGGATAAGGGAGAGGACGGGTATTGAGTGCCGGTATTTTGCAGGAAAAGACGAATATACAGGTGACTTGTGTTACCATGCCGCTATGGACATGAAGGACAGGTACGGGACGGATTTGTCTGATGTGGACATGATTCTCGTGGCCACGATGACCGCCGACCATGTCGTGCCGAATGTAGCGAGCCAGTTGCAGGACCGTCTGGGAGTAAAGTCTGCCGGGGCCATAGACCTCACGACGGCATGCTCGGGGTTCTGCTACGCCATGACTCTGGCCAAGGGCCTGATCGCCAGCGGTATAAATCGCAAGGTGCTGGTATTCGGGGCAGAGACCATGTCCAAGATAGTCGATTTTACAGACAGGAACACATGCATACTTTTCGGTGATGCCGCCGGAGTGGTCCTCATGGAGCGCTCCGAGGAGGAGAATACCGTGTTCGAGTCCGTCTGCGGCACTGACGGCAGCATGGGCAAGGAGCTGTACATGAGCTTCAGGAGCAATGTGGCCAACGGGGCTGAGATCTCGGCCGACGGCTTCGTCCACCAGAACGGGCGCGCCGTATACAAATGGGCCGTGACCACTCTTGCACAGGGCCTGCAGGACCTGGCTGCAAAGAACGGCCTCACCCTTGATGATGTGACGCGCTTCATCCCGCACAGCGCCAACTACAGGATGCTCGAGTCGGTATTTGAAAAGCTCGGCATCCCGATGGAGAAATGTGTCGAGAGCATCTGCAAGTACGGAAACACTTCTGCTGCGTCCGTCCCCCTCGCGTGGTCAGAGGGTGTGCGTAATGGCACGGTGAAGAAAGGCGACACCCTCCTTCTGCTCGGATTCGGTGCAGGACTCACGTATTCGGGAATCTGCGTGAAGAATAATCTATAATTTGATTTTGTACACATCCGTGGCGGTGTCCGTGTCCACAAAGACATGGATGCCGCCATCCTTGTCGAAGGCTATCCCGTTCAGGCTGGTACCGTCCGGTTTCTGCAGCACGACGTTCCTGTCCGTGCGGTGCTTCTTCTTGTCGTACCTGGCGATGAAGGTGTTCCCGTTGTGCGAATACGTGAAAATGAGATATGCTGGGGTCTCGTGCATCCGGCTGATCATGCCGGCGTACCGTCCTGCCCATTCCGGCTTCCGGGAATTCATTATCATCTGATAGTCATATTCCATGTCGTATTCGCTTCCGGCATCCTTCTCCGGTGCGGGAAAGTCGTAATCTCCGAATGTGATGCGGTACAGTCCGTGTACCTGACCGTCAGGTGTGACTCTGTAGACGGTGTTCCTTATGCCGTTCCAGAAAAGCGCTGAACCGTCCGCTCCTTCTGCCACAAGGCCTGCCAGGTTATATGCGCTGGTAAGTACCAGGTCTCCCGCCTGGCCTTTGAAGTTGAATTCCCTGTCAAGTGTTCCCAATGCGTATGCCTTGACTTCCGGGCCTCCTCCTTTGAATGTGAACCTGCAGAGCCATCCGTCTCCGAGTGTGGTGATGTCAGAGATGCTGTTCTGTTCCATGGCCCGGCTGAAGATGTATTTCCCGTCACCGGAGAATTTCATCAGCTTGTGTCCGTTGAAGTCCACTACCGCGACTTCATCCCCGCGGACGCAGAACGAGCTGCAGCCGATATATTCGTTGCCGGCCCGGCCGGTGTTGCCGATGTTGCCTTTCATCGACCCGTCGCTGCCGAACAAGACAAGCCTTCCCATGCTTGACAGGTAGTAGCCGCTGTCTGTGGCTTCAGCCCTGGTGATCATCCCTATTGCCGGTGTGTCCCCGTCTGCCTCGAGCGACACGTGACTGTATCCAGACAGGTCGATAGTCCCGTATTCTTCCGGATTGACTGTTATCAATGTGAACCCTTCTTCTTCTCTGGGGGAGCATCCTGCGATGGCCAGGATTGACAATGCTGTGCATGACAATGCTTTCAGTGCGGTTTTCATATATGTGGCAGTTTCTTGGTATCCAGGACAAAATTAAGGATATATTTTAAACTTTACAATCACGCTGCGCCTCGGCATAGTCCGAACGGTTTCGTCCTCTGCTCTCGGCTTGCAGTTTATTTTAACGTCAGTTCGACGAAATTATATTTAACAATATTATATTAAAAATCAATATTTTATCATTTATGACCGGATTTCTTACAGAAATCCTGTCTGTCCACCCCCAGTCACCTGCGGTGACAGCCCCGGCGGGGCATGCGGCTCTGCTTCGCTGCGCCGGCACCTCCACTGCTTCGGTTTCCCGGCCGGAAACCTCGCTGACGTTCCGGTGCGGCCCTGTTGGGCCCTATTTTACCGCTTCTTTTTCCGAGGCCGGGGACTTTAAGGCAAAAAGCAAGCCATAAAGCCTGCCGCTCCTGCGGACTTCATGCATAATCCTCCGGTTCCACGGAACCGCGGACGGAAAAAATATGTATGTTTGTGCCTCAATCCCGAATGTGATACAATGAAAGAGCCTCTCATGATACAGGTGCCCGGAGGAGAGACCTCCGTCCTTCTCCACACATGCTGCGCCCCGTGTTCTTCCGCGATAGTGGAGTGTCTGATGAAAAACGGGGTGACTCCGGTCATTTTCTACTGCAATCCGAATATCTATCCCGAGAAGGAGTACATGATAAGGAAGGAAGAATGTTCCCGTTATGCCCGTTCGCTCGGTCTTGAGATTGTGGATGCCGACTATGACCATGGGACATGGCTTTCAGCCATGAAAGGGCTCGAGAATGAGCCGGAGAGAGGGGCCAGGTGTCTCAACTGCTTCAGGCTGAGGCTCGGCCGTACCGCCCGTTATGCCCATGAACACGGGTTCAGGGTCATCACCACCACGCTTGCGTCCTCACGGTGGAAAAGCCTTGACCAGATTAACATGGCAGGAAGGGAGGCTGTTTCCGCTTACCCGGACGTGTCATGGTGGGACATGAACTGGAGAAAGGGCGGGCTGCAGGAGCGACGGCTCCAGATAATCCGGGAGTACGGTTTCTATAACCAGCAATACTGCGGATGCGAATTCTCATTCAGGCAGGACGCGGCACAGGACAGGCCTGAAAGGATCTGACATGGTCGTCCGTCATGGCGTGTTGCATATACGTGAGATGTGTCATTATTGCAGACTGCAAGAGGGTGAATTCTAAGTTAAATAAATTGTTTTAACTTAGAATTCACCCTCAGGATGAGTCCGGATACCTGGCTATTCCTCGACCTTGAAGTCTTCTTTGCCTACTCCGCAAAGCGGGCATACCCAGTCTGCAGGAAGGTCCTCGAATGCTGTTCCAGGCTCGATTCCGCTGTCAGGGTCTCCTACTGCCGGATCATAAACGTATCCGCAGATGATGCAAACGTATTTTTTCATCTTCTTTCTGATTAATTGTTAGTAAAAAATTCCAATGGATGTGATCCTTTAAAGTCTTTCGTCCACTTTTGCCCAGTCCACAAGCTGCCACCATGCCTCGATGTATGCCGCACGCCTGTTCCTGTAGTCGATGTAATAGGCATGTTCCCAGACATCTATGGTCAGGAGAGGCTTGAGGCCCTTTGTAAGCGGGTTGCCTGCATTCGGCTCCTGGAGAATGGAGAGCTTCCCCTCGGCATCTTCTGTCAGCCATACCCATCCTGAACCGAAAAGCGAGATTGCCGCCTTCGTGAACGCTTCCTTGAATGCCTCCACTGACCCGAAATTGTCAGTGAGGGCCTTGCCGAGCCTTTCCGGTATTGCGGGTGCTGACGGGGACAGGGTCTGGAAGAAGAAAGTGTGGTTCCATGTCTGGGCCGCATTGTTGTAAATGCCTCCAGTGGCTTTCCTTATTATGTCTTCAACAGGCATGTCCTCGTAAGGAGAGCCTTCTATCATCTTGTTAAGATTGTCTATATAGGTCTGGAGGTGCTTGCCGTAATGGTATTCCAATGTCTCTGCGCTCATGGCGGGAGCCAGAGAATATTGACTGTAAGGCAATTCAGGTAATGAATGTTTCATGGTAATATGTCAGTTCCGGGGTGACCGGACGTTTATTGTGATTCTATTTCATGTATAACGCAAATGTATGTATAATTTATATCTTTTCCTACTCTTTATATGGGAAACCATACGAATACAGCGGCGTCCCATATGGCATGCGAAATCACGATGGTCCACAGTCTTTCGGGGAAAAGCCTGTAGAGCAGGCCCCAGAACAGTCCGGCTGTGAAGGCTGCGGCTACGAGCATGAAGTTACATGACGGCAGATGGATGAACGTGTACAAGGCAAGGGTTGCCGCGGCTCCTGCGTCCGGATTCCATTTTTCGGAAAGGGTGCGCTGGATGTAGCCCCTCCAGAAGAATTCTTCAGCCGGTCCCACAAGCAGCAGTAACAGGGTTGAGAGAAGCCATGCAGGGGTCTCTCCCTTTATCCCGTAAATCAGTTCGACCTGCGGTCTGGCGAATCCGAGTATCCATGACGATACCTTGTCCCCGGTCCAGAACACGCCCCACAGGATGGCGGCTGCCACCACTCCGCATACGATGTCCGCTGCCCTGAATTTCGCCGCTGTCCATAGTCCCGGGCATGAAATCCTTGCGTATGCCGTAAGTATGACTGCGGATACTGACATTGCTGCCCAGAAGTTCAGGTGCGGGGCTGTCCATCTGGAAAACATTATGAACCAGAGTGATGCGGCAATGATGACGGCTATGGCCGCTTTCATTCCTTTGTTATGCGTGACCTTTGCCGTCATAGAAGGTCTGCCAGTATGAAAGAGAGTGTGAGCAGCAGGGAGAATACCATCTGCAGCTTTGCGGTCATCTCGTCAAGCGAGCTTATAGCGGCCATGCCTTCGGACTTTGCCTTGTGCATTGTCTTTATGTTCTGCCATGCCGGAATGGCGGCTGCGAGTGTGACAAGGCTCCACAGAGGGAATATCCCTGCTGCTGCACATGCCGCAACCCAGATGAACGGTACGGTGATTTCCGCATAATATGCAATCCTCGAGCCCAGGGGTCCTATTTCCATGGCGAAGGTCCGGATATGCGCCCTCCTGTCTGTGGCTGTATCCCTGGTGTTGTTTGCATGGAGTATGGCCACTGTGATAAGCCCGACCGGGACGGCAAGCCAGAGGGAGCTGTATATTACTGTTCCGGCGGCGACATAGGATGTCCCCAGCATCGGAAGAATGGCATAGGTTATGAAAATGACCAGGTCTCCGAGAGCCCTGTACTTGAGGTACGGGTAGAGCAGCGTGCAGGCTATCCCTCCCAATCCTATCCACAGCAGGGGCCAGCCGGTGACTGCAAGCAGGACCAGTCCTCCAGCCACAGCCACGGCGAGAAGGGATAGTGAAAGCCTTTTAATCTCCTTGGGCGTGAATACCCCGCCTGTCAGGGTCCTGGCGCCGAAAGTGTCTTCGGCATCGACAGATTTCCTGAAATCGAAATAGTCGCTCCAGGTGTTTCCTGCCGCGTGGAAAAGTATGATGTTGGCAAGAGCCCATATCCCGTGGGCCCAGTTGATGCATGATGCCTGTCCATTGTCGCATCCGAACCACATAAGGTATCCGAGTGTGGTGACCACGGGCATCGCAGAAGCAGGGAAAGACCACGGCCTGACAGCGATGAGCCATTCCTTCAAAGTGTGTTTGCTGTTTTTCATGGTGCCTTGGATTTCAGTTTGTAACCACACATTCGAAATACTCCTTGAAGAGTCTTTCGGCCTTTTCCAGCTGTTCTTTCGTGTTCAGCTTCACGTCTTTCAGTCTGTATTCCTGCCCGAGTGACCGGTATTTGTTCACCCCGAGGGTATGGTACGGAAGGATTTCCACCCGCTGTATCATCCTGTATCCGCCGGAACGGCTCCCGTCCGGAAGTGTCCTGGACCCGAAATGCTCGCCGAGCGCCCGGATGTCTTCTTCGAAGTCCGTAAGACCAGGTACAAGTACATACCTGAGCCAGAATGGCTTGCCGTGCTCTTCGAGCCACTTGGCCGTAAGAAGGGTCTGGCTGTTGCTCCGTCCGGTCAGTTCTTCATGCCTCCGAGGGTTGAACTCCTTGACATCCAGCAGTACCAGGTCAGTGAGCTCAAGCAGCCTTTCCACGTGGAGATTCCATATGGCTCCGTTGGAATCAAGGCATATGTTTATCCCGTTCTTTTTAAGTTCTTTGACAGCCGGGATCAGTGCTTTCGCCTGCATCGTGGGCTCACCTCCGGAGAATGTGACCCCTCCGCGCTTCCCGAAAAACGGCTTCTGCCTTACTGCCATCTCGACTATTTCCCCGATTCCTGTCGGTTTTCCCCCTTCAGAGGGGATGGTGTCAGGATTCGCGCAATATAGGCACCTGAACGGGCAGCCCTGCAGAAAAATAACGAGCCGGAGACCCGGCCCGTCATATGTTCCCATCGATTCGTAAGAATGGACTTTAAGTTCCATGATTATCTTATGGTTTTGCATCCATGCCGTCAGCATGGGGCATGAATCTACATTGACTGGTGGAATGTCCTTGCTATCACTTCAAGCTGGTGTTCGCGGCTCAGCTTTGTGAAGTTCACAGCATAGCCGGATACCCTGATGGTGAGTTGAGGATAGTTCTCCGGATGTTCCATGGCATCCTCGAGCATCTCCCTGTTGAGGACGTTCACGTTCAGGTGATGAGCACCCTTGGTGAAATATCCGTCCATCATGGTCACCAGGTTCTCAACCCTTTCCTCGGAAGTCGGACCGAGTGACTTCGGTACTATGGAGAACGTGTTGCTTATGCCGTCCATAGCATCGTGGTAGTCGAGCTTTGCCACAGAGCTGAGGGATGCTATGGCACCGTGAGCATCGCGTCCGTGCATAGGGTTGGCTCCCGGAGCGAAGGCTACGCCCTTCGCCCTTCCGTCAGGTGTGGCGCCTGTCTTCCTTCCGTACATCACGTTCGATGTGATGGTCAGGAGAGAAAGGGTAGGGGTGGCGTTCTTGTAGACAGGAAGCTTTCCGAGTTCGGAACTGAAATAGTGTACGAGGTCCACTGCGATGCTGTCCACCTTGTCGTTGTCGTTCCCGAAACAAGGATATTCCCCTTCTATCGAGAATCCGTCTGTGAGCCCGTCCGCATTGCGGTGCGCAGTCACCTTGGCGTACTTGATGGCCGAGAGTGAGTCCGCCGCAATGGAGAGCCCTGCCACTCCGTATGCGAGGTTGATGGCCGGATCGGTGTCTATGAAAGCCATCTGCGACCTCTCGTAGTCATATTTGTCGTGCATGTAGTGGATGATGTTCATCGCCTCGTTGTAGACCCTTGCCACTTCATGGAGCACTTTCTTGTAGTTGGTCACTACCTCCTCGAAATCGAGGACATCGCTCTTGAGAGGCTCTATGCCCTTGACCATGAGGGTACCTGTGTTCTCGCAACGTCCGCCGTTGATGGCCAGAAGAAGCGCTTTTGCAAGGTTGGCACGCGCCCCGAAGAACTGTATTGCCTTTCCTATGGCCTGGTAAGATACGCAGCATGCGATACCGTAGTCATCACATCCGCGTACATGGCGCATGAGGTCGTCGTTCTCGTACTGTATGGAGCTTGTGTCCACGGAAACCTTTGCACAGAATTCCTTGAACCCTTCGGGAAGCTCAGGGCTCCAGAGCACTGTCATGTTAGGCTCCGGTGCAGGTCCGAGATTGTAAAGTGTCTGGAGAAAACGGAATGATGTCTTGGTTACCTTCACCTTCCCGTCGTTGAACCTTCCTCCTATGGATTCGGTCACCCATGTAGGGTCACCTGCGAATATGTCATTGTATGACTGCATCCTGAGATGGCGGACCATACGCAGCTTCATCACGAACTGGTCGATGAGCTCCTGCGCGAAACTCTCGTCGATATTGCCGTGGTCAAGGTCATACTGGATGTATATGTCTAGGAAAGAGGAAACGTTGCCAAGGGACATGGCGGCTCCGTCCTGCTCTTTCACGGCAGCGAGATATGCCATATATACCCACTGCACAGCCTCCTGCGCGTTGAGTGCAGGCCTTCCGAGCTCGAGTCCGTAGTATTCGCCCAGGACCTTGATCTCGTTAAGTGCGTGAATCTGCTCTGCCACTTCCTCCCTCAGCCTTATCCTGGCCTCGGTCATAGGTCCTGTCAGGTTGCCGAGGTCTTCCTTCTTTGCCTCGATGAGTCTGTCGGCACCGTAGAGGGCAAGCCTTCTGTAGTCTCCTATGATCCTTCCTCTGGAGTAGTTGTCCGGAAGGCCGGTGAGGAAGCCGAGAGACCTGAATTTCAGGATCTCGTCAGTATATACATCGAATACACCGTCGTTGTGTGTCTTGCGGTAGTGGGTGAAAATCTCCTTGACCTTCGGGTCTATTTCCACTCCGTTCTCCCTGCATGCCTTTTCGGTGACGCGGAATCCGCCGAAAGGCTTGATAGCCCTTTTGAGAAGCTCGTCGGTCTGGAGACCTACGATAAGCTCGCAGTCCTTGTCGATGTAGCCGGCCTTGTGGGATGTGATGGTGGAGATTGTCTTTGCGTCAATTGAGCGTACTCCGTTGTTCTTTCTTTCCTCTTCGAGGGCGCTCAGACACTCTTTCCACAGCTTGCTTGTGCGCTCTGACGGTCCTTTGAGGAACGATGCATCCCCTTCGTAAGGAGTTATGTTCCTGTAAACAAAATCCGACACGTCAATCTTGCGGGTCCACTCCCCGCCTTTGAATCTTTCCTTGATTTCCATAAAATTTCCCATGATTACGGCCGCAAAGATAAATCTTATTTTTAATAATTCAAATCTGCTCCGTAAATCCGTCCGACAACCGGCATTGACATTCCTGGGAATCTGTCCCGATTTTCCTCAAAAAACCTTTTGAGGGTCTTTCACTGAAGGTGCGTCGCCTTACATCGGACCGTCAGGCATCTTTCAGTATTCATACAGATTCCTGGTCATATTGTAGCCATTTGTTGCCTTTATGTCGTCAGATTCCGGATAAACCGGAATCCTGTTCTGAAAAGCACGCTTTTTGATAGGTCACACGGCTTGTCCTAAAAACAACGATATGAATCCGACTTCTGAATACGAATTGACTATCATAATACCTTTATATAATGAGGTGGAGAACCTTCCGCGTCTCGAGGAAAGGCTGTCGTCATTCCTTCCTTCATGCATCTGCAAGGCCTGTGTCCTGTTTGTGGATGACGGCTCTTCGGACGGATCCGGTACTGCTGTCAGAGAGATCTGTTCCAGACACAGGGACTTCTACTATATTGCCTTCTCGTGCAATGAGGGGCTCAGTGCGGCTCTGAAGGCAGGGATCGACTATACCGGGTCCGCCTATGTAGGATATATAGATGCCGATCTGCAGACTGCGCCCGAGGATTTCAACCTCTTGCTGGAGCACATCCGTGGGGGGGGGTACAGTTTGGTTACGGGCATAAGGGCCTCCCGCAAGGACAGCGTCTTCAAACGCATCCAGTCCGGTATCGCCAACGGTTTCAGGCGGATGATGACACATGACGGTGCTCTTGACACCGGATGTCCTCTGAAGGTCCTGCATACTGACTGCGCCAAAAGGCTGCCTCTGTTCAAGGGCATGCACAGGTTCATCCCGGCTCTTGTCCTCCTTCAGGGGGGGGGCAACTTATATGCAGATTCCTGTAAGGCACTTCCCGCGTGTCGCAGGTAAGTCGAAGTACAGCCTCTGGAACAGGCTTCTGGGCCCTTTTGCCGACTGCTTTGCCTACAGATGGATGAAATCCAGATACATAAACTACTCAGTGAGCAGTACCGACCTTGTCCAGGACTCGCATGATACGGGATACCTGACGGGAAAAATGTCTTAGAAGTACACATCCCATGCAGTATTCCGTTTTCATCTATGTAATAGGCTTCACGGCACAGGTTTTCTTTTCAGCCCGTACTCTTTTCCAGTGGATAAAGGCCGAGAAAGCCAGGTCTGTAGTCTCTCCCGCATCCTATTGGGTCCTGAGTGTGGCAGGTTCGTACCTCCTTTGTCTCTACGGCTGGCTCAGGGATGACTTTTCCATCATCCTCGGCCAGTTCGTTTCGTATTACATATATCTGTGGAACCTCGGCGACAAGGGAATCTGGAAAAGGCTCCACGCCATTGTAAAGGTTGTGCTTGTCTCTACCCCTATTGTGGCCGCAGTCTTCATGATGAAGGATTTCGGCGGCTTCGTGGACAATTTCTTCCGTAACGACAATGTGCCTTTCGGCCTGGTGCTGTTCGGCTCCGCAGGCCAGATCATATTCACGTTGCGTTTTGTTTACCAGTGGATATACTCATTCAGGAGGCACCACTCTTTCCTTCCTCGCGGATTCTGGATCATAAGCCTCATAGGCTCTGGACTTATCATATCATACGGTGTGTTCAGGCATGACCCCGTGCTTATACTGGGGCAGTCATTCGGTTTCATCGCCTACTGCCGCAACCTCTCCATCGGTAGAAAAGAGCGCAGGAGGAAGCGCACATCAGGGAATGCCGGCCCTGCTGCATAGCCATATTCATCCGGTTTCATTTACTTAAAACTGTCCGTACATGTCCATAAATAATAACTTTTTCAAGTCACATCCTGTCGCTATCACTGCCATTGTCATGGCGCTGTCCCTTGCACCGCTGATGGCTATGAGGGATTTCACTCCCGCCAACGAGCTCCGGTATCTCAGCATAGTGGACGAAGCGCTGGCCGAAGGGCACGTCTTCACCTTTTCCAACCAGGGGGAACCGTATGCAGACAAACCACCTCTTTATTTCTGGCTGATGATGCTCCTTAAACTGGTCACGGGCCATCACAACATGTTCGCACTCTCAATGCTTTCCTTCATTCCTTCGCTGGTCATCATCACGGTCATGGACAAATGGCTTGTCTCCGCGTCGGGAGGGGTGTCAGGTGTATCATTTGCAGACAGGCTTGCATCCTCTATGATGCTCGGGACCTCGGCCCTATTCCTCGGGATGTCTGTGTTCCTGAGGATGGATCTGCTGATGTGCATGTTCATTGTCCTTGCTCTCCATACATTTTACCGGCAATATACGGGTTCCGGGAATCCGGTGACTTCAGCCATTCTTCTTCCTGTGTACATATTCCTGGCGCTTTTTACCAAGGGGCCTGTCGGACTGCTGGTCCCGCCTGCAGCAATACTGGTGTTCCTGCTTGCGGAAGGAAAAATCAGGGATGCCGGAAAATACCTGGGATTCAAGACTTGGGGCATCATCGCGCTTCTGTGTGCATTGTGGTTCACTGGAGTATGGATTGAAGGAGGGCGTCCGTACCTGGAGAACCTGCTGTTCCATCAGACAGTTGACAGGGCGGTCAACGCATTTCACCACAAGGAGCCGTTCTGGTACTATCTCGTGACTGTCTGGTATTCGGTCGCTCCGTATTCTCTTATGCTTGTGCCGGCTATGGCCATGTCCTTCTTCAGACGGCCCTTCGGTACATACTCGTCGTTCCCGTATATGGCCAGGAGCGCCATGCGCCTGTTCTCGGCCGTTTCCGTGACAACCCTGGTGATGCTTTCGGCATTCAGTTCCAAACTTGCAGTGTATCTTCTGCCGGTATTCCCTTTCCTCGTATATTTTTTCCCGCTCTACATGCGGGACAGGAAATGGGGCGTGTTTTATTCTGCTGCCATCGTCATTCCTGCTCTCGCTTTCGTGGCCGCGGGTGCGGGCGGGGCAGCAGTGCTGGCATCCGGCAGGATACCGGAGCTACGGGAATACGGGTTCCTGCATTCCCCGGCTGTCTATGCCGCACTGGCCGTGTTAGCTGCCGGCGGGATCGTTTCCGCCGTATATGCTGTCAAGGACAGGTCCTGGCAAAGACCTGTGGTATCGCTTGCGGCTTCGATGCTCGTATGCGTGCTTTTCGCCTCGGCGGTGATTCCTTCAGCTGACAGTTACATCGGCTACGGGGATATGTGCAGGACTGCGGAATCCATGGCTTCAGGGCTGGCCTCCCAAGGCGGTGCCAGCCAATGCCGGTATGTCACCCTGTATGTCTATCGCCCTGAGAACATGGATGCGTATCTGCATACCGATGTCATTGATTTCGGGCAGGATGCAGACGGCTATCTGGATTATTCAGACGGACCTCATGTCCTTATGGTACCAACGGAAAAGGTCATGGAAAATGAAAGGCTGTCCCGCCGCCTTTCCGGCGCGGAATGCCGGCAGTCAGGCAGGTACAGCCTCTATCTCATGCCAGGCCGATGATTTCCACCTTTGAGGCGACCACTTCATATACCGTCTTTTCGGTTCCGTCATTACCTGTGAACCTGGATGTCCTCAGCCGTCCTGTAACATAGACAGGAGCGCCTTTGACGATGGCGGAGAAATCCGGCATCCCTTTGCCGCCCCATGCTACAATGTTATGCCATGTGGTCTCCACCACGGCTTCGCTGTCCTTGCCTTTGTAAAGAAAATTCGTGGCCAGGGAGAATCTGGCCACCCTGTTTCCACCCACATCGGAGACACGCACATTCCCTACGTTCCCTCTCAATTCGATTCTGTTCAACTGTTCCATAATGCATGTGTGTTTTGTTATGTGTCCTGGCCGGGACTGTGAGCGCTCTTGCCGACCGGGTGCAAAGTAATGCAGAATAATCCTGTTTTCCGACAGCTTCGTCCCTGTCCTTGGCTGATTTTTCTGTTTCTTTATAAAATTTCTCTTTTTTAATGTTTCCCGCATTGTACTCCATATTATTCAAATTCATTTAATTTCCGTAAAAAAGAGAAAAACTTTCCACGTATATGGCGCAGTTCGCCACATTTATTTTGACAAACGTTTTACCGGCTGCACTTTTGGACCGTGAACTTAAAATATGCAGGTATATGAAAGTAAACGGTACTTTGTCTGTGGAGGACCACGGAGCCTTTCCTGTGTATCAGGACAGCCGCTCTGCTGCCGGCAGGTGTCTTGAATGCGGGGACGAGATAGTATATGGGCGGCTGGACAAGAAATTCTGCTGCAAGGAATGCAAGAACAGGTGGCACAACAGACAGGCGAGGAACAGCCGAATCTTCAGGATGAAGGTCATGAACTCACTTGAGAAGAACTACCGGATACTTTCCGGCCTCATACGTGACGGGGTCACGGACATGGATGTCTCCACACTCAGCCAGATGGGGTTCAATTTCACCAATGTCACGGCCTGCCGCAAGGTCAGGAAACATACCGAAATGTGGTGTTTTGACATAAGATTTATCCTGACGGAATCATCCGTGAAGTCGATAAGCAGGGTGCTGCCTGTGGTTCTGCGGTAGAATTTCTTATATTTGCATCCCGTCTGCCCGTGATTTGCGCGACAGGCAGGATTTCTGCAGAAAATCCGTTATTCATAATGTTTTCAGAATGGAGAATCCTTTATTGACAGAGTCTCCGCACAGATGCGGAGCCCCACAGTTTGACAAAATCAGGAAAGAACACTATCTGCCGGCTTTTGAGGCCGGTATCAGGGAAGCCAGGGCCGAGGTAGATGCCATTGCCGCAAATCCTGAGAGCCCGGATTTCGCGAATACCGTTGAGGCGCTTGAATATAGTGGAAAGACTCTCGGAAGAGTGTCTGATGTATTCTTCAATCTCCTTGAGGCAGAGTCGGATGACGAGATGCAGTCGATAGCTGAGAAGGTGTCGCCGATGCTGACGGATTATTCGATGTATGTGTCTCATAATCCTCTGCTTTTCAAGAGAGTGGAAGCCGTTTATAATAAGAGGGATTCCATGACCCTTGACAAGGACCAGAGGAAACTTCTTGAGAATACATACCGGTCCTTCTTCAGGAACGGGGCCTCGCTCGGGGAAAAGGAAAGGGAGTCTTACGGGGAATATGCCAGGGAGCTTTCCCTTCTGACACTGGCTTTCGGGAATAATGTCCTCAAGTCAACGAATGCATTCATCCTTCATATCCCAGATGTCTCCGGTCTGGACGGGCTTCCGGATTATCTGGTGGAGGCAGGTGCGGCTGAAGCCAGGGAAAGGGGGCTTGAAGGCTGGGTGTACACCCTGAATTATCCGAGCTATGCCCCTTTCATGAAATACAGCAGGAGGCGTGACCTCCGCCGGAAGATGTATATGGCATACAATACCAAGGGCATAGGAGGGGATACGGACAATACATCTGTGCTGAAGGAGATTGTCAGCCTGCGCATGAAGATGTCATCCATGCTCGGTTACGGCACTTATGCCGATTATGTCCTTGAGGAGAACATGGCCAGGACACCGGAGACGGTGGAGAAATTCCTTTCCGGTCTCATGGAGCCCTCTCTACCGTTCGCCAGGGATGAAATCAGACAGATTTACCGGTATGCAGCGGAGCACGGGTTTGAGGACAGCAGCATAATGCCTTGGGACTTCATGTTCTGGTCCGAACGTTACAAGGAGTCGGAGTTCTTTCTGGATGAGGAGCTCCTTAAACCGTATTTCAGGCTTGAAGACTGTATCGCCGCGGTCTTTGACCTGGCCTCCAGGCTTTACGGAATCAGATTCATTGAGGCGGACGACCTCCCGCGCTACCATGAGGATGTAAAAGTCTATGACGTCGTCGATGAGGACGGAAAGCAGCTGGCCATTCTGTACGCAGATTTCTTCCCGAGACAGGGGAAGCGAGGCGGGGCCTGGATGACAGAGTTCCGGGGACAGTGTGTCAGGGACGGGGTCGAGGAGAGGCCTGCTGTAAGCATCGTGACCAACTTCACCAAGCCGGGCGAAAACTCCCCGTCGCTCCTGACCCATGATGAACTCACCACTTTCCTGCATGAGTTCGGCCATGCGCTGCACGGCATTTTCGCGGAAGGCAGATATCCGTCTCTTACCGGAACATCAGTGGCGAGGGATTTTGTCGAGCTTCCTTCGCAGATTATGGAGAACTGGGCTTATGAGCCAGCTTATCTGAAAACATTTGCAAAGCATTACAGGACAGGAGAGCCTATTCCGGATGAACTTATCGGCCGGATTGTAAGGGCAAGGAATTTCCTGTCCGGCTACCAGCAGGTGCGTCAGCTCCAGTTCGGCATCATCGACATGGCGTGGCATACGCTTGAAGCCTTTCCGCAAGAGGACGCGCTCAGTTTCGAGAAAAAGGTCCTCGGGAAGTATGCCGTGATGCCGGATGTGCCTGGTGTGGCTGTATCTCCTGCTTTCAACCACATATTCTCCGGAGGATATGCCGCTGGATACTACTCTTACAAATGGGCCGAGGTACTCGAGGCCGATGCATTTTCTCTTTTCAGGCAGAACGGGATATTTGACAGGGGAACAGCGCAGTCCTTCAGGGAGAACATCCTCTCGAAGGGCGGGACTGAAGACCCTGCTGTCCTTTACCGCAATTTCCGCGGACACGACCCGGATCCTTCTGCACTGATGGAGAAACTGGGACTTGCAGACCGTCAATGACATACCTGCTGATATGCCGTATATTCCGGTCTTTCCATGACATTCTTTTTTTTATTTGGCTCTTGATGCAACGGTATGCCGGTTTCCTGCATCTTAGGCCCGGAAAATTGCAAAAGAAAATGAGAACAGGAAAATATGTGCTGGTAATTGCGGCAGCCTGCATGGCGTTGCTCTGCAGTTGCAGCAAGCTCGAGTTTGCCGGAGTTTATGACAGGGTAATGGTAGAGCTGGACCAGTCTTACACGGGCATAGATGTGTCGGACTGTATTGAAGTAAGGTATTCTGTAGATTGTGAGAGTGCTGCCATAGAGGCTGATGTGAACCTCATACCTTATGTCGAGATTTATGAAAAAGGAAATACTCTGAAGATAGGGCTTGCCAAGGGGTTGAAGCTGGATGACGACGGATGGAATTCGCTAAGGGTCGTGGTCACGTTGCCTTTCAGGCCAGAGGTCCGGTCAATCTCCCTTTCGGGGGCTGCCACTTTCATCTCGGATTTCCCTGTTACTGGAGACAGGTTCAGTCTTGATGCCTCCGGTGCTTCGAGATTCACGGGAGATGTAGCCGCCGACATGGTGGCCATTGACCTTTCAGGCGCGAGTACCATGGAATGCGGTTCTTTAATTTGCAGCAGGATGGACCTGTCTGCAGGAGGGGCTTCATCTGCAAGGCTTTCCGGGAAGGTGTCGTCATGCAGGATTTCACTTTCGGGTGCTTCTACGATGAAAGGTGTCCCGGATGTGCTCCCGTTTTCACTTGAACTGCATGACTGCAGCGGGTCCCTTTCAGGGGCAAGCTACGCGTCTTTCCGGAGCGACGGCAGTATATCCTGCTCACTTAGCGGCGCAAGTACCATAGTTTATATGGGAAATGCTGATATATCCCGCTCTCGTGTTTCCGGGGACGGATCTGTCATAGAACTCGTGGATGACAGGTCTGATTACTGACTCCATTGAAAAAAAACAGGTTGACTGCAACATTTCTGATATTTTTCCGGTCTGATATACAGGTTTTGTATCAGACCGGTTGTCATTTATGACAACGTAATCCAATGAATCAGACTTTTAAATCCAGACAGACTATGAAAAGGAACATTTTTACTGCATTGTTGCTCTCCTCTCTGATTCTGTCCGCTTGCGGATCAGAGACCGTAATCGCGCTTTCCGGGAAGAAGATGGAAAAGACCTATGAAGTGTCTTCCTCATACTCCGGACTTGAAGTCTCGGGAGCTGTACATGTGATGTATTCGTCGTCGGCAGATGAGGTAACGGTGATGGCGGATTCTTTAGTGATACCTTATGTGTATGTGGAAGAGTCAGGGAATACCCTGAAGGTCTATATGTCCTGGAAGCAGAATGTGTGGTTCAGGAGCGGAAATACGGGCAAGGTTTCTGTCATAGTGCCGGCAAGCCCATCCCTCGGGAGACTGAAAGTCAGCGGTGCTTCCTGCTTCAACAGCGATGTTGCAATAGAGGCTGACAGACTGACGGTTGACATCAGCGGGGCATCAGATTTCAACGCTGACCTGAAGGCGGCTTCTGAACTTACGCTTGAAGCCAGCGGAGCCTCCGGAGTCAGGGCCTCAGTATCTGCCGGTATCCTCAATGCATATGTGAAAGGTGCGTCTGACATGTCGTTGAGCGGCAATGCAGACAGCTTCAATGTGACGGTGTCCGGGGCTTCCTCAGTATCTTCAGGGAAGGCATATCTGGAGACGGATAACCTGACATGTGAAATTTCAGGGGCCAGCGACTGTCACGTGAAATGCAATGTGGCCGCTTCCGGCAAGGTGTCAGGGGCATCATCGCTTGTGGTGTACGGGGACGGCAAGGTGAATGTGTCTTCTTCCGGGGCCTCCAGTGTCAAGTCCCGTTAGAATATAGCGGAGGCATCCATGGCGGGCAGGGCAAAAAACATTACGGTCCACCCGCCCTATTTCGGCGCAATCTTGTACAGGAATCCTGATATTATGGCATACAATATATTAGGTACCCAGAGTGCTATTCCTGGCGGAAGGAAATCAGTATGGACGAACATCTCGCTGAATTTCAGGAACAGGATATATGAAAAGCTGAGTGCTATTCCGATGCCGATGTTCCAGCCGATTCCTCCGCGCCTTTTTTTCGAGGAGAGCGATACGCCCATTACAGTGAGGATGAAGGCCGAGAACGGCAGGGCGAAGCGGGTATGCTTCTCGATCTGAGCCAGCTTCACGTTGTCGTCACCCCTCATTTTCTGCGTCTCGATAAGCTGGTTCAGTTCTTTGTATGAAAGTGTGGTCACGGTGTTTTTCGTCATGTAGAAGTCCGTTACGGACAGGTTGATGACCGTGTCGAGCCTGGCTCCGGAACGTATGTTGTCCGCGAGTGTCCCCGAGTAGTCCCTTATGAAGTATTTTTTCAGGGTCCATCCATTGAAGGTGCTGTCCCATACGGCTGTCTCGGCAGAGAGCTTGGACACCAGCCTGTTGTCCTTGACTTTCTCCAGGGTGAACTTGTAGGCTGTATTGTTCCAGCGGCTGAACGATTCCACATACACGAACTCCCCTGGAGAGATCTGGTAGTGTACATCCCTTCCTGAATTCTGGTAGCTGGATTTTATATACTTGCTCTCGAATTCGTCCAGGATCTTGTTGGAGTTCGGGATTACAAACAGGTTCAATGCCAGGGAGAACATCGCTATGAGTGTGGCCGAGAACATATACGGCACCATCATCCTGTGGAAACTTATGCCGCAGGAGAGGATGGCGATGATCTCCGAGTTGGCTGCCATCTTGGATGTGAAGAATATCACCGTTATGAACACGAACAGCGGACTGAACATGTTCATGAAGTAAGGTATGAAATTCAGGTAATAGTCGAAGATGATGGCTTTCAGAGGTGCTTCGTGGGACACGAAATCGTCTATCTTCTCGCTTATGTCGAAGATGATCACGATGCCGATTATGAGCAGCAGCGCGATGAAGAATGTGAAGATGAATTTCTTCACTATGTAAAGGTCCAGTATTCTCGGTTTCAGATCCATTCCCTGATACTGTTTAATTCATTCAATATATCATACCTCGGGCTTAAAGCCTTGTCATGACCCTTTTTACTGTCTCGTTCTTCCATGCCTTGAAGTCTCCGGCGATGATGTGCATGCGTGCCTGACGGACGAGGTCGAGGTAGAAGGCGAGGTTGTGCTCGCTGGCAATCTGCCCTGCAAATATTTCACCGGCGATGAAAAGATGCCTCAGGTATGCCTTGCTGTATGTCCTGTCCACGAACGATGTCCCGTCGGGATCGAGGGGGGAGAAGTCGTCAGCCCATTTCCTGTTTCTCATGTTCATAATGCCGTTCCATGTGAATATCATGCCGTTACGCCCGTTTCTGGTAGGCATCACGCAGTCGAACATGTCCACACCTCTTGCTATGCCTTCGAGGATGTTGGCGGGCGTTCCCACACCCATAAGGTATCTTGGCCTGTCATCCGGAAGGATAGGACAGACTACCTCGAGCATTTCGTACATCTTCTCAGTGGGTTCACCTACTGCCAGCCCTCCGATGGCATATCCTTCCCGGTCGAATCTGGCTGCATGCTCCACAGCCGCCCTTCTCAGGTCCGGATATACGCAGCCCTGGATAATAGGGAAAAATGCCTGCCTGTAGCCGTAAAGCGGCTCTGTCTCGTCGAAGCGTTTTATGCACCGTTCAAGCCACGACTGGGTGAGTGACAATGACTTCTTTGCGTATTCATAGGAGGCGTCACCAGGGGTGCACTCATCCAGGGCCATTACGATGTCTGCCCCTATGGTACGCTGGGTGTCCACGTTGTTTTCCGGCGTGAATGTATGCTTGGACCCGTCGATGTGCGACGAGAATGTACATCCGTCCGGGGTGAGTTTCCTTATCGGGGATAGCGAGAATACCTGGAATCCGCCGCTGTCGGTGAGTATAGGCCTGTCCCATGAAATGAACTTGTGCAGGCCGCCGGCCGCACGCAGCACGTCGAGGCCAGGCCTGAGATAGAGGTGGTATGTGTTCCCGAGAATGATCTCTGCCTTTATGTCTTCTTTCAGATCCCGGTGGTATATGCCCTTGACCGATCCCACAGTGCCTACTGGCATGAAAATGGGGGTCTGTATCTGTCCGTGCTCTGTGGTGATGACACCGCATCTTGCGCCGGATTGAGGATCTGTCGCTGTCTTGACGAATTCCATCTATTTGTACAATACGGTTTTCAGGCTCCAAAGATAGTATGAAAAGATGAGAATAGAAAAAATATGATGTCAGGATGGGATACGGGGTGTGGTGCCGTACAATGCAAAACCATTCGCAAACCTGCCGGCTTTTGTGGCTGGTCCATTTGCATTGCTCTCGGCTTCTTTGTATATTTGCCAGATTTAAAACGATATAGCATTATGGGTATATTTGATAAAGGGGTCCAGAAGACCAAGAGGAGTTTTTTCGAGAAACTCTCCAGGGCCATTGTCGGGAAGTCGAAGGTGGATGACGACCTGCTTGATGCCATAGAGGAGGCCCTTGTCGCTTCTGACATGGGAGTTGACACTACTCTCAAGGTCATAGACAGCCTTGAAGAGCGTGTGCATAGGGACAAGTATGTGTCGCTCGAGGAACTGACCGGGATGCTCCGGGATGAAATCGGCAGGCTGCTTGATATTTCCGTGGACAAGGACGAGACGGTGAAGCCTTTCGACTTTTCAAAGAAACCCTATGTAATAATGGTGGTTGGTGTGAACGGTGTCGGGAAGACCACCACTATAGGCAAGCTTGCTTCGATGCTTAAGGCCAGTGGCAAGAAGGTGGTGCTCGGTGCCGCTGACACCTTCAGGGCGGCCGCGGTGGACCAGCTGACAATCTGGGCAGAGCGTACAGGCGTGGATATCGTGAAGCAGGCCATGGGTTCGGACCCTGCATCAGTGGCGTATGATACTGTGAAATCCGCTGTGGCCAAAGGGGCGGATGTCGTGCTGGTCGACACCGCAGGCAGGCTCCACAACAGGATTGACCTCATGAACGAGCTCACCAAGATACGTAACGTGATGCGGAAGGTGATTCCCGATGCCCCTCATGAGGTGCTGCTTGTCCTTGACGCATCCACAGGCCAGAACGCTTTCCAGCAGGCCAAGGAGTTCTCACGTGCGACAGATATAACGGCCCTTGCAGTCACCAAACTCGACGGCACAGCCAAGGGCGGGGTTGTTATCGGCATCGTGGACCAGTTCAAGGTGCCTGTGAAATTCATAGGCATAGGCGAGGGGGCAGATGACCTTAAAGTCTTCGACAAGAAGGAGTTTGTCGATTCCCTCTTCTCTACAGAGGATTTCCGTTGATCGGAGTTCCGGACGGTAAGGCCGCAGTGGTGTGCCGGGCACGGCGCCTGGTGCACCACTGCATCAGGTGAACCAGGCAAACCGTCTTCAAAAATGGGAAACTTTCATAAAAAATCCTATCTTTGCAGATTGGCAGACGATGGTCTGTGACGGGGCGCTCCGTTGCGTTCCGGAATATCAGAAGAAAATATATCAGTATATGAAGATTTCGTACAATTGGCTCAAGGACTATATCAAGTGTGACCTTACAGCCGGCCAGGTGGCCGAAGCCCTGACATCCATAGGACTCGAGGTCGATTCATTGGAACAGGTGGAGGAGATTCCCGGAGGTCTTGCCGGGGTGATAGTCGCAGAGGTGGTCGAGTGCTATGACCATCCGGATTCCGACCATCTACATGTGACCATGCTCAATACCGGCGCTCCCGGTCTCCTGCAGGTCGTATGCGGCGCGCCGAATGTGGCCGCCGGCCAGAAGGTCCTGCTCGCCACCATCGGCACCAGGCTCGGCGAGGACTTCAAGATAAAGAAGTCGAAGATAAGGGGAGTGGAGTCAAACGGCATGATATGCGCAGAGGACGAGCTCGGGATCGGCACTTCTCATGACGGCATCATGGTCCTGGACCCGTCTGCAGTCCCGGGGACGCCGGCAAAGGACTATCTTCACCTCGCAACGGACTTCCTCATAGAAATAGGCCTGACAGCCAACAGGGTCGATGCTGCCTCACATATCGGTGTCGCCCGCGACCTGTATGCCTATCTGAAACTGAACGGCATACCTTGCCGTCTTGAAATACCGGACGTTTCCTCTTTCTCTGAAGGTCCGGAGGGCGTGTGCACATCGCCTGACAGTATTGACGGGGCCATCCCCGTAGAGGTACTCGCATCTGACGGAGCTCCGAGATATGCAGGTATAACCATCAGGGATGTCAAGGTCGGCCCGTCTCCGGAATGGATGCAGAAGAAGCTGCTCTCCATAGGACTCAGACCGATTAACAATGTAGTGGATATCACCAATTTCGTTCAGATGGAGACAGGGCATCCGCTCCATGCTTTCGATGCCTCATGTATCCTCGGCCACAAGGTAGTGGTACGCAGGGCGGAGGAAGGCGAGAAGTTCGTCACTCTTGACGGGGTGGAAAGGTCGCTTTCTTCGGAAGACCTGGTGATAGCCAATACGTGTAAGGCAATGTGCCTTGCGGGAGTCTTCGGTGGAGAGGAGTCAGGAGTCACGGATTCCACTACGGACGTGTTCCTCGAAAGCGCGTATTTCAACCCGGTATCCATCAGGAAGACATCCAAGAGACACGGGCTTAAGACCGACGCATCCTTCCGCAATGAAAGGGGAGCTGATCCTTTGGTCATAGGATATGCGGCCAGAAGGGCGGCCCTTCTCATTGAAGAGCTTGCAGGGGGCAAGGCAGTGGGCAAGGTCCAGGAATTCTACCCTGTGAAGATCGAGAAGAAAGTGGTTGACCTTGACTATGACAGGATAGAATCTTTCATAGGCAAGAAAATCGGTCATGACACCATAGAAAAGATACTTGAATACCTCTCATACGATTTCATTGAACGGAGGACAGCATCTGACGGTACCCCTTCTGGAGCAAAGGTGGCAGTGCCGTCATACATGGTGGATGTTTACAGGGAGTGCGATGTGGTGGAGGAGATCCTGAGGATATATGGATACAACAATATCGAGCTTCCTTCCGGAGTCCGCATGTCAGTGAACGCTTCATCCAGGCCGGAGCCGGAGGCCGTCAGGAATTCCGTTTCCGATTTCCTTGCCGCCAACGGGTTTGTGGAGACGATGAACAACTCCCTGACAAAGGAGGACTACTACAGGAATCTTGTAACATTCCCTGCGGAAAGGTGTGTCAGGATCGTCAATCCTCTCAGTTCCGACCTTAATGTGATGAGGCAGACACTCCTGCTGAACGGGCTGGAGGTAATCGCATACAATATCAACAGGCAGACGAACTCCATGAGGATATTCGAATACGGCTCTGTATATGCCCTGAAGGAAGGACAGGACCCTTCAGTCCTGTCTTCTTATGATGAGAAGACCGCATATTCGATGTTCATTACCGGACCGGGGGAGAAGTCATGGTGTGCAGAGCCTGACAAGGGAAGCTATTTCCAGTTGAAAGGCTATCTCGAACTCCTGCTCAGACGTTTCGGGACAGACATTTATTCGCTCGAGTACGGCGCGGCCCCTTCAGACCTGTTCTCGGAGGGTGTCGTGTACAGGCTTCCGGGGACAGGGCAGCAGCTTGCCGTAATGGGCACTGTGTCGTCTTCCCTTCTGAAGCAGTTCGGCATCAGGCAGCCTGTGTTTGCGGCCGAGATCAGCTGGCCTGCCTTCTTCGAGCTTGTGAAGAGAGACAGGATAAAATACAGCGAACTCCCTAAATTCCCGGAGGTGCGCCGTGACCTGGCTTTGCTCCTTGACGAGGGTGTGGAATATGCCCAGCTCCGCAAGGCTGCCTTCAAGGCTGCGAAGAAGCTGCTCAGGCATGTGGATCTGTTCGATGTTTACAGGGGGGACAAGATACCTCAGGGAAAGAAACAATATGCCCTGTCATTCATTCTGCAGGATCCGGACAAGACCCTCACAGACAGCGAGGTGGAGAAGATAATGTCAAAGCTCCTCTCAGTATTTTCCAATGATTTCGGAGCCGCATTAAGGTAGTCCCGTATGAGTTTCTCTCCCATCAGGATCCTGATTGTGGCGGCAGCCGTGGCTTCCCTGGTCTCTTGCGGGAAAAAGGGGAAGGTAATATCCCGTGGGGATATGGCGGAGATATATGCCGAGATGTTCGTGATGGACCAGAGGATAGCGGATGACAGGGAAGCTCGTGGCATGGCTGACACCACCCTTGTTTACGAGCCCATTTTCCGCAAGTACGGCTATACTTCTGACGATTACCGAAACAGCATGGCCTATTATATCAAGGATCCGGACCGGTATGCAAGGATACTCAGGGAGTCCACGGTGATACTTGAGGACAAGCTCAAGGAACTCAGAGCAGAAAAGGCCCGTCTCGAGTCCATTTCGGAGGGAAGGAAGGCTTCGGCTATGTATCTTCCTGACAGGATATTCTTCCTTTGCGGACTGGCCAACAAGGACCTGCTTACGGCCGACAGCCTCTCGTTCTATATAGACTCCACCGGATGCGGCTCGTACATGTTCGATGTGCAGAAAGGTTATGATACTGTCTATGTGGGACCGCAGCTTAAGGTGGCAGCAGATTCCTCTGCAGTTGATACCTCAGCGGTGTCCGCCGTCGTGGAGACGGAGGAGGAGACCCTTGAGCATGTGCGGAAAGCAGTACCTGCCGGATCTGGAATCCTGCATGAGGCAGCCAGGCCTGCAGGGGAGCAGACCGTGAAAAGCACGGAGCTCAGTCGCGGACAGGCGCTGAAGACCAGGAAGGTCAGGGCGGCTGACTCTGGTCGCTAAAGATAATATGTTGATTATTAGAATAATACGATTATATTAATTCCTCGAACTGACATTAGATAATGAAGCGGATAGCAGCAAGGTATGTATATGCTCTGGACTCTTTCGAGCCGATGAAAGACGGTTTTGTCGAATATTCCGATGACGGCGAGATTCTCTCAACAGGCATATCTCCGGATCCTGAGAAGGAGGATGTATATCTGGACGGGATAATTGTACCTGGTTTTGTCAATGCGCATTGCCACATAGAGCTTTCGCATCTGCAAGGCAAGTTCGCGAAAAAGACGGGGATGGCTGGTTTCATAGACCAGATTAATGCGCTTAGGGACAGTTCTGACAGGGATTCCCGCATGGCCTGCGTCAGAAAGTGGATGGATATACTCTGGAAACAGGGTGTATCTGCCATGTGTGACATAAGCAACGGTGATGAAAGTTTTGCCGCCAAGTCTGCATCCCCCCTCTATACCAGGACTTTTCTTGAGGTGTTCGGCTCGGAGCCGCAGGACTGCGGCAGCGTAATGGCATCTGTGCGGGGCCTGCAGAAGGAGGCCGGGAAATACGGCCTTGATGCCGCTCCTACGCCTCATTCATGTTATACTACAAGCCCTCAGCTTCTTACCGCATCTTCTGCAGATGCCCTGGAATCAGGGTTCCTGTCATACCATTCACAGGAAAGTCCGGAAGAGGAGCAGATGATAATCTCCGGAAGCGGCGCACTTTACGAAAACAGGAAAAGACTCGGCATGAGTACGCCTCCGGTGACCGGGAAACCGTCACTCATGTATTTCATCGACAGGCTTGAGGCTGTCCATCCTGCCCCTTTTGAAGAGCACATCCTACTGGTCCATGAGGTATGTCTTACGGAAGAAGCCGCCGATGCAGTTGCCTCGGTGATGCGTAATGCCTATATTGCCCTTTGTCCGTTGTCCAACATCTTTATCCATGATGTCCTTCCTCCGGTGTACCTCATGCGCAGGAAAGGCATGAGGCTGACGGTAGGTACTGATTCCCTGTCCAGCAACGACACTCTCGACATGGTCAGGGAACTCCATTGTCTCCAGACGGCTTTCCCGGATATAAGTCTCGGCGAGATGCTGTCATGGGCCTGCCTCGGTGGCGCGTCTTTTCTCGGGAAGGAGTCGGTGCTCGGGTCAATTCTTCCCGGGAAGAGACCGGGGCTCGTGCTTGTGCGGAATACGGATGCGGAAGGTCGCCTTACCAGGGACAGTTTCTCCGAAAGGATAATATAACGTTGATTGTAAACAAAGCAACAATGGGCTGTCACCGAGAGGTGACTGGGGGTGGACAAAAAATGTTGAATACTTTAGACAATGCTCAGATTTTCAGATATTGTTTTCGGGCCCGTACACAGCAGGCGTCTCGGTTCCTCTCTCGGGGTGAACCTTCTTCCGAGGGATGGCAAACTCTGCAATTTCGACTGCATATACTGTGAATGTGGATGGAACAGGGACGGCCGTTCTGGAGGCGGTATGCCTGACGTCTCAATGGTCAGGGCGGCCATGGAAGACCGTTTCAAGACTCTTGCATCAGAAGGTGTCAAAGTGGACTCGGTAACTTTCTCAGGCAATGGAGAGCCGACTCTCAACCCGGATTTCCCTGCCATAATAGATGCAACTGTCGAGCTGAGGGACAGATATTTGCCTGGGGCGGTCATTTCGGTGCTGTCCAATGCCACTACGGCATACCGTCCCGAGGTGGTTGAAGCCCTTATGAAAACAGACAACCCGATACTCAAGATTGATGCTCCGGACGACTCGGGCGCCTTAAGGATAAACAGGCCGTATCCAGGATATCATGTGGCCGAGACGGTCAGAAGCCTCGGGAGGTTCAACGGGAACTTCATCCTGCAGACCATGTTCCTCCGCGGAGACGGTTGCGACCCTGCTGACCCGGCATGGATATCAGGGTGGATGGAGATTGTCAGACAGCTACATCCAAGGGAGGTGATGGTCTATACTATAGACAGGGAGACTCCTGAGAAAGGACTGGAGAAACTCACTGTGGAAGAAATGACAGAGCTTGTAAAGCCTCTGATTGACAGTGGATTCAATATACAGATAAGGGGATAGGGCCATGAGAGTTGTTATCCAGAGAGTGAAAAACGCCAGGGTGGACATACCTGATACCGGGTACAGCGCCTCCATAGGCAACGGCCTTCTGGTCCTTGCGGCATTCGTCGATGACGATACAGATGCCGCGCTTGACTGGATGGCGAGGAAAATATCCTCATTACGGATCTTCGATGATGCAAACGGGGTCATGAACCTTTCCGTCAGGGATACAGGCGGAGAAGTCCTGGTTGTCAGCCAGTTCACTCTTTATGCCTCCACTGCCAGGGGCAACCGTCCGTCATATCTCAAGGCGGCGAAGCCTGATGTCGCCGTGCCGCTTTACGAGAGGTTCTGCTCCATGCTGGAGGCATGTGTCGGGAAGGAGATAGGGAGGGGAGTGTTCGGTGCAGACATGAAGGTATCCCTCCTGAACGACGGACCGGTGACGATTATAATTGATTCACAGATAAAAGAATGATATTATGAAGAATTACTTTACGGAATACGGCTATACTCCGGACAAGGAGGCAATGGACAGGGCTTTGGACCTTATCGCTGCCAACCTCGGCAATATCGTATCCAGGGATGTGCTCCTGTCATGTTTTTCCATGATGGATGTGACTTCGCTGAAGACAGATGACACCCCGTCTTCCATCATCAGGCTCGTGGAAAAGGTCAACGGTCTGAAGAATGCGTTTCCGGAATTCCCCCTGCCGGCATCTGTCTGCGTATATCCTGACTTCGTGGAGACGGTGAAGTCGCACAAGAAATGCGACGAGGTGCACATTACCGCTGTGGCAGGATGCTTCCCGTCTTCGCAGAGTTTCCTGGAAGTGAAATTGCTTGAGTGTGGCATGGCTGTGGAAAAAGGTGCGGACGAAATAGACATAGTCTTGTCTCTCAGTTCTTTCCTTGAAGGTGACTATGAGTCTGCTTCAGAGGAGATCAGGGAGATCCGCTCATGTATAGACGAGGCGGCTGCAAAGCAGGGCAGGTCTGTCCATCTGAAGGTCATCCTTGAGACAGGCTTGCTCCTCTCTCCGGAACTTATAGCCAAGGCTTCTTTCCTGGCGATGGAAGCCGGGGCTGACTTCATAAAGACCTCTACAGGGAAGGTAAATGTAAATGCAACTCCTGCAGCGGCATACGTCATGTGTGAATGTATTGCGGCATACTACAGGAAGACAGGACGGAAGGTGGGCTTCAAGCCAGCAGGTGGTATCTCCACAGCCATGGATGCTGTATCATATTATACCATAGTGTCCACCGTTCTTGGACATGAGTGGCTTGACAAAAGCCTGTTCCGCTTCGGTGTAAGCAGGATGGCCAACAATATTATTTCGGAGATAGAGCAGAAGACGGTAGCATATTTCTGACATGGCACTTCGTGCCTGAATCAGGATTTGCGGTATTTCTGCCATGCAGTAACAGACAGAACCGGCCTTGCAGATGCATGCAGGGCCGGTTCTGTCATTAAACGTTTGCATTTTTCCGAACACGGATAGCCTCCGGTAATTTTGTCGCCGGAATAAAAAAAAACAGAAGCTATGGACAGATTATTTGTGACTATTGCGCTGCTTTTGGCTATCGTGTCGTGCAGCAAGGAGGGAGTCTCGTCCGGATCATGGACGGATTTCCCGGATGACGGATTGTCCCACGGGCAGATTGTCCTTGGAGACAGGCTTGAAAACCCTTACACAACGGAGAACATATCTGCAGCTATCGCGTCGGTCTATCCCACACGTGGAAGGGTGGAAGTGGAGCCCACGCATCTGTACGTGAGGTTTCTTCCCGTTGACCAGGATGAGTTCGACCTCATATCGGACCTGGACCTTTCGGACCACCCACTGGACTACGCGATAGTGAAGGACGGTGATTATTACCATGACCCACAGATTGGAGAGGACAATATTACATGGCAGTATGCCGTAGTCCCTGTGGACTATGTGTTTCCGGATGTGTACCATGAGCTTATAGACGAGTGCTACATTACTGAGAATGACGCTCCGGAGCGTTCCGGTGACGGTATCGACTGGGAGGCGGTGGAAAGGGAGGCATACAGACTTACCGGCAACGGGGACATGCTCGCCCCTGAAACAAGGGCGAATAAGGTGAATCCTTCAGGACGTATAACGATTGTCGATGATCAGGTGAACGGCGGGAAACCGTTCGGACTGGCCGGAGTACGTGTCAGATGCAACACTTTTGTCAAATATTCTCACGCCTACACGGACAGGGACGGCTATTACACCATTCCCCAGAAGTATTCGGCAAAAGTGAGGTATCGCCTGATATTCAAGAATGAGAAAGGATTTGCCATAGGGTTCAACAAACTGCTTGTGCCGGCTTCCACATCCGCTTTGGGAAAGTCCTCCCCGTCCGGTCTGGACTACACTGTGACGAAGGATTCGGACAGGAAGATGTTCACCAGGAGTGTAGTGAACAATGCCGCCTATGAATACATCGCAAGATGTGAAGGAGATGATATGGCCATAACGGCCCCGCCGTCAGACATAAGGATATGGCTTTTCCCTGCCCTGGATGAAAGCAGTGCGGTCATGATACATCACGGAGCCTTTGTCGAGAGCAAGTATATAAAGAAGTTCCTGGGAATCTTCTCTACTGTCGTGGCTTTTTTCGCCCCCGATATCACTATTGGTACCAAGGATATGGACGACTACGGGAGCATATACAGGACAGTCTGCCACGAAATGTCGCACGCAAGCCATTTCGCCCAGGTAGGCAAGGCATACTGGGACAAGTACATAATGTTCATAATGAAGTCATACATTACTTCTGGAGGCATGACCTACGGGACAGGTACTGAGGCAGATGCCGGTTACTGTGCGGTAGGCGAGATGTGGGCCTATTACATGGAGAGCATGATGTACAAGGAACGCTATGGAGGGAATGTACTTCCATTGGGAAGTTCGTACTGGTTCGCTCCTCAGATTTTCAGGGCCCTGGATGAACGCGGGATAAGCCGCTCGGAGATAATGGGCGCCCTGCAGCCCGATGTCACTGATACCGGTCTCCTGAAAGAACGCCTGATTTCCATGTATCCTGAGAAGGCGGCCGTAATAAACCAGGTGTTCAACAGATATGAATGAATGCTGATGGAAAAGATTCGGTATCTGATTCTCGTCCTTTTCATGGCTGTCTGCTGGAAGCCTGCCATGGGACAGAGGTTCTCGGTTTCGACAAATATCCTGGATTATCTGAATTTCGCCACTCTCAATGCGGAAGCGTCTTATGCCGTGTCCAGGCACTGGTCTGTCTCTGCGGCAGTAAGATACAACCCGTGGACGTTCAATTCCGGCATCCGGGGCAAACAGTTCCAGCACAGGCAGCAGTGCTATTCGGCTGCCGGACGCTACTGGATATGGCATACATATTCAGGGTGGTGGGTTTCCGGCAAGATGCAGTACCAGGAGTACAATACAGGCGGAATCATCGACCTTTCGACAGAGGAGGGCGACCGCTTCGGAGCAGGTGTCTCGGCGGGGTATACGTATATGCTCCATCCCCGTCTGAATATCGAGTTCGGACTGGGCCTTTGGGGAGGTGTCCGCAAATACCGGGTATATAGCTGCCCTTTCTGCGGAGTAACGACTGCATCCGGGACAGGTGGATTCATATTGCCGGATGACATAAAGATTTCTCTTGCCTATGTGTTCTGATATCATCAGGGTATTTGCGGCCTTTTCAATTCTGGCCGTAGCCGCAGGATCATGCGGAACCTCCGGAAAAATATCGAAGATTGCAAAGGCAGGTGTGGACATCTCGCTGTCTGTGCCTCAGGACGAAGAAAAGGAGGACTGTGACGAGGGACAGCGCCATGACGGAGCCAGGGAAGAAGTCCGTGAGACAGACGGTCCTGTAATCATGAATGCCATAAGGGATTCGGAGACGGGGGAGATGGTGGCTACGGATTTTCTCGAGGCTTCCAGAGTCGTGGCAAGGTTCAGGAATGTGGCTGAAAGAGGCGGCAAGGTGACCATCGCCTTCGATGTGACAGTGCCTTCCGAAATGGTGAATCCCGCATGGCAGTTGAGGCTTTTTCCGGAGATAACGGTACTGGACGAGCACATTACCCTGGATCCTGTACTGGTTACAGGCAGGAAATACAGGGCTGCGCAGATAAGGGGATACGAGCGTTACAGGGATTTCCTTGCGTCGGTCATTACTGACAGCTCGGACTTCGTCATGGTCAGGCAGCTCGAGATATTCATAAGCCGGAACTTCCCCGACATATACGCTATGAAGAATGACACGTCGTATGTCTCCGAGCCGATGGCCGAGAGCATTTTCGGCCTCAGACAGAAAGAAGTCCTGGAACACTATACCAGGCGTCATCTGATGGCCAGGAACGACCGCAGGAAGAAAGTCTCGGAGAATATGCTCGGGAAGCTTGTCGGCGGACTTGAAGGAAGCATAAAGATCGACACGGTTGTGTCTGACGGTACAGGGGAGATATGCTACAGATATACACAGACGCTCGAAAGCCGTCCCGGGCTGCGCAGGATACCGCTTTCTGTCTCGGGCGGCATATATGAGAACGGGAAGCGGAGGTATGCCGTGCCTGGAAAGGAGGAGTTGGCTTTCTATATAAGTTCCCTGTCCTCTCTTGCCGACACATCGGTAAGATACAGGACGGTCGTGGTGGAGAGAAATGTATATGACTATACGAAGGCAGTGATTGATTTCGGCAGCGCTTCTTCATGTATAGATACAGCTTCCGGTACCAATGCGCAGGAACTCCGCAGGATACGTTCCTGCATGGAGAAGATTCTTGCTATGGATGACTTCGTGGCTGATTCGGTAGTGATTTCAGCATCGAGTTCACCGGAAGGCTCCTACAGATATAATTCTGTACTTTCAACGGAAAGGGCCGGAGCTGTGGCGGCATACCTGTCGTCAGCTTCAGGGAAAATACCGGACGGTCTGCTCAAGGTCAGGTCCGAGCCTGAAAACTGGGAGTTGTTCATGACTATGGTATCACATGACACCCTTGTGTCGGAGACATCCAGGGAGAAGATCATCGCCCTTCCTTACAGGGAAAGTCCGGATTTCGCAGAGGGTGCCATGAGGAATCTGCCGGAATACAGGTATTTCCGTGAAAAGCTGTATCCTCTTCTGCGTACTGTAAGGCTCGATTTCCATCTGCACAGGAAAGGAATGGAAAAAGACACGCTGCATACATCGGTGGTGGATTCGGCCTATATGGAGGGTGTGGCTGCCATGGAACGGCTGGACTACAGGCGTGCGGTGGCGCTTCTCGGAAAATACGGCGACTACAATTCCGCCCTTGCCTATCTTTCATCCGGGTATGACGACAAGGCACTGCGTATCCTCCTGGGCCTGGACCGGAATTCAGCCAGGGTGGCATATCTGACTGCGGTCGCCCTTTCGAGGGCCGGGAAGAATGAAAAGGCCGTTGAGTTTTTCAGGAGGAGTATAAGTCTGGAGCCTTCGATGATTCACCGTGGCAGGCTTGATCCGGAGATACGTGAGCTGATGCTCGAATACGGTATCGAATGACCGTCCCGAATAGCAATATAATATAAAAAATAATTCATCGGACTAACGTTAAATATTGACATAGGAGCCGCTCGCGGTTCCTTCAGAAACCAAAATTAAAGATTTTAGATATGTTGTTTAGAATTGATTCATTCAGAACCAAGGTTCTGTGTATGGGTGCAGCGATGTCTGTTTTTGCCGGCTGCACGAAAGAGAATGTGGATTCCCAGTATGTTTCCGGCGAGACAGTGCCGGTGAGTATCTCGGTGTCAGGACCTATTGTCACAAGGGCGACAGACACTGACGGGGAGGACTCCGTTTCATCACTTCAGGTGTTCATCTTCCGGCCGGACGGTGTCCTTGAAGCATACAGCAAGACTATCGGCAATACGGCCAAAGCCGACTGCACAGTCGGGTCCAAGGATATAATTGCCGTTGTGAATGCTCCCGAAATTCCGGGCGTGAAGACAAAGTCCGCCCTTGAAAGCAAAGTGTCGTATCTCAAGGACAACGCTCCCAAGTCTTTCGTCATGTATGGCAGCAAGTCGGAGACAGTTTCTTCAGCTTCCGGCACCGTTACAATACCTGTGACGAGGCTTGTGTCGAGGATTTCCATAAAGAAGATAACCAACAGGCTGGAACTCAGCCAGTATGAGTCCTCTAAATTCCTTGTGAAGAAAATATACATAGTCAATGCCGCAGGAGACAGACGCTATACCGGAAGTTATGCCCCGACTCTCTGGCATAACAGGGGGAAATGCGAGAGCCAGGGGGATCTGCCTTCACTCCTGAGCAGCGGGGAGCTGGGCGATGTGACAATCCAGCACGGGAAATCGTACGAGACGCCGCACTATTTCTACTGCTATCCGAATCCGACCGAGGAGGATTCATCGTCATCGGCCTCCCCGGCATACACAAGGCTTGTGGTGGAGGTCTCCATAGACGGGAAGATATATTACTATCCGGTATCCATCAAGGGGGTGCAGAGCAATTATACGTACAATATCTCCGAGTTGATAATCACAAGGCTCGGTTCTGAAAGCCCGGACATCCCGGTGTCATACCATGAGGCTTCTTTTACGGTGGATGTCGCGGAGTGGAAGGAAGGGTCTGACCAGAGTGTCACTATCTGACAGGTATGAAGAGTTTTGTTCTTTCTGCGATGGCAGTGCTGCTGGCGGCCGCATGTTCTGTGAAGGAGGACAGGTCGGCTTGCCCATGCACTCTCATCATAGACTTCACCGGCCTGGACATTTCTTCGTTCCCTCAGACAGACGTACGTGCTACTTCATCAGGTGCTCCGGTCCTCGAGGAGAAGGTTCCTGCGGAGAGATACAGGGATGAATATACCGCGTCTGTCCCCAGGACAGGGACATTCCTGAACCTGTCTTACGGAGATGGCGGAAGCTTCAGCCATCGAGAGGGGTTCACAGCCATGCCTGGAGAAGAGTTTCCGGCTCTGTATCTGCAGACTGAGGCACTGGACACTGAAAACGAATCTGTGGGCATCGTGGCGGACCTGCATAAGGTATATTGCAACATAACCATACTCATGAAGTCTGACGGGCCTTACCCGTATTCGGTTTCTGTTGAGGGAGCTGTACGCGGGTATGGTGTGGACGGGGCTCTGGTCCGCGGCCCCTTCTCTTTCTCTCCAGTCATTGACAGAGGGGGAAAGTGCAGTGTACGTGTCCCGAGACAGGCAGATTCTTCTCTGATGCTGCTTATAAAGGAGGATGATACGACTCTCAGGGAATTTGCACTTGGTGAATACATTGTCGAAAGTGGGTATGACTGGTCTGCCAAGGATCTTGAAGACGTTGAAATAGAGATAGATTATGCCAAGACAGATGTGGTGTTCAAGATCAACGGATGGGAAACCGTCATTTCATTTGATGTAATAATTTGAAAAAATAGTTCGTAATTCAAAAACATTTTATATCTTTGCATCCACTTTTGAGGCGCAGGTGGCGAAATTGGTAGACGCGCTACTCTCAGGAGGTAGTGCCAGAAATGGCGTGTCAGTTCGACTCTGATCCTGCGCACGTACTGAGGATGAATACTGGGAAAGTCAGTTTCATCCTTTTTTCATTTAAAAATGCTCAGGTATCATGAAAATAGTGTTTCTGGATGCTGCCACGATGGGTAGTGACATATCTTTTGCACCGATTGCCGGCCTCGGCCAGCTTGTGTGTTACGAAACCTCTTCACCGGAGGAGGCATTGCACAGGGTGAAGGATTGCGAGGTGCTTATAGTGAACAAAGTAAAGGTGACACCGGAGCTTATTGACGCTGCCCCGTCGCTCAGGCTCATCTGCGAGGCGGCTACAGGGGTCAACAACATAGACCTTGACTATGCCGCATCCAAGGGTATTCCTGTAAGGAATGTTGCCGGCTACTCTACGGACTCTGTGGTTCAGACCACTTTCATGCATATCCTTGCCCTTGTGGGAAGAAGCGCCTATTTCGACAGTGCTGTAAAGTCAGGTGCCTACAGCTGTAGCGGGATATTCACTGATGTGACCGTCCCTTTCAGCGAGCTTTCCGGCAAGACGATGGGAATCATCGGCATGGGTACCATAGGACACAGGGTAGCAGGAGTGGCTGAGGCATTCGGCATGCATGTAAGCTATTTTTCCACTTCCGGCACATCCCACTGCAAGGATTATCCAAGTCTTCCTCTTGAGGCTCTCCTGTCAGGCTCCGATGTGGTTTCCATTCATGCGCCTTACAATGACAGGACAGCAGGGCTTATAGGTGCCGCCCAGCTTTCCATGATGAAACCGGACTCGGTCATTGTGAACATGGGACGTGGAGGCATCGTTGACGAGTCTGCTCTTGCGGCAGCCGTCGATGCCGGAAAGATTGCCGGAGCAGCTCTTGATGTATTCTCGGCTGAACCTCTTCCTGAAGACAGTCCTCTCTTGAAAATGTCTCATCCTGAGCGCCTTATCCTTTCGCCCCATATCGCATGGGCTTCTGTTGAGGCACGTGGGCGTCTTGTCCGCATGATTGCGGACAATATTGCAGAAGTCTGCGGAAGTATCCGGCTGAGGTAATTGGCAGGGAGAAAAAACATCCTGAGGACATTTCACTTCATCCGGAAAAGAGGAAGATGTGTTGTGCCCATGCACAATGTCATCGTGGAATATACTCCGGATTCAGTTCGTGAGGGATTGGTGCATTTGTCTTGCTGAGCCATCTGAACAGCCGTCTGTGCAGGCGCTTGCGTATTCCGGGCTCTGTGAGGGAGAGGTTTTCGGTCTCTCCAGGGTCTGATGAGAGGTCGAACAGTTCCTCGCTGCCGTCCTCGTAATAGTGGATGAGCTTCCAGTCCCCGCTCCTTATGGATGAATACGGTGTCGCCCTGAATCCGTGGTCACTCGTATATGATTCCAGGTATGCCGGGAAATGCCAGAAGAGGTCGCGTCTGCTGCTTTTGCCTGACACAAGGGAGAATATGTCTTTCCCGTCAAGGCCCTTTACCTTGTCCGCCCCTGCCACGGATATGAATGTCGGAAAGAAGTCGATTCCGCATACCGGGACGGATGATACTGTCCCTGGGTCGGTGTGCCCGTTCCATCTGATAATCAGCGGCACGCGGTCTCCTCCTTCGTAAGGGGTGCCTTTCCCGCCACGTAGAGGCCAGTTGTCCGTAACAGGCTCCGAGCCGCCGTTGTCAGACCAGAATACGATGAGCGTGTTGTCAGCCATGCCAAGGGAATCGACGGTGTCACATATCCTTCTTACACTGTCATCGAGCTTTTCTATCATGGCTGCATAGACAGGGTTGCTGTGATACTTTCCAGCCGGTTTGTTTCTGTATTTTTCTATTGTTTCTTCTGGAGCCTGCAGTGAGGTATGTACGGCGAAATGTGCAAGATGCAGGAAAAACGGCTGGTCTCCTGACTCCTTGATGAATTTCACGGCTTCGTCAGTAAGCCTGTCTGTCAGATATTCTCCTGGTTTCCCCTGTGACAGCCCATGGTGGCATCTGGACTTGTCAGGCAGGCAATAAGGGTAGAAATATGAATATGGAGCACCTGCACGGTCTCCTCCCGTATTGGTGTCAAACCCTTGTGCTAGAGGTCCGGTCCCGTCAGCATCATCCCCAAGATGCCATTTCCCTATGTGCCCGCATCTGTACCCTGCCGCACTGAGTGCTTCGGCTATGGTGACAAACCTGGTGTCCAGGTCGTCGGTATTCGGTACCGGTATCAGTTTCCTTTCTGATGCGTGTCCTCTTTCGGACGGGCTTACCGTATATATACCGTGTCTTGGCGTGTACATCCCGGACATCATGCAGGCGCGGCTTGGAGCCGAGTTCGCAGCTGCGGAATAAGCATTGTCGAACATCATGCCTTCGGATGCCAGCCTGTCAATGGCCGGGGTCTCGTAATAGTCGCTGCCGCTTATTCCAAGGTCTGTCCAGCCGAGGTCGTCAGCCACGATGAAGATGATGTTGGGCCTTTCTGTACCGGCCACCTTTGCGTGCATTCCCTGTCCTGCCATGACAAGGAATAAGGGAAGGATGATTTTGCAGTCTTTCATAAATGGAAAATAAAAGGCGGATTGGAAAATCCGCCTGATGAGTCTGTGTTATGTGTCAATTGTTTCTTTTTTCCTTTGCCCTTACGAGTTTGTCTTTCAGGATGTCCACGCAGTCGACGAGGGCGTCCTCGAATGTTTTTGCGTTTCTCTCGATAACCAGGTCATTTCCCGGAATCTGGACATGCAGTTTCACGTTCTTGTTCTGGTGTTCGGCCAGAAGTGAGAGTGCTACGTCCACTCCGATGATGCCGTCATGGAATTTCTCCAGCTTCGATACTTTCTTCTCCACGAAGTCAAGGAGTTTCTGGTCTGCGTTGAACTTGATGGATTGTACTCTAATCTCCATGTTTACCTCCGCTTTTCGCCCTTGGATGGGCAGTTTCATATATCTTTTTAAGTCTGGCGACAGAATTGTGGGTGTACACCTGCGTCGCGGCGAGCGAGGAGTGTCCCAGGAGTTCCTTTATGGAGTTCAGGTCCGCCCCGTCCTCGAGCAGCTCTGTCGCCAGAGTGTGCCGCAGGACATGCGGGGATTTTCTCAGTGTGAACCATCTGGTGTCTCCGAGTTCGCATTTTATGACCCTGTCCACATATGTGGGATAGACAGCTGTCCCTTTTGATGTGACGAACAGGGGCGAATTTAAGGTGCGCTGCTCACAGACTGTCGTTTCAACTGCTTGTAAATATAATGAAATTTCTTTACATAACGAAGGTACTGCCGGAATTTCTCTCGTTTTGTTTCCTTTTCCCGTCACCCTTATGATTTTCCTGCTGAAGTCTATGCTCCCTGTCTTGAGGGATATAAGCTCGGACCTTCTGATCCCGGTTGAATACAGGGTGACGACAATCGCACGGCTGAGCCTTTTGTCGAAGAGCCATGCGTCGAACTTTTCGGGCTTCTGCGCGAGCTTCTCCATCTTGAGGTAGAGAGGGTCTCTTTCCGGGCGGTATCCATGCCGTTTCCGTGTCCTGACGTATGCGTCCAGGAAGTCAGCCGGAGTAGGGAAGTGGAACTCGGTGGCGAATATGTCGCTGGCGGCGAAGTATTTTGACATGGAGTCGTGCCGGTAGAACACCGGGAGCAGCTTTTCCATTTTCGGACGCGCTACCGACCTGGCGGGGTTGGACTTCAGCTCCTTCCTTTTTATCAGGAACATGCAGAACCCGCTCAACACTGACAAATGCAGGTTCACTGTCCTCGGATTGAATGACATCTTGTCGAGCATATGGAACACATATCCCCTGAACATGTCCACTGTCAGGGCCGACTTCAGTTCTGTATCCGGGACGGCATTCCGGTCCGTGGCTTCAGGAAACGCAAATGCTACGAAACTGTCCAGGACTCCGGCATATATCTCCTGTGTCCGTACTGAATACCTGCGGATGACTGTGATGTATTCTATATATCTGTCAGTCAGTGTTATATCTGTCTGTTGCATGGTGGTGTCACTTATCCTTTCCTGTAAGGCCAAGTTCTGCGGCCTTTTCCCTCATCAGCCTGTCTGCATCCTCGAACCTGTTCTGTATCACACCGTCAAGTATGGCGTTCTTTACATATTCCTTGATGATACCGATTTCCCGGCACGGCGGTATTCCGTAAATTTCCATTATGTATTCCCCTGTGACAGGGTTCTTGAAGTTACGGATTGCATCTTTCGCCTCCACATCTTCGAGTTTCTGCCTGACCATCTCGAAGTTTTTCCTGAGCCTTTCGACCTTCCTCGGGTTCTTGGAGGTGATGTCGGCGTTGCACAGGAGCATCAGGTCATCTATGTCATTTCCTGCATCGAACAGGAGCCTCCTTACAGCAGAGTCTGTGACTTCTTCTGTAACGAGGGCAATTGGGCGCAGGTGCAGTCCTACCAGTTTCTGTACATATTTCATTTTCTCGTTTAGCGGAAGCTTCATCTGCTGGAAGATCTTGGGCACCATCCGCGCCCCCACGACTTCATGTCCGTGGAATGTCCATCCTGTCTGGGGAGAATACTTTTTGGTGGCCGGCTTCCCTATATCGTGCAGCAGGGCTGCCCATCTGAGCCACAGGTATGGCTCAGTGCGCGTAAGCACGGCTTCTTTCCCGTTTTCGAACTCGTAGTTGTGCAGGGACCCTGCCATGATCAGTTCTGCTTCTGACGCGGAAACGTTGTCCACCACCTCAAGCGTGTGGCTGAAGTTTTCCTTGTGCCCTTTCCCTTCCACGGTCTCCACGCCTTTCAGCCTGGTGAGCTGCGGAAGTATCAGTTCGAGCAGCCCTGTGTCATCAAGCAGCCTGAAGCCTATGGACGGTTTCTCGCAGAGAAGTATCTTGTTCAGCTCCTCAGTTATCCTTTCCTTTGAAAGGATGGAGAGCCTTTCCCGGTTCCTTCTTATTGATTCGAGGGATTCAGGTACAATGGTGAAGTCCCTTCCTGATGCTGACAGCCTGGCCGCAAATCTTATGGCGCGTATCATTCTCAGAGGATCGTCGCTGTACGTGGTGTCAGGGTCGAGCGGTGTGCGTATGATGCCTGATGCGAGGTCCTTTATCCCTCCGAAGGGGTCCACGAGAGCCCCGAAATCCTCTTTCTGAAGGCTGAATGCCATAGCGTTGATGGTGAAATCCCTCCTTAGCTGGTCGTCTTCGAGAGTCCCGTCTTCGACTATCGGCTTTCTCGAGTCCCTCCGGTATGATTCTTTCCGTGCTCCTACGAACTCCACTTCTATCCCGTGGTACCTGAGCATCGCCGTCCCGAAATTCCTGAATACCGACACTGTGCTCCCCACTGTCTCGCCGACGGCCTGCGCCAGTTCTATCCCGCTGCCTTCCACCACTATGTCGATGTCCTTGCTGGGACGTCCGAGGAAACAGTCCCTGACGTAGCCCCCGATCACAAAGGCTCTGACGCCCAGTCTCTCTGCGGTCTGGGATACTATGGTGAATATCTTGTGGCCTAGGAATCCTTCTGTTATGGTTGTACTCATTTGCAATCAGTATATTAAGCTAATAATCAAGGTGTTGGATTTAATGCCCGGAATTCGTCGTACTGTCAGTCCAATCCCCGGCCTTCTCTACCGGACATTTCCGTGAGGACGCTCAAGGCCGCTTCAGCATCTCCTCATAGGACGGGGCATGCTCCATGGGGGCGTACCCGGTGGCAGTCTTGCTGAAAATGATTGTCCTGTGTCCGTTGGAGATGACTATATAGGGGACTCCGAGGACCATGTTGTACCTTATGGCCTGCTCCAGGACTTCCCTGTCCAGCCGGACTTCAGGGCGCTTGCATTCCACCACCGCGAGGGGCGCTGCCGCCCTGTCATATACTATAATGTCCGCCCTGTACTGCTTGTTCCCCAGCCTGAATCCTGTCTCGCTCATCATCATGTGCATCGGCACTTTCATATGGTCATGAAGCATACCTATGCACCATTGCCTCACGTTTTCTTCAGGCGTAAGGGCCACTTCCTTTTTCCTGAGCGGGTCCCATACCGTATCCTGGCCTGCCCGGGCCGGCCGTGCGGCCTCTTCCAGCAATCTCCTTATCTCGGCTGCCGTCTCCTCTACTGCCTTCCCGTCGATGGAAACCGTCTTCCACGCAGTGTCCCTGTATGTCCCTGACCTCTGGGCCATGAGGGACTCTATCCTTTCCCTTAGTGCCGCATTCCCGTCCTGCTGCCGCGGGCTGCCTTCCGTCTTGAGCATAGGCCTGTCAGCATGGTCGTTTTCAAGGTTATGGAGCAGGGTGTCCGTGGCTGCCTCCAGGTAGATGCACAATGTCCTTGTTTTCACCATGCAGGCACATTCGGGGGTGGTCAGTGTCCCTCCTCCTAAGGAAAGGACAGCCGTATATTTCCTGTGACCGTCCGCCATGCGGATGTCCGTGCTGTCTGACCCGTACAGGGAAAGGACTTCCTTCAGAGCATCCTTCTCGGCCAGCCTGAATCCCTGTTCTCCCTTTTCTGAGAAAATCTCTGGTATGCTCATGCCGGTCTTTTTCTCTATATATGCGTCCAGGTCGATAAAAGAGCAGGAAAGCAGCGCGGCGAGTTCCCTGCCTACGCTGCTTTTTCCGCATCCCATGAATCCTGTAAGTGAAACTGTCATGACATCTGTCTCCTTTTTCAGAACAGGCTCAGCTGTTCGTCTTCCTGGCCTTCTTCGTCAGGGCTATCTCCGCTGTCCATGGAAGGAAGCTTCACTTCTGATTCAGGTATGATGCCTGTTCCGGCGGCAGTCCCTTCATCGTCTTCCTGGGACAGGTCCGGCGACACTATTCCTGTACCGGTGTCTTCCATGTCATCTTCAGGCTTGTGCAGAGGCTCTATGAACCGTATGCCTTTTATCTCATACTGGCTTGCCTTCTTTCCTTTGGCCTGTATTCCCTTCTTGCCGATGAATTCCTCTGCGTCTATCTTCTCGGCCTCCCTGTATTCATGCTTGCCTCCGAATGTCACCTCTATCTGCGGATGGCGGTCATCGCTTATCGCAGCAAGATAAGAGCCCTTGTCTTCGGATATGAAAGACTGCAGTGTGTTGTCGCTTATGTCGAAGGCAAAACGTTTTATGTAGAAGCATTCCTGCCTGCCGTCATAGTATATGGCGGTATAGGTCTTGCCCTGGTCGAGTTTCTCTACCTTCAGGAGATTGTCCTGGTATCTGTTGCTGAGGTCGAAGGATGTGGTGTAGTACGTCCCGTCGTTGAATATGGCGAGAATGTGCTCGCCGGTGTTGAACTGTCCGAGGTACATGCCCCTGCCGTCTTCATTCAGCCTGTTGATGTCGCCGTCAAACCATATGTCCTTCCCTCCTATGGTCGATATGCCTTTGGATTTCAAGGAAATACGCTGTATCGGGTTCTTGGATACAAGATTCCCTCTTGACGCCCGTCCCTTTATAAGCAGCTGTGAGAAGTCGTACTCGAAAGATGATTTCTTCAGTTTCGGCCTTGGCCTGAGGCTGATCTTCACCGTCTCTGCCTCTCCGTTGCCGTTTGCCGTGAACCAGAGTACGGCAGACCCCGGCGTTCCGGCAGTCAGGTCGTATTCCTTGTCTCGCGTGATACTTGTCACTGCGAACCTCTTTGCGTAGGTCACACTGCTTTTGCCGTCCCTGTAGATGGCGTTGTAGATTGTTCTCGAGTCATTCCGGTCGAACAGGCCTACATACAGGAGGTCTTTTCCGAAAAAGGCCTTGTCGCTCACCTTCGTTACACTGTACTTGCCGTCCTTGCGGAACACTATGATTTCAGAAAGGTCGGAGCAGTCGCATACAAATCCGGCGTTGTCCTCTTTTTTCAGGCTTATGCCCACGAATCCTTCCGCCATGTTGGCATAGAGCTTCGCGTTGTTGTTCACGACCCTGGTCACTGTAATGGACTCGAAGTTGACGATTTCCGTCAATCTCGGGAACGAGGCACCGTACTTTTTCTTCAGGTTCCTGAAATAGGCAATGGTGTATTCGGTCAGATGGGCCAGATGGTTTGACACCTCTTCTATCTCGGCTTCAATCCCTTTCAGTTTCTCGTCCATGGCCTTCGTGTCGAATTTGGAGATTTTTCTGACCGGTTTCTCCACCAGCTTGCAGATGTCATCCATCACAATCTCCTTCTTCACGAGATCCTGGTACTTCTTCATTTCGCGGAATACCTCTTCGAGCTGCTCTTCCCAGCTCCTTGAGTCCGCTTCGAGTATCTTGTAAACCCTGTTTTCGAAGAAAATCCTTTCAAGAGACCCGTAGTGCCATTCGTCCTCCAGCTCGCCAAGCCTGATCTGCAGCTCCCTTCCAAGCAGGTCCCTGGTGTGGAAGGTGTTGTATCTCAGTATTTCGTCCACATTCATGAACTGCGGCTTGTTTTCCACAATCACGCACGCGTTCGGAGATATGGACACTTCGCAGTCCGTGAAAGCATAGAGAGCGTCTATCGTCTTGTCAGGGGAGACGTCGTTCGGAAGGTGTATCACCAGGTTGGCCTGCTTGGTTGTCAGGTCATCTATCTTCTTTATCTTTATCTTCCCCTTGTCTTTCGCTTTGAGAATCGAGTCCACGACGGTGTGCGTGGTCTTTCCGTAAGGGATTTCGGTTATGGCTATCGTGTTCTTGTCCAGCTTTTCGATTTTCGCCCTGACTTTCACGACACCTCCCCTCTGTCCCTTGTTGTATTTGGAACAGTCGGCATACCCTCCTGTCGGGAAATCAGGGAAGATCTCGAAGTCCTTCCCCTCGAGGATTGCCACCGAAGCGTCAAGAAGTTCATTGAAATTGTGTGGGAGTATCTTCGATGCAAGACCCACTGCAATTCCTTCTGTCCCCTGGGCCAGAAGCAGAGGGAACTTGACCGGAAGTTCGACAGGTTCCTGGTTCCTTCCGTCGTAAGAGGACATCCAGTTGGTGGTCTTGGGGTTGAATACCACTTCCTTTGCAAATCTGGACAAACGTGCCTCGATATAACGTGCAGCCGCATTCGAGTCGCCCGTAATGATGTTGCCCCAGTTTCCCTGGCAGTCTATAAGGAGGTTTTTCTGGCCGAGGACAACCAGGGCCCCGAGTATGGAGGCATCACCGTGCGGATGAAACTGCATGGCTTCACCCACAAGGTTGGCTACTTTGGTATAGTGTCCGTCGTCTTTCCTGTACATTGCATGCAGGACTCTCCTCTGGACAGGCTTCAGACCGTCAATTATATGCGGGACAGCTCTCTGGAGTATTACATACGACGAAAAGTCCAGGAACCACTCCTTGAACATTCCGGAAAGTTTGTATTTACGGCTGTTCTCATTCAGTAGCTTTTCAAACTTCCCGGATGACTGGGCTCCATCCTCTACCGGTGCGTCGTTGTAATCATCCCCCTGTCCTTCGCCAGGGAGTCCGATGTCGTCTATCTCCATATATCAGTCTGGTTTTTAGTCCTTTCAGTATTCGTATCCGAATCTCCTCAGTTCTTTCCTGTTCTCTCTCCAGTCAGGGTCTGTCTTTACGAAAAGCCTTAGGAAGACCTTTTTCTGGAAGAAATCCTCCATGTCTATCCTGGCCTGGGTTCCGACCTTCTTCAGTGCTGAGCCTCCCTTGCCTATTATGATGCCTTTCTGGGACTCCCTTATGACATATATCACTGCACTGATGTCGTATCTTTCAGCGCCTTCCTTGAATTCCTCCACCGCGACCTCGCAGCTGTAAGGTATCTCCTGGCTGTAGTTGAGCAGGATCTTCTCCCGGATTATCTCGGATGCGAAGAAACGCAGGTTCTTGTCGGTAAACACGTCCTTGTCATACCATGCGGGAGCGGCAGGCAGGTTGCTTACGATGGCATCGAAGATGTTTTCGAGGTTGAACTTTTCCTGTGCTGATGCCGGGTAGATGACAGCCTTCGGCAACTGGACTTGCCACCAGTCCATCAGCTGATGGACCTGTTCCTGTGTGCTGATGTCTATTTTGTTGATAACAAGGATGACAGGGCATTCGATATTCCTGAGTTTCTCGATGTATTCAATGTTCTTGTCCCCTTTCTCCACCACATCGGTAACATACAGGATTATGTCTGCGTCCCCTATGGCTGTGTCCACGAAATTCATCATGTTCTGCTGCAGCCTGTAGTTGGGTTTGAGGATGCCGGGAGTGTCGGAGTAGACTATCTGGTAGTCTTCCCCGTTCACTATCCCCATTATCCTGTGTCTTGTGGTCTGTGCTTTGGCCGTCACAATGGACAGCTTCTCGCCCACGAGTGCATTCATCAGCGTGGATTTGCCCACATTCGGGTTGCCGATGATGTTCACAAATCCGGCACGATGCTTAATTTCGCCCATATAGTTTCTTTAAACGTATGCTCCCATCTTGAGGACATTCACCTCTCCCTGTGTCAGGAATCTCCACGCCCCTCTCTTAAGTCCTTTTTTTGTAAGGCCGGCAAAATATACCCTGTCGAGGGCCTTCACGCTGTATCCGAGGGATTCGAAGATCCTTCTCACTATTCGGTTCTTCCCTGAATGGATCTCGATACCGAGTTTCCTGTGGTCATTGTCGTCTATGTACTCGAGCTCATCTGCGGAGATGAGTCCGTCAGAAAGCTCAATCCCGGCAAGTATCCTGTCGTAGTCCTCCTGGCTGAGGTTCTTGTCGAGGCTTACCTGGTATATCTTCTTCTTGTCGTATGAAGGGTGCGTGAGCTTCTCTGCGATTTCACCGTCGTTCGTGAACATCAGCACGCCGGTGGTGTTCTTGTCAAGCCGTCCTACAGGGAATACCCTTGCGGTGCAGCTCTTCATCAGGTCCATCACCGTCTTGTCTGCATGCGGGTCGCTGGCCGTTGTCACGAAGCCTTTCGGCTTGTTCATTACGATATATACTTTTTCCTCGCCCTTGAGCTTTTCTCCGTTGAATCTGACCTCGTCGGTGTATATGTTGACCTTTGTCCCGAGTTCGGTGACTATCTTGCCGTTCACTGTCACTGTCCCTGCGAGTATCAGGTTGTCGGCTTCACGGCGTGAGCATACTCCGGAGTTGGCTATGAACTTGTTGAGTCTTACTTCCTCTTTTACCGGTATGTTCACCATGTCGTTGTCCGAGTACATGCTGCTGTCCAGCTGAGGCTTCCTGCTGAGCATCCTGTTGATTCCTGCGGCTGCTCCGTCCGGCTGCTTTTTCACCGGATTCCTGCCCGGAGCCCCCGGTCTTCTGCCTTTTCCTGCCTGTGCGTTCCTCCTGACACCTGTTCCTGACGGCCTGCGTCCTGCCGGCCTTCCTGCGCCGAAGCTCCTTCTTTCGTCCCCGTCGCCTGAAAATCTTCTTCCTTCGTTGTCTCCGTACGGTCTGCGTCCCTCGTTCATGCTCTCACCGTAGCCCCTTCTCTGGACCGGACGTCTGTTACCGTAGCTGTTTCTTTCGGGTCTTTCTCCGAAACTTCTCTCACCGAAGTTCCTCTCACCGGGATTTCTGTCCCCGTAGCTTCTCTGGTTTTCTCCGTACGGTCTGCTGCCATAGCTTCTCCTTTCCTGATAGCCATAGCCCCTCCTTTCGGATGACCCGTATTGATTCCTGTTTTCCTGGGAGAATGAATTTCTCCTGTTTTCCTGATAGCCGGATGCATTTTCCGTTCCGCCTGTGTAATTTTTCCTGTGGCGGAGTTTCCGTCCGGCCTGTGAATAGCCGCTTGCGTAGCTCTTGTTTGAATAATTGTCACTGCCGTAGTCCCTACGGTCTTCACTGTGGCTTTCAAAGCCGTCGTTCTTGTAATTTTCCATTTTCCTTGTTTACCCTTCACGGGCGTGTTAAGATTTTTAATATATGTGTATGGCTCACGCCATGTTTTTCAGTCTTTGGTCAGGTGGAAGACGTATGTTATGGTCCCTTCCTGTACTATGGGCGCGTCGCTGCTCATGTTGAACCTGGATTCGAGGGCAGCCTTTTTCGCGGCCTCCCAGATGGTCTTGTCCGTTACGGTCGTCCCCTGGGCGCCCGGCACAGCTTCAAGTACCTTGCCATACTGGTCCACTTTTATTGTCACTACTACTTTTCCCGCCTGCTGTACCGTGTAGCTCGGCATCGGGAGTGCCCCGAGCACTTGCCTCCCGGCCAGGTGTGCATTAGGGGTGCCTTCGGTGTTCCCTGTCTTGGTATTCCCCTGGGCATGTCCTGCCTTCAGGGCATCTGAGACCCTCGCTGCTGTCTGTGCGGCCAGTGTGTCCTTCCGGGTCTTGTTGTCCGCTGCGTGGAAGAGTGCCCGTCTGTCTATCTCTTTCTTTCTCGGCGGCTGGGGTGTCTCCTCGTCACCGAAGTCGTCGTTTACGGCTTCCGGGGCTTCGTTGGCTTCAGTTCCCTGGTGCTGTGCCTCGGATGCCTGCACGAGCTCTATGTCCTTCTTCAGGTCAACTTCTGTGGACCTCGGCTGTGTGCCCTTCATCTCCTGTACAGGGATTTCTGCCCTGTAGTCCGAGAAATCAATCAGCATCCCCTGTTCTTCAGGCGGCGGATAAAGGTATTTCAGGCCTGATACCGTACCGACGGCGATTATGCAGATATGCACCGCCACCGTAAGTATGATGCCGGCCACGCTCGACTTCCTTTCCTGTCTTGCACGTTCGTCTTTGTAAGGTTCCGCCATTTCGTCCTTCTGTGTAGGGTGCATTATTCCGGCGATGTCGCCAGGATGACTTTATAATGGTTTCTTTTCGCTATGTTCATCACCTGTACCACTTCCTTGATGGGGACGGTTTCGTCCGCGTATATCGAGAAAGTCGGGTCTTCTTCATTCTGCAGGAGCTCCACCAGCTGGTCTTCAATCTGGTCGAACCTTACAGGATGCGGGTCCCCGTTGATATGGTAGGAGAAGGTGTCCGTGTCCAGGTAATGCTTGATTGATACGCTCACTGTCGCCTTTGCCGCCACCTGCCCTGTACTTTTAGGAAGCAGGAGCTTGAGCGCGTTCGGGTTCACGAGCGTGGATGTCACCAGGAAGAATACAAGCAGCAGGAACACGATGTCCGTCATTGATGACATCGAAAATTCGGCTGTTATTTTTGTGTTCCTTTTTATCGCCATGTCGCTCTATGTTGTTAACGTCGGTACGACGAATTTATCATGATACTCCTATTATATATTGTCTCTGACGGCAGGAATCCGTCAAGCTGGCTTCAGGCCTTCTTGCTGAAATCCTGGGCGGCCTTGGCCTGTCCGGCCGGCTCATTAAGCATGTCCATGAAGTCTATGGTGATGCTCTCCATCTTGAATACAATGTCTGAAATCTTGGAAGTCAGGTAGTTGTATCCGAAATACGCTGGAATTCCGACGATGAGTCCGCCCACTGTGGTTATCATGGCGGTGTATATACCTCCTGAAAGGAGGGTGATGTCTATGTTGTTTCCTGCGTTTGCCATGTTGAAGAAGGCCTGCACCATACCTGTCACGGTACCGAGGAATCCTATCATCGGGGCTCCTCCGGCAATGGTGGCGAGTATCGGAAGCCCTTTCTCGAGCCTGGACACTTCAACGTTTCCGATGTTCTCCACAGCTGTCTGTATGTCCTGCAGCGGACGGCCTATCCTGTCTATCCCCTTTTCAACGAGTCTTGCCATAGGAGAGTCGTATTTCTGGCACAGGGCGACAGCGGATTTGATCTTGCCGTCGTGTATCAGGTCTCTTATGTCCTTCATGAAATTGGGGTCGAAGCTGCCAGCCTTGCGGAGTGTCCACCATTTTTTTCCGAAAATGTATATTGCGATGAAGGAAAGGGCCAGAAGAACCCACATGAGCGCACCTCCTTTCATGAAAAGGCTGAATAGCGACATTGTCATTTCCTGCTGCTGGGGAACTGCCCCGCCAACGGTCTCGAGTGTGTCGATCCCTGATTGCAAAAGATTGAAAAGCATCTTGTTCTGTTTCTTTTAAAATTGCCTGTTCCTATTTCAATATATACACAAACAAACTGCCGGGACTGTATCTCGGGCCGGCAATATCGCTGATGTGTGAAACGACTGCAAAAATAGATAAAAATCCCGAAATTCCTAATCCGGATATGAAACTTCGCTCAGGAATAGCGCTTTGCCCGGGACAGATTCTCCCGCGTCCGAGCGTGTGCCGTTCCTGATGAGCTGGCGGAACCATTCGGTGTCGCGTTTCCCTCGCCCTACGTCTATCAGTGAGCCTACAATCGCACGGACCATGTTCCTCAGGAAGCGGTCTGCCCGTATGGTGAAGACAATGTAGTCCCCTTCCTCACAGGGGTAGCCCATCTCGGAGACGTGGACAGGGCTGTAGCTTTTCCAGAATGCGTGATGGACTGTGCAGAAGGATGTCGCGTTGTTGCCACCTGTCTTTTCGAAGCACCTGAAGTCGTGCCTTCCCACAAGCGCCGATGCTGCGTCGTTCATTCTCTCCATGTCGAGCTGATACCTGCAGTAGTAGGAGAAATTGTCCATGAATGGGTCCTTTTTCCTGTGAAGGAAATAGTGGTATTCCCTCGAGACTGCGGTGAAACGTGCATGGAAATCGTCACCGGTTTCCTCAATGCTGTGGACCGTTATGGTCTTAGGCAGGATGGCATTTAATTTGTAGGCGATTTTGCCCGGGTCAAACGTCACGTGCTCAGGCACATCGAAATGGGCCACATAATTTATGGCGTTGACCCCTGAGTCGGTGCGTCCGGCTCCTGTTACGGATATGTCGGTTCCCAGAAGCATTGAAAGTGTCTTCTGGATTTCTTCTTGGATAGTGATGCCGGATTTCTGCTGCTGCCATCCGCAGAAGAGAGCGCCGTTATACGAGAGTGTTATGGTGAACCTCATGGATTTCTTTGAAAAATTGTAACTTTGAAGGTTTTGTTTGCAAAAATATTAAAATAAACAGATATTTTATGGATAGCGTGAACATTAAAGAACTTAACGACCGCATTCAGAAAGAGAGCTCGTTCGTGGATATTCTCACAATGGAGATGGGGAAGGTGATCGTGGGGCAGAAGTCTCTTGTCGAGAATCTCCTTATCGGCCTTCTGGCCAACGGGCATATTCTCCTTGAAGGTGTGCCCGGTCTTGCGAAGACATTGGCCATAAACACTCTGGCGTCTGCCGTGGATGCCAAATTCAGCAGGATCCAGTTTACTCCTGACCTCTTGCCGGCCGATGTAATAGGAACTCTGATCTATTCACAGAAGAGCGAGCAGTTCCAGATAAGGAAGGGCCCTATTTTCGCCAATTTCGTACTTGCGGACGAGATCAACCGTTCCCCGGCAAAGGTGCAGTCAGCCCTTCTCGAGGCGATGCAGGAGCGCCAGGTGACTATCGGTGACGAGACTTTCAAGCTTCCTGAGCCGTTCCTTGTGATGGCGACGCAGAACCCGATAGAGCAGGAGGGTACATACCCGCTTCCGGAGGCACAGGTGGACAGGTTCATGCTCAAGGTGGTGGTAAGCTATCCTAAGAAGGAGGAGGAGAAACTGATAGTCAGGATGAACAATACTGGCGAGTTCCCGAAGGCGAACCCTATCCTCAAGCCGGAGGATATCATCCGGGCACGGCAGGTAGTGAGGGATGTCTATATGGACGAGAAGATAGAAAGGTACATAGTGGACATAGTGTATGCCACAAGGACTCCGCAGGACTACAATCTGGCCAAACTCTCGAATCTTATCTCATACGGGGCTTCTCCTCGTGCAAGTATTTCCCTGTCAATGGCATCAAAGGCATACGCATTTATAAAGAGAAGAGGATATGTGATTCCTGAGGATGTCCGCGCCGTATGCAATGAGGTGCTCCGGCACAGGATTGGCCTCACATATGAGGCAGAGGCGGAGAATGTCACTACGGAAAATATCATAGCTGAAATAATCAACGCAGTAGAGGTTCCATAATGGAAAACAGAAGTGCAAACGACCTGCTGAAGAAGGTCAGGAAGATCGAGATAAAGACACGTGCTCTGTCTCATCAGATATTCGCCGGAGAGTATCATTCCGCTTTCAAAGGTCGTGGAATGGCTTTCAGCGAGGTTCGCGAATACCAGTACGGGGATGATGTCCGCAACATGGACTGGAATGTCACTGCGCGCCTTAGAGCTCCGTACGTCAAGGTTTTTGAGGAGGAAAGGGAGCTGACTGTAGTCTTGCTGATAGATGTCAGCAGATCAGGACTATTCGGGACTGCAGGAATGACCAAGAACGATCTGATAGCCGAGATCGCGGCCGTGCTTTCCTTTTCGGCCATCATCAACAATGACAAGGTCGGAGCTCTTTTTTTCAGTGACAAGGTAGAGAAGTTCATACCTCCGAAGAAAGGGCGCAGCCATCTGCTGCATATAATAAGGGAGATAATCGAGCTCAAGCCGGAATCCAACGGTACGGACATTGGCGGGGCCCTGAGGTATCTTACCAATGCGATCAAGAAGCGGTGTACGGCCTTCCTCCTTTCGGATATGCTGGATGTAAACAAGGACGGGACTCCAAAATACGAGGATGCACTCAAGGTGGCCGCCAACCGTCATGACCTTTCTGTCATCGAGGTATACGACCCGAGAGAGCGGACTCTTCCGGACATAGGGCTTGTCCATATAAAGGATTCAGAAAGCGGGGCCTCTTCATGGGTGAACACCACCAGGAAGATGCGCAGGTTGTATGCCGGGTGGTTTGAGACGGTGTCGCAGTCTGCAGTCCGCCTTTTCAACAAATACAGTATCGACAACGTGAGCATATCCACGGACGAGGATTATGTAAAGGGGCTTATGGCGTTTTTCCAGAGACGTTAGTCCGTTTTAATATTATGTACAATATGAGGATTTTTGCATATATGACGGCAGCGCTGCTGTGCATCATGCCTGCGCGGGCACTTGCGTCGGATTCCACAGTGGTTTCCTCCCCGCATCCCGGAATCAGGGAAGTGAGCGGGTCTTTCCTCAGGCCTCTCGGACAGAGGGATTCGGTGCTTGTGGCTGACCAGCTGATGTACGGATTCCGTCTGGATGGGGTGCAGGAGGGGACAGGCTTCGCTTTCCCGGACTATTCAAAAGGCTTCAGGGACAGCGTGGAGGTAATATCCCCATGGATTCTTGACACCCTGGATTTCAGGAAAGGGAAAAAGGGCGCACCGGGGACTTTCAGCCTGGAAGGCAGCGTTGTCATCACTTCCTTTGACGAGGGCGACTACCTGCTTCCTCCCATCTCGGTGCTGAGGCAGACTGCCGACGGGACAGTGGATACCCTGCTTTTCAACCCGCAGACTCTTGAAGTGAAGACCATACCTGTCGATACGGCTGTCTTCCAGATCCATGACATCAAGGGACAGATACGTTATCCGTTGACATTGAAAGAAATACTTCCTTATCTGATTGGAGGGTGGCTGTTTGCCGTACTGGTCATACTTGTGGTCTGCCTGGTCAAGATGAGGCGGAAGGGCGGTCTTTCCGGTATCCTCCGCAAAGAGCCTGCACATATTGTGGCATTGAGAAAGCTCGACCATCTGCGCGGGAACAAGCTCTGGGCTGCCGACAAGCAGAAGACGTTCTATTCCGGTGTCACGGACGCCCTGCGCGAATATATTGTGTCAAGGTACGGCATTTCCGCTATGGAGATGACCACCAAGGAGATATTCGACGACCTGCGCGGAAAGGATATCCCGGCAGATATTTACGAAGAGATGAAGGGTCTTTTCGAGAGGGCGGATTTCGTGAAGTTCGCCAAGTATGTGGCTACGGACGAGGAGAATGCCTCCGCAGTGCCGGCCGCCGTACGTTTCGTTACCCAGACATACCAGAGCGAGGTCGAAGCGGAGTCGGAGAATGTGGAAGGGAAGGAGAAAAGTGAAACCAGTCGGACTGACGTAAATATTTAACACATAATATGTTTTTTGAATATCCAAAAATACTCTGGCTTGAGATTGTACCGGTATTGCTCATACTGCATTACCTGTATCTGGAACTTGCGGAACGCAAGCCGCATCTCAGGGTGTCCACATCGATGCCGTGGAAACTTGCCGGGGGATCCGTACTCGGATGGATGAGACATTTCCCGTTTGTGCTGAGAATACTCGCCATAGTGATGATAATCATAGCGATGGCCCGCCCGCGCTCTTCTTCCGAGATGGAGAGGGTGGATACCGAAGGCATAGATATAATGCTTACGATGGATGTCTCCACCAGTATGCTCGCGAGGGATTTCAAGCCGGACCGTATCAGCGCGGCGAAAGACATAGCCATAGAATTCATTTCCCAGAGGCCTTCGGACCGTATCGGTATCGTTGTATTTGCCGGGGAGAGCTATACGCAGTGCCCTCTGACCACTGACCGTGCCACTCTCATCAACCTGATGAAGGAGGTCCAGACAGACCTGATCGAGGACGGTACCGCCATCGGCAACGGGCTTGCCACTGCAGTCGCGAGGCTCAAGGACTCCAACGCCAAGAGCCGTGTGGTTATCCTCTTGACGGACGGTGTGAACAACAGGGGCGAGATAACTCCGCAGACTGCCGCCGAAATAGCCAAGACCTATGGCGTCAGGGTATATACAATCGGAGTAGGAGCAATGGGGACAGCCCCGTATCCTGTCGTCACCCCGTGGGGCGTCGAGGTGCAGAATGTCAGGGTAGAGATAGACGAGGACCTGCTTACGGAAATTGCCGAGGCTACCGGCGGACGTTATTTCAGGGCTACCGACAATACCAAACTCATGGAAATATACAGCGAGATCAACAAGATGGAGAAAGACCGGACAACCATAGACAGCTTCCCTGTGTACAAGGAGCTTTTCGGACGGTATGCCGTCATCGCTCTTGTCGCCCTGATGCTGGAGCTGGTGCTCAGACTGTTTGTAATCAGAAGACTGCCATAATTAAGGAGGATGAGAGATGATTAATTTTGCACAGGCACAATACCTTTTCCTGATTCTGCTGATCCCTTTTTTCTTCGTTCTGTATGCCTTGCTTCTGCATATCAAGAAGAAAAAGGTCCGCAGGCTCGGTGACCCCGCTCTCGTTTCCAGGCTCATGCCGTCCGTGTCCCGGTCCAAGGGATGGTGGAAAGTGGTGGTCTTTTCCATAGCTTTTTTCTTTTTCGCCATAGGGATGTCGAGACCTCAGATCGGTGCCAAGCTCAAGGAGCACAGGACAGAGGGTGTCGAGATAATGATTGCGCTTGACGTGTCCAATTCCATGCTTGCAGAGGATTACTCACCGGACAGACTTGACAGAGCGAAGCTTGCCATATCCAGGCTTGTGGACAGGCTGAGGGATGACCGTATAGGACTTATTGTCTTTGCCGGAAGTTCATTTGTGCAGCTTCCTATCACGACAGACTATGTCTCGGCGAAGATGTTCCTGAATTCCATATCGACCGAGTCGGTCCCGATACAGGGTACGGCGATGGGAGACGCCATTAATACTGCGATACGGAGTTTCAGCGCCCAGAGCGAGAAGAGCCGGGCAATAATTGTGATCACCGACGGGGAGAACCACGAAGACGACCCTGTGGCGGCTGCCAGACAGGCCTACGACATGGGTATAAGGGTATATACCATCGGTGTCGGATCTCCGGAGGGGGAACCTATACCGATGGACGGGGGACTTCTTAAAGACAAGGACGGCAACATTGTGGTGACGAAACTTGATGAAAACGCCCTGAAGGAAGTGGCAAAGGCAGGAGGTGGAGTCTATGTGAGGGCAGGAAGCAGCGAGTTCGGGCTCAATCCGATTGTTGACAGCATCAAGAAGATGAACGAAGAGAAGTTCAGTTCCGTGGTGTTCGAGGAATTTGACGAACAGTACATGTATTTCTTTGCGATTGCCCTGGTATTCTTCATCATTGAGATGCTCATAGGTGACAGGAGATCGAAAAGGCATTTGTTCAACTGAGTAAACATTTCGTGGATATCATGACAGTATCTGTAAAATATATCATCCTTGCGGCTTTCTGCATGCTCCTGATGTCAGCCCCGGCAGGTGCACAGGGGACGGACAGGAGGGATGTCAGGAAAGGCAACCGGGATTTCAGAAAGGAGAACTACAAGGCGGCTGAGATAGATTACAGGAAGGCCCTTGTGAAGGATTCCACCTCATTTGCCGCCGGTTACAACCTCGGCAATACTCTCTACAGGATGGAGGACAGGCAGCAGGCCGGGAAGATATACGAGAAGCTCGGCGGAGTGGCTGCCGCGTCTCCATATGCTTCTGACTATTATTATAATGTAGGTAATGTCGCTGTCTCCGCAAAAGACTGGCAGGCTGCCGTGGAGGCATACAGGCAGTCCCTTCTGAGGAATCCTTCGGACATGGATGCCAAGGAAAACTACATATACGCCAAGAAGATGCTTGAAAACCAGCAGAACCAGGGCGGTGGCCAGGACCAGAATCAGAATCAGGACAAGGATCAGAATCAGGACAACAAGGACGGAGGCAATGACCAGGACCGGAACGGAAATGACAACAAGGACCGTGGCCAGAACAACGGTCAGGACCAGAACCAGGACAGGAACCAGGGAGAAGGACAGGGACAGCAGGGCAAGATAACTCCTCAGGCCGCACAGCAGATACTCCAGGCTATACAGGCCAAGGAGAAGGAGACACAGGATAAGGTGAAGAAGGAGAAGGCCCAGGTGCTGAAGTCACGACAGAAAGAGAAGAATTGGTAAAGGAGGACATATATGAGAAAACTTTTGGCCATATTGTTTGCCGTCTCGATGGCTGCGACGGGGATTTCGGCTCAGACTTCCATGCGTGTCGAGGTCCCGAACGTGGTGGCTGCAGACGAGCAGTTCAATGTCACTTTCATCATCGAGGGAGAAGACTCTCCGTCCGATTTCCGGTGGAACCAGGGTGACGATTTCCAGCTTGTATGGGGTCCTCAGCAGGGGCGCTCCTCAAGCCTGCAGATAATAAACGGGAAGAGGACCAAGTCGTCCCAGTTCACATATACGTATATACTTCTTCCCAAGAAGACCGGTACGTTCACCCTTCCGCAGGCGACAGCAAAAGTCAAAGGGAAGGATGTCACATCATCTCCCGTATCAATAGAGGTGGTCCCTGATGCATCGTCAGGGTCCGCGTCACGTCCTTCTTCTCAGGGCCAGTCTTCTGCAGACAATGTCACGGGAATATCCGACGAGGATATTTTCCTGAGGCTTACGCTCAGCCGCACCGATGTGGTGGTCGGGGAGCCTGTCACCGCTACCCTTAAGCTCTACCAGAGGGTCAATATAGCGGGGTTCGAGGATGCAAGGTTCCCGACATTCAACGGGTTCTGGAGCCAGGAGGTCGAGGCTCCTACAAACATAGAGTTCAGACGGGAAAGCTATGACAACAGGATATACAATACCGCTGTCCTCCGCAAATATGTCCTCATCCCGCAGCAGACCGGTACGATAACCATTGATCCTGCCGAGCTGGTATGCCTTGTGAACATAAGGGTCTCTTCAGGGGGAGGTGCAAGCATATTCGACGGATTCTTCGACGACTACAGGACTATCCGCAAAAGGGTCACTTCATCTTCATACAAAGTCAATGTATCACCTCTTCCGTCCGGAGCACCGGCTTCGTTCGGCGGCGGAGTCGGTGACTTCAGCATATCCGCCAGGATGAGCAAGGACTCGCTCACCACTCATGAAGCCTCCTCTCTTGTCGTGACCATTTCCGGAAAGGGCAACGTATCTCTTCTCGAAGCCCCTAAGGTAGTCTTCCCTCCTGATTTCGAGGTATATGACACCAAGGTATCGGAGAATACCTCCAAGGCTTCAGGCGGCACATCCGGGAGCAAGATATATGAATTCCCTTTCATACCGAGAAGTCACGGCGACTTTATTTTGGATCCCATAAAGTACTCATATTATGATATAAACGCCGGACGTTACGTCACTCTCTCCACAGACCCGATAAAGGTTTTCGTCAAGAAGGGTGCGGCTTCCGACCAGAATGCGGGAGGAACTGGGACCGTCTCCGTTCCTTCTGTGAGCAGACAGGGTGTCAAGAGCCTCGGGGAAGATATAAGGTATATCCGAACGAAGCTGCCGGCGCTTTCATCCAAGGGTGATTTCTTTGTAAGTTCCGCATCGTTCTGGATATTGTTCTCCCTGGTCATTGTATGCGGTGCCGTACTTTGGGCTGTACTGGCAGGTATGGCTGCCAGGCGGGCCGATGTTGTCGGCACAAAGACCAGACGGGCCACAAAAATGGCAATGAAGCGGCTCAAGGCTGCAGAAGGATATCTGGACCAGAATCTTTATTCCGCTTTCTATGAGGAGCTTCACAAGGCTGTGATGGGGTTCATATCGGACAAGCTGAACATCCCGGCTGCGGATTCTTCCAAGGAGAGGATATCCGAGATACTCATTGCTTCAGGAGTTGACAGCTCACTTGCCGACGCCCTTGTCGGGATAATCGACGCGTGCGAGTTTGCCAGATATTCTCCGGATGCCGGACATGAGGCGATGCAGAACCATTACAAGGAAGCCCTGGATGTAATATCCTCAATAGATTCAAGCATGAAAAGCAAAAAAAGACATGACGGTGCTGCCAGGACTGCAGCCATGGCGCTTGTGCTGATGCTAGCCATTCCTGCAGTATCCGTGGCTGCGGGTGACAGCTACGTCGATTCGCTCTGGACTACAGCCACGCAGGCTTATGCGGACGGCCGGTGGGATGATGCCCTGGAAACATACTCATCCATTGACAGGCTCGGCCTCGAGTCCCCGTTCCTCTATTGCAATATAGGCAGTGCATATTTCAAGGTCTCTGACTATCCCCATGCCATATTGTATTACGAAAGGGCACTTAAACTGGACCCGTCCTGCTCCGATGCCAGGTACAATCTCCAGGTGGTGTCAGGCCTTGTCCAGGACAAGATTGATCCTGTGCCGGAATTCCTCCTGAAGGAGTGGGCCAGGGCCTTGTGCTATACACTTGATTCGGATGCGTGGGCCTGGATTGCCCTTGCGATGCTTGCCGGGACACTGGCAATGGTGCTGCTTTTCTTACTGTCCGCTTCATCGGCGGCAAGGAAGACGGGGTTCTCGCTGGCGATAGTGTTCTTGCTTTTCACGGTGTCCTCGTTCTCCTTCTCGGTATGGCAGAAAAACGATTATATGAGGGCTGACAGCGCCATAGTCATGGTCCCTGTCACATCAGTGAAGAGCTCTCCTTCCGAGGACGTTTCCAAAGACTTGTTCATCCTCCATGAAGGCACGAAGGTCAGGATTCTCGATTCTGTGGGAGAATGGAGGAACATAGAGCTTGCCGACGGACGTCAGGGCTGGATCCATTCCGGCGACATGGAAGTTATCTGACAGCTCCGGAGTCACCGTATCCGGATGTTCCTGAGGATGTCGGATGCGTTCATCGATTCCATCCCGGTTTCTTCGGCAGCCGTGTCTCCGGCAAGGCCGTGGAACCACACTCCCAGAACGGCGGCTTCTGCCGGGCTGTATCCTCTGGCGCGCAGCCCGGTGACAAGTCCGGTGAGTATGTCACCGCTTCCTCCTTTGGCCATTCCGGGGTTGCCTGTGGCGTTGAAGTACAGCATTCCGTCCGGCGGACAGACCATCGTCCCGGGGCCTTTGACCACGATGACGGAGCCGAGGGCTTCTGCCAGGGATCTTACCATGAGGGTCATATCCCTGCTGCTGTTCCACGGCCTTTCATCCGGCCCGGTGTCCCTGCGGATGCCTGCTATGCCGTAGGAGGCAGCCGATGACAGCAGTCTTGAAAGTTCTCCGAGATGAGGCGTGAGGATAGATCCGGGCGGAATTGTCCCGAACATTTCCGGATGTGACGCAATGATGTTGAGGGCGTCGGCATCGAGGACCGCTCCCGGTGTCTCTCTTTCAGAATCAGCGCTGTCCCTGGCCTCTCTGCATGAGCCGCCCAGCCTGGACAGGAGTGCTTTCAGCGCCGAGATGCTGTCCTGGCTCTGTCCAAGTCCGCATCCTATGCCTGCGGCCCTGTATCTGAACAGGTTTCCTGGTACCCTGGAGAAAGATGTCCCCGGATCACATTCGACTATCGCTGACGGATGCGAAAGGTGGATGGAAAGCCTTTCGCTGTACGGCACGTGTACAGTGACAAGCCCGCAACCTGATTTCAATGCCCCTCCGGCGGCAAGTATCGCCGCTCCCATCATCCCTACTGACCCGGCTATGACCAGGGCGTGCCCGTATGTCCCTTTGTAGCTGTCCTCCTCACGCACTTTCAGAAGTCCTGAAATATACTCATGGTTGAGAATCATGTATTCCAGTCCTGCGGAACGCTCTTCCGCGTCTGTCACCGGGCATCTTGCGGCTTCCCGGCCTGAGTATGTGTATTGTGTTCCCATTTCTTGTAAGCATGTTGCGCAGCCCATGCAGCCACAGGGCTGCATGTCAGCGGATATTCCTGCGGTGGGCTGCCCACAGGACAATGCCGATGGACACCGATACATTGAGCGAGTGCTTGGTGCCGTACTGTGGTATCTCGAGCGAGAAATCAGAGGCGTCCACCACTTCCTGGGCTACTCCTGATACCTCGTTGCCGAAAACGAATGCATACTTGGCGCCTTCTTCGGCAGAGAAACCCTCCAGTGAGACGGAATTCACGGTCTGCTCCACACTTACCACCGTATATCCCTCCTCTTTAAGTTTCGTGACTGCGGAGAGGGTGTCTTCAGAGTATTCCCATCCAACGCTGAATTCTGCCCCGAGAGCTGACTTGTGGATTTCAGCCGAAGGGGGAGTGGCGCATATCCCGCACAGGTATATCTTTTCCACGCGGAAGGAATCTGCCGAGCGGAAGGCCGAACCGATGTTGTGTGCGCTCCTTATGTTGTCAAGGACTACCACGATGCCTGATCCTGGCATTTCCCGGTATTGTTCGGGGGTTATCCTTCCGAGCTCTATGTTGAGAAGTTTCCTGTTTGTAGAATTCATCCTTATATTTCAGAAAAAGTTATCAACACAAAGGTAGTAAAAATAAAAAATTGACTACTTTTGTCTCCGTGTTTGTAGTCATGCTGATAAAGGACGCTGATTTTGGCGGCATGACATTAAAACTGACTGTATGAAACATGATCTCCAGATTTTCAATTTGATCAAGAAAGAGGAAGAAAGACAGACAACAGGGATTGAGCTCATCGCATCCGAGAACTATGTAAGTGACCAGGTGCTTTCCGCTCTGGGGTCTGTATGTACCAACAAGTATGCTGAAGGATATCCCGGGGCGAGATACTATGGAGGGTGCGAGGTCGTTGACCAGATAGAGCGCCTTGCCATAGAAAGGCTGTGCCAGCTGTTCGAGGCGGAGTATGCCAATGTGCAGCCCCATTCCGGGGCCCAGGCCAACATGGCGGTGATGATGGCATGCCTCAGGCCGGGGGACACCTTCATGGGACTTGACCTTGCCCAGGGCGGGCATCTCACGCACGGCTCCCCTGTGAACATGTCCGGGATACTATACCATGCTGTCCCTTACGGTCTGAACGAGCTGACCGGGATGGTGGATTATGACAGGATGGAGGAAATCGCGACTGAGTGCAGGCCGAAGCTTATCATAGGCGGGGCCTCTGCGTATTCCAGGGAATGGAACTGGGCGAGGATGAGAGAGATAGCAGACAAGGTCGGGGCTCTTCTCATGGTGGATATGGCCCATACTGCCGGTCTGATAGCGGCAGGGCTTCTCAGCAATCCTGTCAAGTATGCACACATCGTCACATCCACCACACACAAGACTCTCCGCGGCCCGAGGGGAGGTGTCATCCTTATAGGCAAGGATTTCGACAATCCGTGGGGACTTGTGACCCCTAAGGGAGCCGTGAAGAAAATGTCCCAGATCATCAATTCCAGTGTCTTCCCCGGAGAGCAGGGCGGACCGCTCGAGCACTGTATCGCAGCCAAGGCTGTGTCGTTCTACGAAGCTCTCCAGCCTGAGTTCAAGGAGTATCAGAAACAGGTGGTGGCCAATGCTTCGGCCATGGCAGAGTCATTCTCGGAGAGAGGATACAAGGTCGTTTCAGGCGGAACTGACAACCATCTCATGCTCATTGACCTTCGTACAAAGTTCCCTGACCTGACAGGAAAGGTGGCTGAAAAGGAGCTTGTACGGGCTGACATAACAGTGAACAAGAATATGGTGCCGTTCGATTCCAGGTCTCCTTTCCAGACTTCCGGAATCAGGGTCGGTACCCCGGCGATAACTTCCCGCGGACTTGTGGAAAAAGACATGGACTTTATCGTTGATCTTATAGATACTGTCCTTTCAAGTGCAGCCGCCCATCTTGACCTTGTCACAGGAAAGTCGGAGGAAGGCAGGGAAGAATATGAGGATGTACTGGATACGGTAAAGAAGAAAGTCCGTATGAAAATGAGCGGCATGCCGCTGAACCGCTGGTAGAGATACCGGCGGGCTTTCTGCCCGTCGGACATCGTGGTGAGACGGCTGACGGGGGCATTTGTTCTAGTGTCACGCCGACCATGTCTCCAGACAAAGAAAAAGGGATTCGCCGATCTGGCAAATCCCTTTTCTTTGTTGATCTGCAGGGCTTTATGCCACTGCAGGCTTCATGCTGTGAGACTACTTTGCTGTCTCTTCCTTGATGGCAGCCTGTGCCGCGGCAAGACGTGCGATAGGTACCCTGAAAGGTGAGCAGGAGACGTAGTTCAGCCCTATCTGGTAGCAGAATTCCACGGAAGCAGGATCACCGCCATGCTCGCCGCAGATGCCGACCTTCAGGTCCGGACGTGTGCTGCGTCCGCCTTTGACACCGATTTCAATAAGCTTCCCGACAGCTTTCTTGTCTATGGTCTGGAACGGGTCCGCATCCAGAATCTTGTTCCCGAGGTAGTCGCCCATGAAAGTGCCGACGTCATCACGTGAGAACCCGAATGTCATCTGTGTCAGGTCATTGGTACCGAACGAGAAGAATTCAGCAGTACGGGCCATCCTGTCAGCGATGAGTGCTGCACGCGGGATTTCTATCATTGTACCGTACTTGTAGTCGATAGGCCTTCTGATGGTGGCTCCTTCCACCTCTGCCTTTACCCTGTCGCAGATGGCTTTCTGGAAGTTGAGCTCCCTGTCGGAGATAGTCACCGGTATCATTATTTCAGGCATAGGGTGCAACCCTTCCTCGATGAGTTCCGCAGCTGCAGTGAAGATGGCCCTGAACTGGGTCTCTGAAATCATAGGATAGGTGATGTGCAGCCTGACTCCCCTGTGTCCCATCATAGGGTTCACCTCATGGAGAGACTCGCCCCTCTTTTCTATGTCCAGTTCGGATATGCCGAGTTCCTTGGCAAGTTCCTCCCTCTTTTCCGTGGTCTGAGGCACGAACTCGTGGAGAGGCGGGTCAAGAAGACGGAAAGTCACAGGCTTGCCGTCCATCACTCTCATTGTGCTCTTTACGGAAGCCTTGATGAAAGGCTCGAGTTCCGCCAGGGCGCTTCTTCTTTCCTCGTCAGTCTTTGAAAGGATCATCTTGCGGAGCTTTGCAAGCGGAGTCTCTGAGTTTTTCCCGTAGAACATGTGTTCTATACGGAACAGTCCGATACCTTCGGCTCCGAAGCTGAGGGCCCTTTCGGCATCCTCAGGGGTGTCGGCATTGGTCCTCACACCCAGTTTGCGGAATTTGTCCACCATGTTCATGAACTCGATGAAACGAGGGTTCTCGGTGGCGTCCATTGTATCTACAGGCGACCCGTAAACGAGTCCCTTTGTGCCGTTGAGGCTTATCACATCCCCTTCATGGAATTCGGCTGACTTGAATTTCAGGACCTTGGCTTCCAGGTCAATGTGCATGGTGTCGCATCCTACGATACAGCATTTGCCCCATCCTCTCGCCACGAGTGCGGCATGCGATGTCATTCCTCCTCTTGCGGTGAGGATGCCGGATGCTGCCCTCATTCCTTCCACATCTTCAGGTGATGTCTCCTCTCTGACAAGAATGGCTTTTTCACCTCTGGCGTTGAGCTCCATGGCATCCTCTGACGTGAAGACGATCTTTCCTACGGCTCCTCCCGGACTTGCAGGCAGTCCTGTGGCCACTGCTTTCGCCTTCTTTTCGGATGCAGGGTCGAGGATAGGGTGGAGGATTTCATCGAGCTGGGCAGGTGATATCCTCATGACTGCTGTCTTTTCGTCAATCATGCCCTCATGTACCATGTCCATGGCCATGTTCAGGGCAGCGAGTCCTGTCCTCTTGCCGATGCGGCACTGGAGCATCCAGAGCTTGCCGTCCTGGATTGTGAACTCTATGTCCTGCATGTCCTTGAAATGGTCCTCGAGACGTACACGGATGGCGTCAAGCTCCTTATATACTTCAGGCATAGCCTTTTCGAGGGATTCCAGGTGAGCGTTGTGAGGGTTCTTCGTGGCCTCGTTCAGAGGGTTCGGAGTACGTATGCCGGCAACGACATCCTCGCCCTGCGCGTTGATAAGCCATTCTCCGTAGAACCTGTTGTCGCCGTTGGCCGGGTTGCGGGAGAACGCCACGCCGGTGGCGGATGTGTTGCCCATGTTCCCGAATACCATAGACTGTACGTTCACTGCTGTACCCCAGTCATCAGGGATGCCTTCGATTTTCCTGTATGCGATGGCTCTCTTGCCGTTCCATGATTTGAACACGCCGCCGATGCTGCCCCAGAGCTGGGCTTCGGCAGAGTCAGGGAAATCCACCCCGAGGACTTCTTTCACCTTGGCCTTGAACGCGTCGCACAGCCCCTTGAGCTCGTCTGCGGTGATGTCGGTATCTGAGGCATAGCCTTTTTCCTTCTTCAGCTTTTCCATCATCCTGTCAAGCTGCTGGCGGATTCCCTGTCCGTCGGCCGGCTCTATGCCTTCCGCTTTTTCCATGACCACATCGGAGTACATCATGATGAGACGGCGGTATGCGTCATATACGAAACGCGGGTTGCCGGTCTTCTTGATCATCCCCGGGATGGTCTCAGAGCACAGCCCGATGTTGAGGATGGTGTCCATCATTCCAGGCATCGAGCTGCGTGCTCCGGAACGGCAGCTGACCAGAAGCGGGTCGTTCTTGTCACCGAACTTCTTGCCCATTATGGCCTCTGTGGCTTTCAGGGCTTCAGCCACTTCTTCCTTGAGTGCGTCGGTGTATCCGCCGCAAAGCTCGTAGTATTCGGCGCAACATTCTGTCGTGATGGTGAACCCGGCAGGTACAGGGATGCCCAGACGGCACATCTCGGCCAGGTTGGCCCCTTTACCGCCCAGAAGGTTTCTCATGGTTCCGTCGCCTTCGGCGTTCTTGCCTCCGAAACGATAGACTCTTTTTTTCTTGGTGTCCATAAATTATGTTGTTGATTTGTTGATGAAGATTTCAGTTATGAGATTCCGGTTTTAAAATTTTAAACAGCTTCTAAGCAAACATGCGAATTTACTAAAAAATTTTCATTGTATATTGCGACTGTCATAACAATCTGCTTGCAATATCGGACAATTCGCTTCTTTCGCCTTTTTTCAGGTTTATATGCTCGAACAGCTGCTGTCCGGACATTTTCTCTCCGAGATGGGTAAGCCCGTTGGAATACATGTCCAGATAAGGCTGGTCAATCTGGAAAATGTCCCCGGTGAACACCATCTTTGTCCCTTCTCCCGCACGGGTGATGATGGTCTTGACTTCATGAGGGGTGAGGTTCTGCGCTTCGTCTATGATGAAATACACTTTGCCCAGGCTCCGGCCTCGGATATAGGCGAGAGGCGATATGAGGAGTTTCTCGTCCTTCAGCATCGCATCTATACGTGCCGCCTGTTTGCTGCCCTGCCTGAAGCAGCCCCGGATGACACTGAGGTTGTCCATGAGCGGCTGGACAAACGGGCCCATCTTGCTCTTCTGGTCTCCCGGAAGGAAGCCTATCTCCTGGTTGCCGAGAATGACGGTAGGCCTGGAGAGGATGATCTGGTCATAGTCGTGTTCAGTCTCCAGGGCGGCCGCAAGGGCCAGCAGCGTCTTTCCCGTACCGGCCCCTCCTGTAAGGGACACCAGCTTTATGTCCGGGTTGAGGCATGCGTCCAGGGCGAATCTCTGTTCGTCGTTCCTCGGGGAGATCCCGTAGGCATGCCTGTCCTTCACGAGTACAATCCTGCGTGAGGCGGCATTGTATCTGGCGCAGGTGCAGTAGGAGTTATCCCCCTTCTCCCACCTGAACTTGTACAGCTGGTTGGCTTTCGGCTCCTCTTTGCACACATCCCTGTAGTCGAGCCCTTCTTGTCCGTAGGCGAGGCTCTGCACTTTGGCCTGAGGCAGGTCCGATATGACTGTTACCTCGTTCTGGGTATATTCCACACGGGACTCCTCGATCCTGTCGGTCAGGTAGTCCTGGGCTTCCATGCCGACGGCCTTCGCCTTCATCCTCAGGTTTATATCCTTGGTGACCAGGGCCACGAACCGGCCTGGATTCGAAGCCTTTACCCACATCGCTGTGGCGAGGATACGGTGGTCCTGGGTGTCGTCCTGGAAACAGTTCCTGAGTTCCTCAGGGAACGGGTGGTAGAGTTCCACCTTCAGGTTCCCCAGATGCTTGCCGATGGGGATTCCCTCCTTGCCGAACATGCGCCGGTCGGACAGCTTGTCGATTTCGCGCATGAACCCCCTGGCGTTGAAACTCAGGGCATCGCTCCCTTTCTTGAACTTGTCCAGTTCCTCGAGGACGGCGACAGGTATGACGATGTCGTTTTCCTGGAAGTGCCTGATCGCCTTGTAGTCGTGCAATATTATATTGGTATCCAGCACGAATATCTTGGGCAGTTTCCCTTTCTGCCCTTTTTCTGGAACATTGGCGTATTGTGTCATGATTATATGGTTTTAAGTGATAGTCCCTGTACGGATGGACCCGGCATCAGTCCTCCCCTTCGGACGCCTGCCCGTTGAGCAGGGCGGAAAGGATGGAGAACACGTCCGGTCTCCCGCCTTCCGATACCTTCACCCCCTCTGACGACGGGTCCGGATGCCCGAGCGGGTAATATGCTATTTCCTGGAGAAGAAGCTGTGAGTCCACATAGTCATAGTCGCTGTCGCGGATCTGGACGAGGACTCCCGGAACCTCGGCGAAAAGGAGCCTGACTGCATCCTTCTCCATATATGCCGACTCTATCCCCTTTATGTCAATGGTGCATCCTGTCTTCCTGCACATCCTGTCTGCTGCGGTTATCAGCCCTCCGTCAGAGACAGTGGTGCCGCTGACCACCACTCCGTCCTCGACAAGCTCGCGGAGCACCTCGAAACAGTCGATGAAGTAGTCCGGATCCTTGACATCCGGGGCGTTGTCCCCGTTGCTCCCGAGCAGGCCGCACAGCAGTGACCCGCCGAGCTTGAATGCGCATGTGTCGAAAGGTATGTATATGAGCCAGCTTTTGTTGTCGGGCGCCGCTGTCTCCGGGCATTTCCTTTCCCGTGGCATATCCTTCTCTGTCCCTGAGTATTCCGGGTACTCTTCCGCCGCGTCCTGGCAGCCGTCCTCCACTACAGGTTCCGGGTCTTCCGCCGCCGCTTCAGTGAACAGGACCTCGTGACGTATCTTCATGTCCGTGAGGCTGACCCTGTTGCCGGAAGACGACTCTTCCATAGAATATCCTGAAAGATGCACCCCGAGGTCATACAGGTACTGGCTGGCTGCCTCGGCCGAAAAATAGAACGCAGCCATGTTTCCCACCGGAGTGCAGTCCCATTCCCATCTTATCTCCGTCCTGATGTCCTCAAGGGAGAAATGCCCTTCCTTCCACAAGGCGTCGATGAGGGTCCTGGCAATGGACATCCTTGTGAACTGCCCGGAAAATTCCGCCGGCACTGTCCTCGGTGTCCCGGCCTCACTCCTCATGAGGTCGAGATAGCCGTAAATCCCATCCATACTGAATCTTGCAGAGCCGGGAGCCGGATCGGAAGGTTCATCCACGACAGGAGGGAACTGCCTTTCCCCCGGATCTGTCCCGTCATCGGAAGTCATGCATTCGCTCAGCATCTGCGCAGGAGTCGCGTCCATGCGTATCCCGTCGATGATGTATTCCGAATGCAGAATAGCGTCAATGTCTTTCATGTCAGATTTCATCAGTGTGTCCCTTTTGCGGGATAAACTCCGGTAAATTTAATCAAAATTTTTCAGAAGCTGTCAGTGACGCGCTGTTTTAACGCTTCAACAGGAATCCGACTTCATGAAAAAAACGTAACTTCGCGGCAGGAAAAGAATCAGGACAGTATACCAACCATAATGACAGAGATGTTCACCGAAGAGAATTACGACAAGATGATAGGGGAGCTTTTTGTCCGCTTCCCTTCTTTTCAGAAGGTGGGGGCCGGCGCCTACAAGCCAGGTCTGGAGAGGATGGAGTTTTTCGACAGTCTCGCAGGCCACCCGCACAGGAAATACAGGACAATACATGTGGCAGGCACCAACGGAAAGGGCTCCGTCTCCAGCATGCTCGCCTCTGTACTTGCTGCCGGAGGACAGAAGGTGGGACTATATACTTCACCGCATATCAGGGATTTCCGCGAAAGGATGCGCATCGTGGACAGTACGGCAGGATCTGCCGGAGGCAAGGATGCGGTGCAATATATCACGAAGGAGGAGGTATGGGATTTCATCTCGGCCTGGAGAGACACGTTCGATCATCTGGAGATGTCGTTTTTCGAGATAACCACTGCGATGGCTTTCAGCTGGTTCGCAGACCGTGGCGTGGATGTGGCCGTGATAGAGACAGGGCTCGGAGGACGGCTTGACAGCACCAACATCATCACCCCGGGCCTCAGTGTCATCACCAACATCGGCCTGGACCACTGCGACATGCTCGGCGGCACATTGCCTGAGATTGCCTTCGAAAAGGCCGGCATCATAAAGCCGGAGGTGCCGGTCGTGGTGGGGGAGAGTGACCCTTTGACCGATCCTGTATTTGAACGCAAGGTGCTCTATACCAACCTTTCCTCCCCTGCCTATATGGGGGACAGGGCCAGGATCATGTCTCTGCTGACTTTCGCGGACAAGGTGACGCCGTCACTGTGGGACAGTCATGCGGAGATTCTCCGGAATATGGACCTGAAAGGGGAATACCAGGCGAAGAACCTCAGGACGGTGCTTGCAGCGCTGGATGTGCTTCCATCCACGGGTGTCCCCGGGGCATCTGCGGACAAGACTGCGGTAAAGGATGCCCTGGAGAGGACGGCGGCCATCACTGACTTCCATGGCAGGTGGGAGAAGTTATCCGATGACCCGTACATAATATGTGACATCGGGCACAACAGCCACGGGCTGAAATACAACTTCCACCAGCTCTCTTCCATGCTTGCTGACGGGGTGTTCTCTTCACTGATAATAGTTTACGGCTCCGTTTCCGACAAGGACTATGAGTCCGTATTCCCCTTGATGCCTGAAAATGCCGTATATGTCTTCACCAGCGCGTCCGGAAAGAGGGCTCTTCCCGCACAGACGCTGAAGCAGAAGTACATGGATTTCTGCAGCCGGGCCGGACGTCCGTCGGACAGGATATATTGTGCCCATGATGTGGAAGCGGCTGTCGGCATGGCTGAAGACCTGTACCGGGATATGGTGCCGGGCTCATCCGCCAGGCCTCTTATCTATATCGGCGGAAGCACATACGTGGTGGCGGAGGCCGTCAATATACTTCGACCTCGTCAATGAAAAACCAGCACGGCTGACCGATGCCGTAGTGTCATGCCGGGCACCGCCGGCTCGCCCTTCCGGGACGCCTTTCACCGTTGATATACGAGTGATATTCAGAATGTTCCTTCCCATAGACGGATGCCGGCTGATGTCCAGGTCTTCAGGGAGCGAAAGCGTCTCCATGTGGTCGTGGCAGAGAGCGTCGCCGCCGGATATTTTAACGTCAGTTCGACGAATTTATGTTTAACAATATTGTCCTAAAAATCAATATTTTATCATTTATGACCGGATTTCTTACAGAAATCCTGCCTGTCCACCCCCAGTCACCTGACGGTGACAGCCCCGGTGGGGCATGCGGCTGCGCTTCGCTGCGCCGGCACCTCCACTGCTTCGGTTTCCCTGACGGAAACCTCGCTGACGTTCCGGTGCGGCCCTGATGGGCCTTTCCATCATAATAGACGCAGAATCTTCTGTAAAACTACAGATTTTTGACTGTTTGCCGTCACTTCTTCCTGCGTTTTGGCTGGTCCGGACCCTGATGTTTTCCTGCCGTGGCATTGCTGAATGATATCACATCCTTTGTCCGGCGGAGTTCTGTTCTATGTAATTGCTTAGTTTTTAGCCACTTGTCTTTGATGTTGTTCTCCCGGTCCCAATATCAGAAAGGGGACCGGGAGAATGATATTGATACTAATGTGTTGATAATCCATAAATTAGGCTGTGTTTAAATCTGTCGGTCTGCTATGTTCAGCAAAGATTCCGGGGTGTGTTCCCGGAAAGGAGGCTCATGATGCTGCCGGCAGGTTGACTTTGTCCTGCGATGCGCCCGGGGTGTGTTCCCGGAAATATGAAGGCAGGGTTGCGTCAGCTGGGAGACGCCATGTGCAGTCACTGCAGAAGCTGTTCAAGGAATCCGGAACTGATGCCTGTCAGCCTGGCGAGCTGCTTTGCAGATGCGCCGTATCGTTTCCTCATCATTATCATCAGCCTGCATTTGTCTACCATGTGCAGCCTGTCGGGGCTGTCCACATTGAATTCAGCAGAGCATATCTGCAGCATGGCGGTCTTCATCTCCCTGTCATCAAAAGAAATTTTTCCTGATGCGCCCATGGAAAGCTTCATTTCACGGTCAAGGTTACGTGACATATGGTACAGGAATCTTTTTGGCGAAGCGAAGACTTTCTCCACAGCCGGTATTTCGACATAGCACTCCGGCACAATCATGTCTTCATCATTGATGACATAGTGGCCAGGAAGCATGATACGCCGCATCTGCAGCCTCCGCTCCATAATGTATCCTGGCAGGTCGGCAAGCTGCTTTTCCCCTGCGGACCGATGCTTCTGACCTGCCCTGAAATACAGTCCCGCCGAACACCATTCATAATGGAAAGGAAGACATTTGGACCCGGTGCTGAACGGATTCCTCAGCACGTATGCTACAGATGACAGGAGATATTCTTCACTGTCGATATGGTGTATGGATACTTTCAGGTCGTGGAGGGCCTGGACCTCGCTGTACTTCGATCTCAGTCTCTGGCTGCATCGTCTCTTGTATTCGTTGATAAATGCCGAGCATTCTTCGTATCTTCCCTCGGTGATGAAGTGCACATGGTTGTCCATCAGGCAGAACGCCAGTACCGACACATTGAATTTCAGGGCACATACCGGTATGCTGTTCATTCCGTATATGTAGTCTCTCCTGTCTCTGAAAAGGAGTTTCTTTTCAAGGCCTTCAGTGCATATATGGTAGTATTCCCGACTCTCTCCCCGCATGTCCATTCTCTTTCTCCTGTCGATTTCCTGCTGCAAATATCGCTTTTGTCGGAAGTAAATTCAATAGATCTTTTCAGAAAATTTGACCTGTGGAGTGTGGCTGTTAGTATTTTTCAGAGTGTCAAGGAATTAATTGTTTTTGCGCTCTCCCGGTCCAGCCGACTGTGCCGGGACAGAATATCATTCAGCGGGCCAGTAGCCCTGTTTTGGCCGGAAGAAATAAAAATTCATTCCAAAGTATTGAAAATTAGAAAATTAATCGTATATTTGCAGCCCGCAAAAATGTATAGCGGGACGTAAAGCATTAATAAACAATTAATTAAACAAACCAATGCCTGGATTAATTGGAAAGAAAATCGGAATGACTTCCGTTTTCGGTGCCGATGGAAAGAACATTCCATGCACCGTTATTGAGGCTGGTCCATGCG
>JADILZ010000080.1 GCA_017695065.1 Candidatus Cryptobacteroides excrementipullorum
CAGGGAACAGCGTCATGGCCAGATCTTCGGAAATAAGTATCGTATTTGGTTCATCCACAAGTTCTCCGTCCTCAGGCAGCAGTACCCTGTATCCTAGTAACCGAAAGTCCTCCGCCCCGCAGATTCTCTGAATCACAGCTGTATTCACCATCGTAACACTGTCCAGGAATATTGTCATCACACCTCTGCCGCCCAGGCATGGAGTCATACTTATCGGGGCCTGACTCTGTATCTGAGGCATCTGACGCAGCCTGTCACCTACCCGGAAAAAGTTCTCCATACGGGCCTCGTCCGTATCGTAGGTGCTGTCATAGCCATATTGACCGGGATACAGCTCATCGAGAGAAAGCACATACACCCCGTCATAGTCTATGCCGTCGGGTATGGCGTGAATCCTGTACTGGACATTCCATATCCGGTTGACTACAAACCACGACACGACAGCGATTACAAGAAGCTCCGCAAACAGCCAGGCACTGCCCCGGCGGTAAAACCATATCTGTTTGAATATCTGCCTTATCATAGCACGCTATTTTTTATAGTTCAACGATTCGGTTATCGGATGCCGGATGACTCTGCGGGCAGGCAGCAGGGCTGACAGCACATTGAGCACCACTATGACAAGAAGCAGCGCAGTCCCCAGGTATATGTTGTAGAAATCTCTGAAATCAAAATACCCTGCCTCGGGAGTCCCGTAGCCCGCCGCGCCCGGCATCCATCCGCCGGTCGGAACCAACATGCTGAGCTGACGGGAGAACACCTCCAGCAGCAGCCATGACAGCACCAGTCCCAGCACTCCGCCGATAAGTGTCAGCAGCAGATTTTCCCAGGCTATCTGCGAGAGGATCGAGCCGCCCCGGGCACCGAAGGCCTTGCGGGTGCCGAATTCGGTCAGGCGGGCCTCCATCCGAGAAGTCACCATGCCGGAGAGATTGAAAAGCGGCACCAGCAGGATAAGCAGCAGCACACCGACGCTCATCCAGATATAAGGCCTAACAGGCTGACTGTTGCCATGACTGTCAAACTGTACGAACATACTTTCCACATACGACGGTACTCCCCGGGGCAGGCTCAGTTCCGAGCCGCTGTCATCGGTATGGTTGAATATCTCCAGGCGGTCCTCAATCCCCGACCTGATTTTACGGAACGAGGCCCTGTCGTCAGCCAGAATATATATGGGTCCGTTCCCCAGAAAACTGACATTTCCGAAAAACATCCGTCCGAGCCACGACATGTTGATGTCGTACTCGTCCAAAGGCATCCAAGCCTCGGCAAAAGCCGCAGACGCGCTTATGGGCACATCCCTGACCACTCCGCATATCCGGAACAACTGGCCGTCCCAGTACACCTCCTTACCCACCGCATCCGACTTTCCGGCAAGACGGCGTGCTATCGATTCGGAGACCACCAGCTCGGCTGCACTGCCGTGCATACCGCTTTCCGACAAGGGTCTGCCAGCGATAAACTGAAAATCGAAGACCCTCCAGAAGTTCCGGTCCACGAAACGGGTAAATGCCTTGCAGCTTATACCGGCGGCATCCCTCAATGTGAGCGGACCTTCCATAAAATGTCCCGGAGCCATTGCTGTCCAGCACTCCACTCCGGGCAGACTGTCCAGGAAACGCTTTCCGAACTCAGCCGACACTCCGAAGCCCAGCGTTCCCATATCTCCCTTATATAACAGATGGCTGACACTCAGCATCCTGTCCCGATGCGTCTCCGGCACGGTATTGACCACCCTGGAAGAAAGCACGGTCAGGAAAGCCATCACCAGTGCGACCGACACCGCCGTTCCGGCGATGAACACCGCGCTGTACACCCGGTTCACCCGGAGGTTGTACCACGCCTGTCTGAAGTATAATCCTAATTTCATATCGCTCTATATTATACCTTTTATATAATGGCCGGACAATCCCCGTGCCAGCATCATACTATGCTATCTATCAATATTTTACCCTCAATAGCGTCCGTTCATTTCCGTACAGGTGTCCGATATCGGACACCCCTCTGCGGACACCTGACCGAACCTCCGCTCAGCCCACGATTGAAAATCTTGGGAATTTTTCATTGAAAATCTTGGGAATTTTATACTGAAAATCATAGGAATTTCTATCTTTGCAATGGATTATAAAACATTCCCTATGTATTACAGCCGCCTTATCGAAAAGGAGATAGAACTTAAGCTGAGAACCTCCGGGGCAATCGTCGTGGCCGGCCCGAAGTTCTGCGGCAAGACCACCACATGTATGTTTTACCAGAAGAGTTTCATAAAGCTGAACACGAAACAGGCCATCGCTATGGCGCGGATGAATCCCAAAGCGGTGCTCAACGGAGAATGTCCCAGGCTGATAGACGAATGGCAGAAAGCCCCTGATATCTGGAATCAAGTCAAGGACGACCTGGATTTCAAATACGAATTCGGCAAATATATTCTGACCGGAAGCTCCACTCCTGCGGACAAGACCGAGGTACATCACAGCGGAGCCGGAAGAATCACTCCCGTGAGAATGCGCCCGATGAGTCTGTGGGAATCAAAAGAGTCAAAAGGAACGGTCTCACTGCAGGGGCTGTTCAACGGCGATGCCGCTTCCGTATGGGACTTGAATCAGGATGCGTCTCTGGAGAATATCGCTCATCTGATCTGCCGTGGCGGCTGGCCGGTGTCCGTGCTGGCTTCTAAAGATATCGCCATAGAGATAACCAAAAATTATTGGAACGGACTTTTTGTGTTCGAGGACTGCGGGAACGAGCGTTTCCGCAACAAGAAACCGGAAGTGCTGAGAATGATCGTAAGAAGCTACGCCCGTCATATCTCGACAGAAGCCGCAATATCGACCATCATCGCAGATGTACGCCAGAGCAACGAAAGGACAATGGATCCCAAGACCTTTGACGACTATCTGGAAGCCTTAAAGGACCTGTACATCATCGAGGACATGGCTGCGTGGAATCCCGACATCCGCTCCAAGACCTCCATACGCTCGACTCCCACACGGCATTTTGTAGACACATCCATCGCATGCAGGGCCTTGGGTGTCATGCCGGAAGACCTGCTCAGAGATCTTGAAAGCCTGGGGCTGTTCTTTGAGGATATGGCCGTGCGCGACCTCAGAATATATGCGGAGACCCTTGGCGGAGAGGTGCTGCACTACAGGGACAACACCGGACTGGAATGCGATGCCGTCATACATCTTGACGACGGACGCTGGGGAGCCGTGGAGATCAAACTGGGCGGAGACGAGCTGATCGAGGCCGGTGCCGATTCACTTAAGACGCTGAAAGCAAAACTTGAGGAAAAGAGCAATGAAAAAGCGCCCTCGTTCTTAATGGTACTGACTGCCGTCGGCAGCTCTTACCGAAGAGAGGACGGAGTGTATGTCGTTCCCATCAACCTACTGAAACCGTGACATTATGATACTGATTGTTGACGATGATGATGCGATAAGGGCATCGCTTAGATTCCTGCTGGGCAGG
>JADILZ010000081.1 GCA_017695065.1 Candidatus Cryptobacteroides excrementipullorum
GGAAACTCTTGCGGGATCCTTCCCTCAACTGGCGTCTGAAAGAAAAGCCGGGAGAGTCCGGATGGACTCTCTGCCGGCTTGAAGACGGGAAAGTAGTGCAGTCATTCGACCTGTCCGGCAGGTAGCCGGACGGGAAGACGACAGGCCCTCATTCAGGCATGAACTCTATTCTGAACCTGTATGATATGCTGCCTTCCCACCACATGGAGAAGTTGGTGCCCCAGAGGTTGTCATAGAGACAGAAATGCACTCCTTTGTCCATCTCAGGCTTGTCTTTGGAGAAACCGATACCGTTCCTTTCCCCGATGACTGCCAGAGGGGCGTCCGGAGACCACACCCTTATTGTCCCCTTGGAGGTGACCATATCCACATATCTGTCTATACCGTGCATCTGTCTGTTGCCGCCAGGGACGACATCGAGAAGATCGACAGGCTCTCCGGTCTTTTCTGCCACCACGCCGGTGAGGTCTTCCGGACGGAATGTGAGCCAGTATGCTTCAGGCATCCTGTTGGCAGGCTTTCCTGAGATACGGACTTCCAGTTCCACGCTCCTGCCTCCGTCAGAGACCCTGCAGCTTGTCTGCACTGCAGAGGGGAGTACACGGCTGTCCACCCGTCCGTCTTCAGGGAACGAGAGGTCGCAGACCGTCCTGCCGCGACTGTCTTTCCAGCATCTGTCCGCGGTCGCAGTGAGGGTCGCGCTCCTGGCAGGACTTTCCTGGAGCCCGGGCTTTCCGTTGTCCTCCACGGCCCACTGCACGTGACTTATAAGGTAGGCATCCCGGAACTGTATGTAGTCCTGCTCGGAATAGCTCTGGTAGGAAATCTCTCCGATGGAGCAGCCGAGACCGCGGTATTCCATCCTGTATGTTCCGCAGCTGTCCGGCTCGAAGCGCGGCCTGCTGTCCTTCGGGGTGTCCATATTGACTGTCTTAGCTTCCTGTACGGCCTCTTTTGCCTCCTGCTGGAGTCCGGCGGGCAGAAGCGATATGGCTGTGTCTATGTAATCGTCCTGCTCCTTCCATGACGCCTCCATCTTCCTGAACTCAGGCAGGTCCCTGGCAGCTGAGAAGCTGTCATAGCCATATGTGTCCCAGTGGCGCAGATGGGTCTTCACATCGAGCCCCCATGTATGCTCTGCCACGAGTCCAAGTGCGGTGGCAAAGTCCACGGCCATCTGGGAGCCGCTCTCTATCCTGCCTTCCTCCAGCCAGGATGAGAACAGCCGTGAAAGTGCACGGAACTTCTTCATTCTCAGCGGAGAGCTTCCGTAGCCGTATATCCATGTGTCACCGATTTCGGAGGATACTTCAGGCAGGCTCCCTTCCATTCCGGAGAGGACCTGCGCCACTTCGTTAAGGGATGTGGCTTTCAGTGTTGCATTCGGGTATTTCCCTTTCAGTCTTGCGAATATCTCCTTTACCTGCTGTGCCGTGTGCGGTCCGTGGTTGTCTCCTGTGAAGTTGATGGAAACGGCTGTCTTCCCGTCAGGGAGTATCATGTCATCGCCGTATCCGCTCTGGTACATGAGTATGACGGACTTGCCGCTCACCGGGTCGCTCCACCTGCACACCGGCGGGACTTCCGGCACTGCCACGGCCGAGTTCACCCCTACATGCAGAAGCCGTATCCCCGCGTCACTCAGAAGCGGGACTATGCTCCTTGTGTGTCCGGGGACATCGGTCATCTTGGCCGCTATGGTCTTTTTCCCATATTTGCTGTCCAGCGAGGCGGACAGGCCGAGCATCTCGCGGAACAGGTCCCGTCCCATGCTCTCGGACTCTACCGTATATGGCACCCCGTTCCAGACTATGTCCCCGCGTCTTATGGCGGCTTCGAGGCCGGATACGGCTTCCGGCGATGCCTGTTTCATATAGGTGTCGATAAGCCATGCCCCGGTAGTCCAGACATATCTGGCGTCCCCTCCTTCGGAGCTGAGTTCCTGTGCGGTCTCTATGGCTTTCGGGATGAATTCGTCCACATAGGTCTGACGTACTTCCGAGCTGAGTCCCGTGAACCCTATGTCGAGGTGTGTCTTGAAGATTACCAGCACGTTCTCCACACCGGTGGCCGTGCCATCCGCCCGGCACAGCGGCTGGAGAGCCGCCAGACAGGCAAGGCAGAGTAGAAGTTTCAGTGTTTTCATTGTCTTGCAATCAATAAAGGTCAAACATCAAAATAAATATATCTACAAATATCGAAATATTTTTAACGTATGCGGCAACTTTTTTGATTTTATTGCTATATTTGCGGCATACCATGTATAAACAATCAGACTAAGTTTAACATTAAACTAAAACCGATTAATATGGACAGTCATTTTCAACCCTTCCAGCCGCTTCGAGAGCTGGGAAAATTCAATCAGGGGGTAAGAAGGATCGGACAGTTACTCTGCGTCTTATCCCTTTTCCTTGCCGTGTCGGTCCTGCCGGTATCCGCTGCCGGCGGTGACAAGGTCACCGGTACAGTGAAGGATTCTTATGGCAAGCCGTTGCCCGGGGTCGCCGTCATGGTCGTCGGTACGGAGACGGGCGCTCTGACAGACGAGTCCGGTGTTTATTCAATAGACGTCGCCGGCCCTGAGTCTGAACTTGAATTCTCATGTCTGGGTATGCTTACAGTAACACAGAAAGTGGGGCACCGTTCCGTGGTGGACGTGGTCATGAAGGATGACATCATCGGTCTTGAGGATGTCGTCGTGACCGGTTATACCACTATGAAAAGGAAGGATATCACCGGGTCTGTGTCTTCTGTGTCAGCGGACAAGATCGAACGCATTCCTGCCTATGACCTCACTACCAGTCTTGTGGGCGTGGCCGGAATACGACTGGACGGCGGGTCGATCAGGATCAGGGGAACTCGTTCCACCAATGCGAGCAATGACCCTCTCATCGTCCTGGACGGTATCCCTTATGACGAGACCCTTTCATCAATCAACCCGTCTGACATCGAGTCCATCGATGTCCTGAAGGATGCCTCATCGACTGCCATCTATGGTGCCAGAGGAGCCAACGGTGTGATCCTCGTGACCACCAAACAGGCCAAGAAAGGCGAGACACGCGTGACTTACGACGGTTTCGTCGGCATGGGAGTCAACAACTGGGGTACTCTCGATGTCATGGATGCGGACGAGTACATCGCCTTCCAGCGCGAGGCGAGCCGTGCAGCCGGGACCTGGTCTTCTCCTGAGGATGACAGCGTGGCCTTCTTCGGAGAGGAGATCACCAACATGAACAACGGGATGAACACAGACTGGATGGGCCCGTATTTCACCAAGAAACGCCTGTGGCACAACCACAATGTGACCATTGCTTCCGGTACGGACAAGACCCAGTACAAGATTTCCCTCAGCTATCAGAACAACGAAGAAAGGTACAAGGGTGACAAGAGGGACTATTTCTACCTCACTACCGACCTGACCCACCAGGTTCTTCCTTTCCTGAAGGTCGGAATCTCCAACAGGGCGTACTACAGCATCAACAAGGACAAGCCCGACATGTTCGGCAGTTTCCTCCACATGTCGCCTCTGACCAGGAAATACAACGATGACGGGACATATAACGAATATCCGTTCGGTGACCCGTTCGTGAAGAACCCTTACATGAACGAGAAGGAGGGTGTCTATGAGAACAGGACGGACGAGTGGAAGCTGTATTTCAGGCTTTTCGCCCAGGTGGACATCTGCAAGGGGCTCACATTCAACACCAACTTCGCATATACCCCTGCATTCCACTCCAACGGATACTACTATGATGACAGAAGTGTCAGCTATACGGATGACAGGAATGTGGCCGGAATGGCTAACAACAGGAAGACAGACTGGGTGTGGAACAACGTGCTCCAGTACAAGCGTGACTTCGGGAAGCACAGCCTTGACCTGTCGGCCGTGTTCGAGATGCAGAACAGGCAGACCGTGAATTCCTCCATGTCCGGAAAAGACCAGGAATCTCCTGCATATCTCTGGTACAACATGAGCAGGCTCACAGACTCCAAGTCCATCAGTTCAAGTTTCGTCCGTACCCAGATGATGTCCGCCATAGGAAGGGTGCAGTATTCATACGATGACAGGTATATCGTTACTGCGTCATTCCGTGAGGACGGTGCATCGCAGCTTTCTGCCGGCAACAAGTGGGCGTTCTTCCCGTCCGGTGCCGTGGCATGGAGAATCTCCGAGGAGTCATTCGTCGAGGACAATGCCGACTGGATCTCTGACCTGAAACTCCGTGCAAGTTACGGTATGACCGGAAACTACTCTATCGCCGCATACGCGACTTTGGGTACCCTTTATGGCACATACGCCAATTTCGGCCACGGAGGTGAAACCCATCTTCCTGGTCTTGAGCCTGAAACCAGACCTACGCCTGACCTTGGATGGGAGAGGAACAAGATGCTCGACATCGGACTCGATTTCGGTTTCTTCGACGGAAGGCTTTCCGGTACCTTCGAGTGGTACGACTCCCGTAGCTATGACCTCCTTTATGTGAAGGTGCTTCCTTATACTACTGGCTTCAACCGTGCCTGGACAAATATCGGGGATACGAGGAACCGCGGATGGGAGCTTTCACTGTCAGGTGTCCCGGTATCTACAAAGGATTTCTCATTGAATCTTTCGGCTTCCCTCTATCATAACAAGGAGGAACTCCTCCGCCTGCAGGATCCGGACATGAAGCAGGATCTGAACAACAACCTCTTCGTCGGCTATCCTGTGAACGGTGTCCACTACAACTACAAGCAGGTGGGTATCTGGCAGGAGGACGAGGCTGACCTTGCTGCCATCTACGGGCAGAAACCTGGTGAGGTGAAGGTGGCCGACCTGGACGGTAACGGGGTGATTGACGGTGATGACCGTACTATCCTCGGCACTACAAGACCTGATTTCGTGGCATCCCTGTCAGTCAGCGGACAGTGGAAGAACCTGGATTTCTCTGTGGATTTCTACGGCGAGTTCGGAGCTTTGGCCTATGACAGCAGGAGTACGAGCGGATGGGCAACTGAGCTCGGGCGCTGGAACACATACAAGATTGACTACTGGACACCGGAGAATCCGTCCAACCGTCACCCACGTCCTGTGGAGGGGCAGTCCATCCGCTATCTTGACGCAACCGGATACTATGACAACGACTATGTGAACATCAGAAATATCACTGTCGGATACACCCTTCCTGAGAAATGGATGGGCAAGGTGGTGAAGAAGACCCGTTTCTATATCACCATGAACGATCCGTGGGGATACAGCCAGTTCCGTGACCAGGGAGCGATCTCATGGTGGGAGTCTTACTATATGTTCGGAGTCAATCTTCAGTTTTAGTTAATTTTACAGTTTCTGGATATGAAAAAGAAATATATACTCCTTTCCATTGCGGCGCTCTGCGGACTTTCCTCATGTTCTTTCCTGGATGAGGAATCATACGGCTCCACAACGGATATTTTCAACGAGGAGAACGGACTCAAGGCATTTGTCTATCAGTCCTATACCAAGATTAACAACTTGTACGGGGAAAGCCCGTTCCCTCTTATGACGGAGCTGGGTACAGACATTTTCCTCAGGGGCAAGAACCAGGGCGATACCGGTCTTTGCGACTATTACGGGCTTGATGCCAACAACGGCAACGTAGAATGGCTCTGGAATCACTGTTACAAAGCTCTCGCAAACATCAACATGTTCATGGAGAGCATAGATGACACACCTTTCGAGGACGAGTCCGAGAAACAGCGCTACAAGGCCGAGATGATGGTGATGAGGTCCATGTTCCTGTGGATCATTACCGAGACCTGGGGAGATTCGTACCTTCCGATGTCCACTGGCGAGACGGAGGGAAGCGAAGCCAGACGTTCGACCCGCGAGGATTTCTACCGTGAGATAATAGGTGGCCTCGAGCAGGTGGTGAACGGCGGAATGCTCCCTGACGAGCGTATCAGCGACTCTGAGGCAGGCAGGATAGACATGCCTGCTGCCAAGGCTTTCCTTGCAAGGATGTATCTCTATCATGAGCAGTTCGACGATGCTATCAGGATGGCAAGCGAGGTTATAGACGGCCCTTACGGGTTTGAGCTTACTCCGTCACTGAAGGATCTCTGGGCAGATGACCAGACCAATGACGAGTTCATCTGGACAACCAACTTCACCAATGACGAGTCCTACGCCCAGAACAACTTCTACTGGCAGTGGTATGCGATGTACATCGACCGTTTCCCGGGTGTCCAGACCATGCTTGAGTGGACAGGCTACGGCGGATGCCAGGCCATTCCGTCACTTTATTACATAGACAATTTCAACAGGGAGGCCGACCTCCGCTGGATAGACCTTCACCAGACCGTATGGTATTACAACGACCCGGCCGACGATCGCTCTAAGTTCCCTGACAACCAGTGGCGCGAATATGTGGACACGGCTCTGTTCTGCTGTCCTGATGTCCTCAGCGAGGCTCAGCGTCAACGAATGAAGACATGCTATACGTTCTTCGACAGGAACGACATGTATGATGCTTCCGGAATTCCTCAGGACCGCTGGACATTTATCGGCATGACCAAGTTCTACGACCATACAAGGCCTGGAAACATGTCCACACTTTCTGACCGTTCCTATCCTGTAATGAGACTTGCCGAACTGTATCTGATAAGGGCTGAGGCCAATATCAGGAAGGAAAGTCCGGATCTCCAGGCTGCTGCGGATGACATAATGGCTATCCGGGAGAGGGCTATCCGCCAGGATTCCTCTGACCCGGCACAGAATGAAGAATGGAGACGCGAGATGACAGTCACCGCAGAGGACATGACTGTGGACTTCATCCTTGAGGAACGTGCAAGGGAGCTTGCAGGAGAGTGGCAGCGCCGTTTTGACCTCAAGCGTCTCGGGAAGCTCGAGGAGAGGGTAAAGCTCTACAATCCGGATGCGGCTCCATATTACCAGTCTTATCACGAACTGCGTCCTATTCCTCAGTCCCAGTTCGACGGCATGCCTGACTGGACTACACTCGGACAGAATCCAGGTTATTGATTTTTAAATGATTGATATCACAATGAAAACGATATTGAAAAGTTTCTTCATACTATTGTGCACCGGTCTGCTCACAGTCTCGTGTACGGACAATGACAGTATGTCAGATGCACAGGCGGCGCTTGTGGAACTTATACATAGTGCCGAGAATCTGATTGCCACCACAGAGGAGGGTGTCGAGCTGGGGAATATAGCACCGGGCTCCAAGGATGCCCTTCAGGCAAGGATCGACCAGGCGTATTTCATAATGGACAATACGGGCAGGGAGGAGGCATACACCAATGCAGCCGAGCTCCTTCAGGCCGCGATAGACGCTTTCAATTCCAATATTGTCAAAGCCGGCATCCCTCATTTCGGACTCGGGTCCAAGATGAACCTCGGCCCGGCTTCGCAGTGGGGTCTTGAGGATGCGTTCACTATTGAGATGAGAATCAGATGTACGGAGTTCGCATCCGGAGACCAGAATGTGATTTCCTGCGAGTCTTCCAATGGCGGATGCATGATACGCAACAATGACAACCAGCTCCAGTTCTATATCAACAACGGCGGATGGGCCGGAGGTACTGTGCTTACCATGGAACTCAACAGATGGTACCATATCGCCGCTACATACGAGGCTGGCGGAGACATGAATTTCTATGTGGACGGAGACCTTGTATCCACAGTGGCAAATTGCGGGACCATGGTGGCATCCACCACTGATCTTCAGGCCGGTACGGCTCCTTCCTACAATGACCGTTACTGGCGCGGCGATATCCAGAACGTTTCTATATGGGAAGATGTGCGCACTGCGGATGAAGTTGCAGCTGATGTGGCCTGTGATTTCGCAGGTACTGAGGACGGGCTTATGGCATACTGGCCTCTGGACCTCAATGCTGGTACATCGATCACTGACGAGACCGGAAACCATGTCGCAGAACTGTCAGATGTGACATGGATTGATGTGGACTGATACCGAAACAGGTGTATGCCGTCCGGATTACTGTTCCCGGACGGCATCCGTATTTAATTTTATAACCAATAAGACATGAACAACAGATCGAGACCATTTCTTTTGTCCGCAGCGGCAGTGCTGCTGTCTTCCGGACTGATGGCCGGCCCTCTGCCCGAGACTGTGTGGCAGATCGGCAGAAAGGACGGGAAAGAGGCTGAATTCGCCTTGTACGGCAAACCGTACAGTGGTGTGAAAGACCATTTTCCCGGTGCTACTGCCCTTTATACCGTAGGGCAGAGTGATGCTTCAGACATCCCCTTCGTGATTCCCGGACCTTCCGACAGCTGGGCCGGCAACCCCAACGGAAGCATCCTTGTCCATTTCGGGACGCAGGACGACGCGTCAGGAGCCAGTCTTCGGCTCGTCATGGATTTCGTTGAGGTCCATACCTATGCCGCTCCCCGTATGGAGGTGAGCCTCAACGGTTTCAGGACTGAAGTCCAGACTCCGTCAGGTTCCAACCAGGATTATCTTGACAACCATCAGACGTCATCGAAGGGGCTTTCCGTGAGTGTGGACATCCCTTCAGGCACTCTGCGCAAGGGTGACAACACTCTGATGATCCGCACACTTTCAGGCAGTTGGGCTGTTCTGGATGACATAAGGCTCGAGTCCTCTGATGCCGTGGCATTGTGCAAGCCTGGAGGGGGCGTGTCCCTGATGTCCGCGAGCTCCGCACCTGCGCTTGTCTATGGGGATTCACAGGATGAGCTTCTGCATCCTGTCACCCTCCAGATTGTAAACTGGGACAGGAAGTCCCGTCAGGTTGAATGGACTTATGACGGAGGCAGGGAAGGTGGCCGCATTTCTCTTTCCCCTGGACTGAACAGCATAGAGGCTGGAATCCCCGAGGGCTATGACGGCAAGACTGTGGAGTTTGCCGTGAAGTCCGGACGTGAGGTGCAGACTGCATCGGCCGTTATCAGCCCGGCTTACCGCTGGACCGTATATCTGGTGCAGCATACGCACACTGACATAGGTTACACCAAGCCACAGACAGAAATCCTGACCGAGCATCTCCGGTATATAGACTACGCGATAGAGTATTGTGAGGCTACGGAGAATTATCCGGATGATTCCCGTTTCCGCTGGACCTGCGAGGCGTCATGGGCCGTGAGGGAGTGGCTGAGAATCCGTCCGAAAGAGCAGGTGGACAAGTTCCTCCATTTCGTGAAGAACGGGCAGATTGAGGTGACGGCGATGTTCTTCAACATGTCGGAGCTTTCCGGCGAGAACAACTACAAGGCTTACCTTGAGCCTGTGGCCCGTTTCCATGAACTCGGGATCCCTGTGACTACTGCCATGCAGAATGATGTTAACGGCGTGGCCTGGTGTCTTGCGGACTATCTGCCGGACATCGGTGTGAAATACATCACCATGGGTTCAAACGGACACAGGGCTGACATTCCGTTCGACCGTCCTATGCTGTACAAATGGGAGTCACCTTCCGGGAAGAGCCTCCTGTCATTCAGGGCTGACCATTACATGACCGGGAATTCCTGGGGAATTGACCGCGGAGACATGGACAGTTTTGAGAACGGGGTATTCTCCTATATAGGTTCCCTGCTCGGGCGCGGATACGAGTTCCCTCTGATAGCCGTGCAGTATTCAGGTTATTCCACTGACAACTCTCCTCCATCCAAAAAGGAGTGCGAGCTCATCAGGGACTGGAACGAGCACTATGCATGGCCTAAGCTCAGGAGTGCAACCGCACATGAATTCCTCCAGAGGATAGACGAGGAATATTCGGAAAATCTCCCGGTATACCGTGCGGCATATCCTGACTGGTGGACAGACGGCTTCGGTTCTGCTGCGCGGGAGACCGCCGCTTCCAGAAAGACCCAGTCGGACATGGTCACCGTGGAAGGCATGCTTTCGATGTCCGCTCTCGGCGGTGACAGTTATATCCCGTCCACACGCGACGAGTTGAGGCGCATACACGAGAATCTGCTGTTCTACGATGAGCACACTTTCGGCGCTTCGGAAAGTATATGGGACCCTGCCTGCGAAAACTCCCAGGTCCAGTGGGCTGAGAAAGGGTCATACGTATGGGAGGCCCTCAAGAGCACCCAGATGATGTATGAGACAGCTATAGGACGTCTCCAGGGAGGCCTGTACAGATCTTCGCGTCCTACACTGACATTCTTCAATCCTGCAGGATGGGACAGGTCTGCCCTTGCTACGGTATATATTGATTTTGAGATAATTCCGCGAGACAGGGCTTTCAGCATAGTGGATGAGGAAGGGCATGCGCTTGACGTGCAGCCTTTGCGTTCCCGCAGCGAAGGCAGGTACTATGCCATTTGGGCCGACAATGTGCCGGCTCTCGGATACAAGACCTATGAGATTGTCCTTGAAGACGGGAATGTACAGACTCCGGCTGCTCCGGAGCTCAAGGACAATGTTATGGAGAACGGCTGGTACAGAATCACTTTCGATCCGGCAAGGGGTGGTATTTCATCCCTGGTGGACAAGTCCACAGGAGAGGAACTCGTGGACAGTTCTTCGGAGTGGAGCCTCGGAGGGTTCATCTATGAGTCACTTGAGGGGGACCGTCACCAGATGGAGCGAAAGGTCTTCGAGAAATACTCGCGTCACGGGCTTGAAGACGTGAAGTTCACCGGGACTGCAGCAGGCAAGGTATATAACAGTGTCTTCTATGAAGGCAAGGCGCGCGGCTGCGACCCTGGTTACGGGGTGCGTATCGAGGTACGTCTTTTCAACAATGTTAAGCGTATAGAGATGAGCTATTCCATGAGAAGGCTGCCTGAGACAGACCCGTCCGGAATATATGTCGCATTCCCGTTCAGCAAGCAGGGCGCGAAACTATCGTTCGATGTTCCCGGTGGGGTGGTCAATGCAGGGGAGAACCAGATTCCGCGCACTGCTACTGCCTGGAACACTGTACAGAACTTTGTCTCCGCACGCAATGACGAAGGCCAGGTGCTTGTCAGCTGCGACGCTGTTCCGCTTTTCATGATGGGAGAGCTACTCAACGATCCGTACAGGCTTGAACACAAGCATGACAAGGCTCATGTGTTCTCATGGGTGATGAACAATTACTGGACTACCAACTTCCGTGCATCGCAGGAAGGCGAACTGAACTGGACATACGCCCTGACCTCAGAGGACGGCTGCTCCAACGCTGAAGCCTCACGCTTCGGCTGGGGAAACAGGATTCCGATGTACTCCAGGGTGATACCTCCGGCTTCCGAGACAAACGGCAAGGCCCGTTCGTTCTCATACCTGCGTCCTGAAGGAGGGAATGTGCTCATGACCTCATGTGTCCCTTCCCACGCAGAAGATAATGCCGTCCTGATTAATCTCAGAGAGACGGACGGCCGTGAGGCTGATTTCCGGATGCTCGATGCATCCGGTAACCCGGTTCCGTTCACGGTTGTCAATGTCCTTGACGAGGACATGGGCGGAGAGGTGAAGTCATACAGACTCAAGCCGTATGAGAACATCTTCATCAGAGTAGATGGCATCTGAAAAATATAGATTTGCTCGGGACGATGAGTCATAATCGCAAACTGCGGCGTTATTTCCGGAATTCGGGCTAATGCCTTGCATTTTGCTGATAATATTAAAGGGGTTGTATCAAAATTTTCATTTTGGCAGCCCCTTTTTTTGTCATAATACACATGGGCTTATGCTGTCATGGAATTTTCCGAGGGCACGAAAAGATCACATCCTCTGCATTGGAATCAGCATTATTTTTTAATTTCGCATTTTCAAATGAATGACAATGGAAAACTGGAAAGAACGCACCCTCATGCTTGTCGGGGAAGCCGGTATCGGGCGGCTCGCCTCGGCCTGTGTGGGGGTGATAGGTGTCGGGGGTGTCGGCGGATATGCTGCCGAGATGATAGTGCGGGCAGGAGTCGGGCACATTATCATAATGGACAGCGACACAGTGTCGGTGACCAACAAGAACAGGCAGCTGCTCGCCCTTGATTCCACGGTCGGGCGTCCGAAATGCGAGGTGCTGAAAGCCAGGCTGCTGGATATAAATCCGGAACTGGAGGTGACGGTCCTTCAGGAATATCTTGAGGCAGACATGGTGGAAACGGCGCTCGGAGGTTACAGGGTGGATTTCATCGTGGATGCCATAGACACGCTTGCACCGAAGCTCGCCCTTATAAAATATTGTGTGGATCACGGGATCCCGCATGTGTCTTCAATGGGGGCCGGGGCTAAATATGACGCCACGAAAGTCAGACTTGCTGACATTTCGAAATCATATAATTGCCCGTTGGCCTACATTGTGCGCAAGCGTCTGAGGCACATGGGGATAAGGAGAGGTTTCCAGGTCGTGTTCTCTGAAGAGCTTCCAGACAGGGACGCCATAGTGGAGTGCGAGGACAGGAACAAGAAGTCTCAGGTGGGGACAATCTCCTATCTGCCTGCCGTTTTCGGATGCGTATGCGCGCAGGCGGCGATAAAGGGCATCCTCGGGCTCTGACTTTCTGTCCCTGAAGACGGCCGGCAGCGCTTTTCCTGTACCGTGGTGTCTGACATTGTTAAAGATGAAAATTTTACTACCTTTGCACCCGGTAAATTATGCCAATGCCTTTACAATTATATTTAACGAATTAAAAGCCGCTGATTTATGCCTGATTACCGTATAGTCGAGGTCCAGTCGAAAAAAGATCTGAAGAAGTTTGTCGGATTCCCTGACCAGCTGTACAGGGACTGTCCTCAATATGTCCCTGCCCTCCATTCCGACCAGGTGAAATCCCTTACCGCGGTCTCCACCCTCAGCTATTGCAAGCACAGGATGTGGATGGTAATGGACGGGAAGAAGGTTGTGGGGCGCATCTGCGGGATGATAAATCCGAGATACAACGAACGGTACGGAAAGAAGCGCGCGAGGTTCGGATGGTTTGACACGATAAACGACATCGGGGTAGCCAGGCTTCTTTTGGGCACGGCGGAGTCTTGGGCAAGGGAACAGGGCATGACGGAAATCCACGGCCCTCTTTACTACAACACTCTCGGGAAGCAGGGCATGTTGGTGGAAGGCTATGAGAATGTGCCTCCTTTCAACTGCCTGTACAACTATCCTTACTACAACGACCTTGTGACTGCTCTCGGCTTTGAAAAGGAGTGCGACTGGATCCAGTACAAGCTCAGGGCGGACCAGCCCGTGCCGGAGAAGATGGTCGCGATAGCTGACAGGCTCATGGAGAGGTACAAGCTGGTGGAGGGTGACATTGATTCGCTGAAGAAGGACAAGGCACTTGTGAGGAAGTTCTTCCAGATATACAATGACAGTTTTGCAGAGACGGTATATAACTTCATCCCTTTCACGGACGAGGAGATAGCTGAAGAGGCGGAGCAGACTATCGGCCTGCTGGACAAGAGGCTGTGCTGCTTCCTTCTGGACGGGGACGGGGAGATAGCGGCATTCGGGATCTCATTCCCGAGCATATCCGTGGCCCTGCAGAAGGCCAAAGGGTCGATGTTCCCGTTCGGATGGGTGCATTTCCTCAAGGCCCTGAAGAAGTTCGACACCATAGACCTCATGATCAACGGCGCCGCTCCAAAGTGGCAGAATACCGGTGTCTCTTCCGTATTCCACAATATCATGGCCCGCCAGTACCGTGAGGCTGGGGTCAAATGGGCGATCACGAATCCTCAGATCGAGACCAATTCGGCTGCATTCGTGTGGAACAAGTACGGGGACCACGAGCTTTTCATGAGGAGGAGATGCTATCTGAAGGAAATAAAGTAAAAAGAAGGTTTACAATACGATATGGCAGAGAATTCACTTTTGGAGAAGATCCTGGGATTACAGGACAGATATGATGCGCTTCAGGCTCAGTTGTCTGACCCTGAGGTGATTTCCGATATGAAGAAATATGTGCAGCTTAACAAGGAGTACAAGGAGCTTTCTCCTATCATCAAGGCTGGACAGGAATACAAGAAGATGGTGATGGACTATGAGTCCGCTAAGGACATCATAGCCAACGAGAAGGATGACGAACTCCGCGAGATGGCAAAGATGGAGATGGCGGAGCTCGAACCGAAGCTCCCGGAGATGGAGCAGGAGATAAAGCTGCTTCTTATCCCGGCTGATCCGCAGGACAGCAAGAACGCCATAATGGAGATCCGTGGAGGCACAGGCGGAGACGAGGCTGCAATCTTTGCCGGAGACCTGTTCCGCATGTATTCCAAGTACATTGAGCGCCGCGGATGGAAAATGGAGGTGACCCACCAGTCCGAAGGTGCTGCCGGAGGATTCAAGGAGATAGTTTTCAAGGTAATAGGGGATGGTGTATATGGAGTGCTCAAATATGAGTCCGGAGTACACCGTGTCCAGAGGGTCCCTCAGACAGAGACTCAGGGCAGGGTCCACACCTCAGCGGCTTCCGTGGCAGTGCTTCCGGAAGCGGACGAATTTGATATTGAGCTGAACATGAACGATATACGCAAGGATACATTCTGTTCTTCAGGTCCGGGAGGCCAGTCTGTGAACACGACATATTCAGCCATACGGCTCACCCATATCCCGTCAGGGATTGTGGTACAGTGCCAGGATGAGAAATCTCAGCTCAAGAACTTTGACAAGGCACTTGCGGAGCTCCGTACCCGTCTTTACAACATGGAGTACGAGAAGTACCTTAACGAGATTTCGGCGAAGCGCAAGACAATGGTGTCCACTGGCGACCGTTCGGCCAAGATCCGCACGTACAACTACCCGCAGTCTCGCGTGACAGACCATCGTATCAACTACACGATGTACAACCTTCCGGTGTTCATGGACGGTGACATTCAGGAGGTGCTCGACCAGCTCCAGATAGCTGAAAACGCCGAGCGTCTCAAGGCTGCAGCCGAATAGGACGCCCATCCCCGGCGAGGGCTGCACCGGCAGCCGTGGCCGGGATTTATCGGTGTGCTTGGTAACCACCTAAAAAACAAGAAAATGCAAGAAAATCCCATCAGTGGGGCCCATCCCCGTAGGCAGCGTGTAATGCTGTCGCTTCCGTTTGTGCTCATGGCAATACTGTTCAATGTATGCCTGATAGCATCCAACCTGTTTGAAACGAAGATTTTCACTGCCGGTATGCTTACCCTTACCGGCGGGGTGATCATTTTTCCCGTATCATATATCCTGAATGACTGCATCGTCGAGGTGTGGGGTTACAGGAAGGCCAGGCTCGTCATCTGGACAGGATTTGCGATGAATTTCTTTGTCGTCGCCATGGCCCAGATTGTCAGGATATTGCCTGCTGCCTCTTTCTGGGACGGAGGGGAGCACTTCGACTATATCTTCGGGCTCGCCCCGAGGGTGACAGTGGCTTCGCTCCTTGCGTTTCTGTCCGGTTCCACTGTCAATGCCTATGTCATGAGCAGGATGAAGGTGGCCTCCCATGGCCGACGATTCTCCCTCAGGGCTATTGTCTCATCGGTATGCGGGGAGACCGTGGACTCCATGGTCTTTTTCCCCATAGCCTTCTGGGGCCTGGCCGGAGACGAGATGCTCAGGCTCATGCTGCTGCAGATATTCCTGAAGACAGCATACGAGGTGGTCATCCTTCCTGTCACCAATGCGGTGGTGAAGGCCGTGAAGAAATACGAAGGTGCCGACACATTCGACACCGACATCTCATATAACCCGTTCAGGATAAGCGACATCTGAGGCATTTCCTGGACCGGTCCGTCAAACTCATATTTAAAATAACGTGAATTCGATGAATTTAATTCATTAAATTACATCGAATTACCTATTAAGGAGCAGGCCCGTGGCCTGCGACAGGTCCCCCGGCGAGGGGGAAGGATGGGGGTGGCGCCCCTTAACAAGGGGCTGTCTCGAAATGACTGGGGTTTAGACAGACAGGATTTCTGTAGCAGGGCCCATCAGGGCCGCACCGGAGCGTCAGCGAGGTTTCCGTCAGGGAAACCGAAGCAGTGAAGGTGCCGGCGGAGCGAAGCGGAGCCGCATGCCCCGCCGGGGCTGTCGCCGCAGGTGACTGGGGGTGGACTAACAGGATTTCTGTAGCAGGGCCCATCAGGG
>JADILZ010000016.1 GCA_017695065.1 Candidatus Cryptobacteroides excrementipullorum
GAAGCGGAGGCGCATGCCCCGACGGGGCTGTCACCGTCAGGTGACTGGGGGTGGACAGACAGGATTTCTGTAAGAAATCCTGTCATAAATGATAAAATATTGATTTTTAGGATAATATTGTTAAACATAAACATAAATTCGTCGAACTGACGTTAAACAATGATAAATTGATATTTAAAACATAACAGTATGAAACTCAAAAACATCCTAATGATTACACTGGCAGTGTCCATTTTTGCTGCCTGTACAGAGACAACACCGGAAACCCCTGGCAACGACCAGACTGAAGAAGGCGGAGAGACTCCCGGCAACGGGACCGATGAAGGAGTCTCCGGCAACGTGTCCGGAGTCTGGGAAGCCGGCTCCACTGTCAATGTGACCGGGCATATCACTGTCCCGGAAGGGGAGAGCCTCACTATCGAAGAAGGTGTCACAGTAATTTTCAGTGACGCCGGAGTGGGTGTGAACCATGTAGCCATAGAATTTACCGTGGACGGCAACCTCTATTGCCTCGGGACTGCCGAGAATCCGGTCCGTCTTACCGTAGCCGAAGACAAAAGGACTTATGAGAATACTTTCGCCGGTCTCTGGGGCGGTATCGTGGCAGGGGCCACATGTGAGGAGATGCTCATCGACCATACCATAATAGAATATACCGGCGGACAGGTGATCGAGGGGTCTCCTGCTGCCGAGAACGGCTATTACACGGCCGGAGATGACGCATATCCGCAGATTACCACCAACAATGTGGACGGCCGTTATGTCATTACCAACAGCATCATCCGCAACGGCTGGTCCGACGGGATCTACATGATGGGCGGGAACGCAATCATCGCGAACAATGTCTTCAGCGCCAACGGCTATGACGGTGCGGAGGCCGTGAACGTGAAGTCCGGGTGCAAGGTGGATGTTGCCGGCAACATCATGTTCAGCCCCAACACCAACGGTCTGAAGCTCTCCAGCTCCGACCAGAGCGAGGTGCGCGGCCAGGCTCTTATCCAGGCTTATAACAATACCATCATCGGCTCCGGCTGGAGACGTGACGGGGAGAAGGGCGGAAGCATCTATGTCGAGGAGAACGCCCGTGTGAGCGTGTTCAACAACCTCCTTGTGAACTGCAAGTTCCGCGCTATCACCCCTGCACTTGACCAGCTCGGAGACCCGGACGGCGGATATGACAGGACAAATTCCATGATAGACTACAACTACTACGCTTCCGGTACTGCGGCAAGTTCGATTGTATGGTCAGGCGAATATGAGGATGACGGGGACATACTCACATACTCCGGTGTCACTTACCCTTATCAGGGATATGCTTTCAACCATGAGGAATACGATGTGGAATATGTCGATACCCACAGTATCATGGCCCTTGATGCAGAGCAGGCGGAGGAGCTTGACCCTATGTTCGTCAACTATGACCTGGATGTGGACCCGTCTCTCTATTCATGGGACGATTCATGGGATTTCCACCTCGTTTCCGGCTCCCCGGCTCTTGAAGGCGCTTACACTGCAGGCGACAGGGCTCCGCTTTTCGCAGCCTCCGGACTGTCAGTGAACGGCACCACATACACTTCACCTGCCGTGCAGAGCTATTTCGGAGCCTGCGGCGCGGAGTAAACTGTCAACCCCAATAAATACAGGAAAATGCAGAAAAGATATCTCATACCATTTCTCGCCGTTGCCATGGCTGTCGTCTCTTGCGGCACATCCACTGTGGCCCCTTCCCGTCCGGACTATTCCGCCGAATGGAAGGCTCTCGAGAAACCTCTGAATTTCTATCTGGCCAACGACCTTGGACGCAACGGCTACTATGACCAGAAGCCCATAGCAGAGACTATGGGACTCATGGCGGAGACCATTGACATAGAATTTGTCGTGGCGGCCGGGGATGTACACCATTTCGAGGGTGTACAGAGTGTCTCCGACCCGCTCTGGATGACCAATTACGAGCTCATCTACAGCCATCCGGACCTTATGATTCCATGGTATCCCATCTGCGGGAACCATGAGTACAGGAGCAACACTGACGCTGTCGTGGAATACTCCGGTGTGAGTGCCCGCTGGGAGATGCCTTCCAAGTACTACACTTTCGTCAAGGAAGAGGACGGCGTGACTGTGCGCATAGTCATGGTTGACACCACTCCTATGATAGACAAATACCGTGAAGAGACTGACAAGTATGCGGATGCCTCCAAGTCCGACTACTCCGAGCAGCTCGAATGGCTGGACAAGGTCCTCTCAGGGGCTGACGAGGACTGGGTGCTCGTGGTGGGACACCATCCTGTCTATGCCTATACGGACAAGAGCGAGAGCGAGAGAAACGACATGCAGCAGCGTCTGGATCCAGTCCTCCGCCGGTACGGGAATGTGGACATGTACCTCTGCGGCCACATCCACACATTCCAGCATATCCGCAAGGACGGCTGCGACATAGACTATGTGGTGAACACTTCCGGCTCTCTCAGCCGCCAGGATGTGCAGCCGGTGGACGGTACGGTATTCTGCAGCAACGAGTCCGGCTACTCCCTCATCACGGCGGATGAGCATGAACTCGACCTGCACATGCTTGACAAGAACGGCAAAGTCCTGCACACTGTCACCAGGACACGGTAGCCCGGAAATAAATCACATGCAGCATCCAGCCGGATGTGCGGACAAAAAGAGGCTGACTCATGCTTTTGAGCCAGCCTCTTTTTGTCATTTCGGAAGAAATCCTCTATGTCGTTTCGTCAGTCATCGTATCCGATCACGTTGAACTGGTTGTCGAACTTGATCTCCAGACCTCCGTTGAGCTCTATTTCCCATGTGTAGGCATTGCGCTCGATTTTCTTTACCCACTGGTCAGGGAAGTTGCTTTTGGCCACGTAATCAGCGATCTGCTGCGGGATTACCGATGCCGGTACTGCGCTGTACTTGCGCTCGACGCTTGTCCATTCGCCCTGCGGGTTGAAATCCACTTCAGTACGGTCGGTATATGTGACCTCATACTCTGAACCGACCATTTTCGGGTCTTCTACAACGAAGGCCACTGTCAGGTCCTTGAAATGCTGTGAAAGAAACTGCTGTGCGCTTGCGGGGAGCTTGTCCACGGTGGTTGGCCTTTCCTGGTTTCCTGCACTTGCTGAAACGATACCTGCGAAGAATACTGCTGCTGCGATAAAAAACTTTTTCATGATGATAGGATTTTTGATTGTTTGTATTTTCTTCTTTCCGGGGCCGGATGTTCGGCCTTATTTTTTTCTGATGCAAAATTCATTACAGATTCTGAATCAAAACTGAAAGTATGGGGAAATCCTGCCTTTTTTACATTCTGACGTGAATCCGATGAATTTAATTTTTAAATTGCATTGAATTTTAGAAGCTTCCGGAGCAGGCCTGTGGCCCGCGACATGTTCCTTTCCTGTTTTATTGTTTTGACCATGATTGAAGATATACTTATACCGTACATACCAGAGCGTTTCACCTCCTGGCCTGCATACAGGGAAGGCCATCTGAGGATTGTGAATCCGTTGCCGGGGGTGCCGGTCCTGGGTCTGCATATCCCTGATATGAAGAAAATTGCGAAAGAGCTCGCGGCACGTGATGACGTATCCGTGCTGCTGGACCGTCTCGAAACCTCAGGCCCTGGACTGTATTACGAGGAGACAGCTGTCTGGGGACTTGTGCTCGATTATGTGAAACTGCCGTCTGATGAACGGCTTTCCCGTTTCGGAAGTTTCATCCCGAGGATAGACAACTGGGCAGTATGTGATACTGTCTGCGGTGCTTCCAAATGGGTCATGCGGCGGGACCGCCTCTCCGGGTCCGGGAAGGGAGGCCGGACTTCCTGCACCGCACCTGATGTACGTGCAGCGGTATGGGACTTCCTTGACAGATGGTGGGGCTCCGGCCGGGAGTTCGAGGTGAGGTTTGCTGTTATCATGGCCATGTGCCATTTTCTGTGTCCGGAGTGGCTCGATAAAGTGTTCGAAAAGATAGATGCATTGGATTTCGGAAGGATAGCATCAGAATATGTGTCCATAGGGGACAGACGCAGGCGTGGTGCTGCCTCTGTGGACTGGGAGCCGCAGTCCGCGGAGAGCTTCCTGATACGCTCCGGGGCGGGATATTCGCTTTCCGGACTCAAGGCCGGTACGGTGCTCGGGGCCACTCCGTATTATGTCCGTATGGGTGTGGCATGGCTCCTTGCCACTTCGCTTGCAAAGTTCCCGGAACACACCCGTTCGTTCGTCCGCACATGCTCCCTGCCGGAAGACGTGCTGAGACTGTATTTCCGGAAGGCCCGCGAGTCGTTCCGCACGAGGTATGTCTCCCCTGTGTGATGCGTTTTCCCTGAAATAATTATTTTTTTGCAACATTTCCTTCTTCTCCGGTGTCAAACATGCGGATTCCCCCAAAGGCAGTGTCCATGGCGGTGCCCGATACGAGGGGAAAGGAAGATATGAACCGTTTAAATTATTGATTGTTATGATAGACTGGACTGCGGTACTTATTGTCACCGGTGTATGCGTGGTGATGCCGGTGGTGATTGTGGCTGTGACTTTCAGGCAGAAAGAGCGTGCCATAGACAGGAAGATGGATGTGCTTTCAAAGGCCGTCGAGAACGGACAGGAGATAGACCCTGCGCTGTTTGCTGACGAGAAAAGCAGCAAGAGCTTGAAACTCAGACTTATCAACAGGGCGACCTGGGGCGTTGTCCTCTCAGTGGTGGCGATAGTCATGCTTGCATGTGCGCTTTTCGTGAATGATGACCCTGAGGGGATGGTCATCAGCGGAGGGATCCTCCTTGCGGCGGGAGTAGGGATGCTGTTCTCTTTCTTTGCAGGGAAACGCTGGCTCACTCCTGAGATCGAGGCTGACGAGATGAGGCTCAGGGCTGAGAAGGAAAAGACGAGAAGGATACTTTCAGGAACGGACACGGACAGCCGCGTCTGAATTCCGGGCGGCTGTGGAACAGTGATAATAGCTTGAAAAGTGGACAAGGCACAGTTCATAAGGCTTGTGGAGCAGGAGCAGGAACCTCTGCGGAGGTTCCTGTGCGTGCTGTGCGGCGGAGACCGGTCACGTGCGGATGACCTTGCACAGGAGGCCCTGCTTAAGGCTTACATGTCATTCACCAGGTTCGAGGGCCGCTCCAAGTTCTCCACGTGGCTTTTCCGTATAGCCTACAACTGCTTCTACGACTTCAAGGCACGTTCTGCCAGGGATGACTCCGAGCCTCTCGGCCCGTCGCATGAACGGAAGCCGGATGATGACGCCTGCACCGACTCCCGTTTCCGGCACCAGGATCTCTACATGGCCATCGGCGCACTTTCCGAGACAGAGAAGGCGGTCATCCTTCTCTTCTATATGGAAGACAAATCCATAAAGGATATAGAATCCATTACCGGCATGCCCTCAGGCACTGTCCGCTCGCATCTTTCCCGCGGCAGGCAGCATCTGAAAGACTATCTGCAGCGGATAAGGTGACGGGGCTGAGGTAACAGAAATGACTGAGGGTAGACGTATTCCGGTCATAAAAGGTAAAATATTGGTTGTAGGATAATTAAATTTAAATTCGTCGAACTGACGTTAATTTCAGACATCATGAAAGACAGTGAAATACGTAAATTCATCCATGACAATATGCCGCAAATCGAGGGCAGCGGCCGTTTCATGGACGAGCTGATCCGCCAGATAGACCTTCTTCCTGTTCCTGCGTCCCTGGACGGCAGGTCCGAGGAAGAAAAGCAGGCCAATATCAGGATGATCCTTGACGTTGCGAGGTCAATCAAGCGCCGCTACCGCAGGTCGGCCATCCTGTTTGCCGTCCTGTCCGTGGCGCTGCTTACATGTGCGGTGATGGCCATCTTCCTCATCCCGGAACTGCATGAGGCGGTGATGAAGTATTACATCTACATAGCCGTGGCCTTTGCCGCTATAGTCCTCTCCATCTCCCTCTCGGCACTTTCCGCTTCAAGGATGTAGTCAGGTGTGCCGCTCCTGGGTTTGTGTCGCTGTCAGGGGGTCATGAAAGCTTGAGTGTAAGTGCAATGAAGTCTTCTACGCCAAGCCTTTCGGGCCTGAGGTCGAATACAGGGTCAGATGCGAATCGGGCGGTCTGCTCCGGACTCCAGCCTTCCCTTCCTGCCTTCGCTGTGATGAGTGGCTTGAGAGAATTGCGCATGGTCTTGCGGCGCTGGTTGAAGGAAGTCTTGACCACGGTCTTGAACAGGCTTTCATCGCAGCCGAGGGCGGTGCGGCTGTTGCGTGTGAGCCGTGTTACGGCCGATTTGACTTTCGGCGGAGGGTTGAACGCCCCTTCTCCCACGGTGAACAGGTATTCGATGTCATACCAGGCCTGCAGGAGTACGGAGAGGATACCGTAGGTCTTGGTGCCCGGCTTTTCCGCAATGCGCTCCGCCACTTCTTTCTGGATCATGCATACCACCTGCGGGACGGACTCCTTGTATTCCAGAATCTTGAAGAAAATCTGCGATGATATGTTGTATGGGAAGTTCCCGATGATGAAAAACTTTCCTTTGAAGAAATTCTCCAGTTTCAGTTTCAGAAAGTCCGCTTTGATGAGCCTGCCGTTGGTCTTCGGGAGATTCATCAGCAGGTAGTCCACTGACTCGTCATCGATTTCCACCATCTTCAGGTCAATGTCATCCCTTTCGAGCAGATACTGGCTCAGCACTCCCATTCCGGGCCCTATTTCAAGGGCTGGCACCGGCAGAAGTACAGAAGATTCTGCGTTGTCCTCCTGCCTTGCCCCGATCCCTTCGGTGACAAGCGCGTCAGCGATGCTGCGTGCTATGGAAAGGTCCGTGAGGAAATGTTGCCCCAGTGATTTTTTTGCTCTGACTTCCATCTCTTTTTTCGTTTTTGTTTTACGGATGCAAATATACGCAGTAGCCGAGAGCAATGCAAATGCGCAAGCATTTGACAGGTTCATTCTGCAGCAGACAGGAGACCTCCGGTCTCATGGAAGCTGCAGAATGAACCTGTCACAAAAGCCGTCAGGCTTGCATTGCCTAGGCGTGAACCGTATAAATGACCGCAGGTCAAATATCGCAGTAGCCGGGCATGCAATGAGCCGTCAGGCTTGCATTGCCTAGGCGTGAACCGTGTAAATGGCCGTCAGGCCAAATATACGCAGTATCCGGGCATGCAATAAGCCGTCAGGCTTGCATTGCCGAGGCGTGACAGTGATGAAACATGCCAGATCATCCCGCGTACATTTTGCCTGGCGGCTCGGGATGACAGGTACGGCGGATGCCCTTCATTACAGATGCACACCCGCAGTGACCTGCATGCCATCTATGGCCCTGCAATGCCGTTCCTGCACTGCAAGTGTGTCGTAAAATGTTACACCTGCAGTTGTGTTATCCATGCAACATACTGATGATTAAGATGTTATCAGAAGTCCATTGCTGCAGGTATGCATATCCCGCCGTCAGCATTGATGACAGACTTCCCTGCTCCTCATTCCGGGCCGGGCATTGCTGTAAGGACGGGCCGGAGTGAAGAATCCGCGACAGGATGCTGTAAGAATATAAAAAACAGAAAAAACATTAAAAAAGAGAAAAATCTGCATCCCGGATGCCCCTGGCGCTTGTTTCCGGAGCTGTGGCCGTCCTATATTTGCCGGAAAAAATCTTGGACATGACAGAGAGAAGAATCTGCGGGGACGGCGATACGGTCCAGAGGTATGTCGACATATTGAGCGACGCGGGGTTCAAGGCGGTGTTCGGGGACCAGAAGAACAAGGATGTGCTGATGGACCTGCTGAACGTAGTCCTCCCACCGCGCAGGAGGGTGAAAGACATAGAGTACTCGACTACGGAGCTCCCCGGGTTCACGCCCGAGGGCAAGAGCGTCCGTCTGGATCTCCGGTGCACGGGGGAGGACGGTACGGGGTTCATAGTGGAGATGCAGAATTCCAGGCAGAGGCATTTCTTCAAGAGGTGCGTTGAGTACGCCGCGAAGGTTTATGACTCAGGGAGCAGGAGAGGCGGCGGGTATTCGGACATCCCGCCGGTGTATTT
>JADILZ010000082.1 GCA_017695065.1 Candidatus Cryptobacteroides excrementipullorum
TGCTCTTTCCTGATTCTGGCACTTGCCAAGAAAAAGTTTGGGCTGGAGCAATCATTATATACGATTTCTCAAACGTTAGGCTTTGTGCTATTTGAGAAAATACCTATAAATCAATTGTTTAACAAAAATCAGAATTCCGTTTCAACTGATGAATATCCTAACTTATTTAGTATGAGTTAGTTTAAACGGGACAGTAGTGGTCGGAAATCTGAACAAAGGAGATGACCTCTTCTTGGCCAATGTAGAGGCCCTGGTGGATGAAGAGAGTAGTGGAAATTATAAAATATGCTATAGTGAATCTGTAGTCAAAGTGGGATATACATATTATGACTGCGGGACATGCGAAAAAGTGTATGATGAAAAAGGTAGAGGAAGATATTCAAAGTGCTTCAAATGATGCCAGGATTTAAATTCGAGAAATGGTGCCATGCAATGCTCCTTGCCTGCATGGCACTTATGGCCGGGTGTTCGGGCGGGCCGTCCGGGCCATATTCAGTGGTAACCGGATTCCCTGTGGAGAAGGCGCCGGAGTCTGTCCCGGAGCACAGGCTTGATGACAATATCGGAGTCTATGACATTTCAATGGTCGGGGATTATGTCCTGGTGGTGGAAAAAAGAAGAGAGCATTTCTACACTCTCTATGACAAGGAGTTGAACCGTATCTGCGAGTTTGCGAATAAAGGTCGTGGGCCGGGGTAATATCTGGCACCGGCCTATTATGGGGAATATGAAATCACAGCCGGTGGAAATCCGGTGCTGTCGATATATGACAGGGCACTGTTCCGTTATGACAGGATAGAAATAGACTGCAATGACGGGAAAGCGCATATTGTAAGCAGTACCTCACTGCCGTCAGACAGCCCTCTGGAAATCAGGTTCCTGAGGAAGTGTGCAGATGGTTATGCGGGTGTCTTGGATGTAGAGGACTGCCGGTTCTTTACATGTGACAGTGCATTCTCGGGAATAACCTGTTGTGACCCGGTCTTTCCGTTCCCGGACAAGATATCTGCCCACGAGACAGCACAGACTGTCAGTTGCATGGATCCAGGTTGCGGCAGGGTTGCTTCGGCATATTATAATTTCCCGCAAATCGACATACGGACTGTGGACGGCAGCTTGGTTAAAAGTGTCTTTATCGGAGAAATAGTAAAGCCTGAGGATGTCAGTCAGGAGACGGCATGCGACTATTTCCTGAAGATAGAGGCTGCAGGGAATCATATATATGCACTGTACGAGGATCCGGCACAGCCCGTTTATAGCAGCATACTTGTCTTTGACTGGAACGGCAATCCGGTGGAAAGTTACAGAATCGGAAGGGCAGTTTCTTTTACCGTGGATGCTGCAGGGAAAAGAATCCTGGCCCTGAATGAAGACCAGGATGTCTCCATATGTTCGGCATATGCGCTGTAAAGGATTGGATAGGGAAGATATTATCAATCTATACCCCGCCAATTAACATCATATATAATAATTCCATGCTATGAAAAAAAAATATTGATCATCCTCCTGGCTCTGACATTTATGTCCGGGATACATGCGAAAGAATGGAAAGAGAATGACAGAGGGCTACTGATAGAACTTACGGCCGGTTACGGACATGCCACTTCCTATGTCCCGTCTGAATCGTATGCCAGCATCTCTCCAGGAATAGGACTGGGAGGGAGTTTCTCTATAACACCGTGTCTCAAACTGACAGGAAGGTATCTTTTCGTGGGATACAGCTCCAGAAATGAACGGGAACGGGCTTATGTGGGAGAGCAGGACTTCCTGCTGGATGCCAATGTCGCCAGACTGCAGATCGGCCTGCAGGTGCTGTTCTGAGGTACAGGGCACTGATGACGACTGTTTCAGACCTGCCTGTCCTCATCCAGGTCTGAAACAGTCACCATGAATGGGGACAGTCTTAGGGAAGTATAGCAATTTGTTGGGATAGAGGGACAAATATTCCGGGCATAGCGCACTGGAGAACGCATTTCTTGCTATCTTTGGCGCCGGAAAATTGCGAACAGAGGACAGATGAAACTTTCTGAACTTAAGACAGGGGAACGCGGGGTCATCGTGAAAGTGAACGGACACGGCAGCTTCCGCAAGAGAATCATTGAAATGGGCTTTGTAAAGGGCAAAAGCGTGAAGGTAGTGCTGAACGCCCCTCTGAAAGACCCCATCGAATACGAGATAATCGGCTACAAGATAAGCCTGCGCCGCGAGGAAGCGGACAAGATCGAGGTCATTAGCGAGAGCGAGGCCAAGGAGGTGATGGCCTCTTCCGCCCCGCAGCCGCCGCTGTATGAAGACGGCTGCGAGGATATCGGTATCATCGAGAAAGAAATGAAAGAGCTTGCGGAACAGCGCAGGCATATCATCCGCGTGGCTCTGGTGGGAAACCCGAACTGCGGAAAGACGTCCCTGTTCAACATAGCATCCGGCAGCCACGAGCACGTGGGCAACTACAGCGGGGTGACAGTGGATGCCAAGGAAGGGAAGTTCTCCTACGGCGGCTACCAGTTCACCCTGGTGGACCTGCCAGGCACATATTCCCTGTCCGCCTACAGCCCTGAGGAACTGTACGTAAGGCGCAACCTCGTGGAGGAGATGCCGGATGTAGTGATAAACGTTGTAGACGCGTCCAACCTCGAAAGGAACCTCTACCTCACCACACAGATCATCGACATGAACCTGCGGGTGGTAATGGCCCTGAACATGTACGACGAGCTCCGCTCCAAGGGGGATACCCTGGATATCGAGACGCTGGGACATCTGCTCGGAATGCCTGTGATACCGACAGTAAGCCGCAGCGGGGAAGGTATCGAAAAGCTTTTCGACACAGTAATAAAGGTATATGAGACCAATGACCCGCGGCTTGCCCGTCACATCCACGTGAACCACGGGGCGGAACTCGAGAAAAGCATCGACAGGATCAAGTTCCTGATACAGAAAAACACGGACATCCGGTACAAGTATTCCACGAGATACCTGGCCATTAAATACCTGGAGAATGACAGCGAGATAGAGAAAGTGGTGGAGGCTCTTCCGAACAGGGATGAAATCATCTCAGCGAGGTTTGACGAGTCCAGGAGGATAGAGGAACTCCTGCAGACCAATCCCGAATCCGCCATCGTGGATGCCAAGTATGCGTTCCTGCAGGGAGCGTTGAAGGAGACATGGCAGCCTGCGCAGGAGAGGCGCGCGAAACACTCCCTGAGCGAGAAGATAGACGCGGTGGTCACCAACAAGTGGCTCGCTTTCCCGATATTCATACTGCTTCTTTACGTCATATTCGAGGGGACATTCACTATCGGGGACTACCCTATGCGCTGGATAGAATGGCTGGTGGAGAAGTTCAGCGACTTCGTGTCGGCATACATGCCTGAAGGAATGCTCAAGGACATGGTAGTAGATGGTATCATAGGTGGTGTGGGCAGTGTGCTGGTGTTCCTGCCAAACATACTGATACTCTACCTGTTCATCTCTCTTCTCGAAGACTCAGGCTACATGGCCCGGGCGGCATTCATCATGGACAGGCTGATGCACAAGATAGGGCTCCACGGGAAGTCCTTCATACCTATGATAATGGGATTCGGGTGCAACGTACCGGCCATCATGGCCACCCGTACCATCGAGAACCGAAAGAGCCGCCTGATCACCATGCTCATCATCCCGATGATGTCATGTGCCGGAAGGCTGCCCATCTACATACTGCTCGTCGGGGCCTTCTTCCCGAGCTACGGCAGTCTGGTGATGCTGGGGATATATGCTTTCGGGATACTCATGGCCATCCTTTCCGCCAAGATACTCAGCAGGTTCCTGAAAGACGACGACCTGCCTTTCGTGATGGAGCTGCCGCCTTACCGTGTCCCTACGGCAAAATCCGTTTTCCGCCATACCTGGGAGAAAGGCAAGCAGTATCTGCACAAGATGGCCGGAATCATCCTCGTCTGCTCCATTATAATCTGGTTCCTGGGCTATTTCCCGAACCACAACAAATACGGCACAGTTGCCGAGCAGCAGGAAAACTCGTTCATCGGATATATCGGCAAGGGAATAGAGCCAGTGCTCGAGCCGCTCGGATATGACTGGAGGATGGGTGTGAGCATCATATCCGGAATTGGAGCCAAAGAACTGGTAGTAAGCACATTGGGAGTAATGTACAGTGCCGAGGCGGAGGAGATCGAGGCTGCTTCTGGAGAAATCGGGGCCGCCCCGCTCACGGAGGAGACGCCGGAGGACGAGGCCGGGGACACGAGGCTGCAGAAAGCCCTGCAGAGAAGCATCACGCCTGCAGCTGCCCTGTCCTACATGATATTCGTGCTGCTGTATTTCCCGTGCATCGCCACTTTCGTGGCCATCAAACAGGAGAGCGGCGGCTGGAAATGGGCTGTCTTCTCGGCTGTCTATACGATAGTGCTGGCCTGGGTGATGGCATTCATAGTGTACCGGATAGCTCTGCTGTTCTGATTGTTCAAGTTAATTCATTTTCGAGGCGGTTTTGATTATTTTTTCCTATATTTGCGGCGTTTTTTCAAAAATAGGCCGATGTACAGGGGACTACGTAACATAGTTTGTCTGGTTGCTGCAGTGATGCTGACTGGCATTGCAGCTTGTCACGCAGATAGTTACAAAGCCCGGAGCACTGAACTGCACTGTATCCTGGAAGAATTCCACCAGGACGCTTTCAGCACGTGCACATCCTCTCCCGAGAACTACATGGAGCAGACCCTTGGCGGCCACGCCGCCACCGTTGCAGCGCAGTATGACAACATCCGGGAGCAGTCTTCTGCAAGATTCTCATTTTCACTTGCTACAGTCTCTAATTTCGTCCACACTCTCGTTTCCTGCGCGGACGGGATCCAGACAGGCATCTCACGGCTGTCTGATTATTACATTTTCACATTGGGGCATATACTGGTCTGACATTGCTTTATTGCCCAGAGTCTGCACCATTCTTGCAACAGACAGAAAAATCCCTGATTATCAGGATATTACCATTGTTGAACAATAGAAAAAAATATTGTGCTATGAATAATTTCGTATTGTTGATAGTAGTGATACTGATTGCCATCGCGATTGTGGCAGCGGCAATAAGCATCGCAAAAGCCATCGCCCCGAGGTCCTACAACCAACAGAAAGGTGAGGCTTACGAATGCGGTATCCCCACACGCGGGAAATCATGGATGCAGTTCAAGGTAGGCTACTACCTGTTCGCCATCCTGTTCCTGATGTTCGATGTCGAGACGGTGTTCCTGTTCGCATGGGCGGCAGTCGTGCAGGATCTCGGAATCTACGGTCTCGTAAGCGTGCTTTTCTTCCTGTTCATCCTGGTGCTCGGACTTGCATACGCATGGAAAAAAGGCGCCCTGGAGTGGAAATGACAGGGAAATCAAGCTGTTTAAAAGATTATTGCTTTATATATGAAAAGGAATGTCAATATAAAGTCGATGAAATATGAGGATTTCAACGACAACGAATACATCGAGCAGATGCTCAAGGAACTCCGTGAGAACGGCACGAATGTCCTTGTCGGCTGTCTGGATGACGTCATAGAGTGGGGACGGAGCAACAGCCTGTGGCCGCTGACTTTCGCGACAAGCTGCTGCGGGATAGAGTTCATGGCAATAGGTGCCGCCCGCTATGACTTTGCCCGGTTCGGGTTTGAAGTGGCCAGGGCCTCGCCTAGACAGGCGGACTTCATTATGGTGGCCGGGACCATCACCAACAAGATGGCTCCAGTGCTGAGGCGGCTTTACGACCAGATGGCAGATCCGAAATATGTCGTGGCCACAGGCGGATGCGCCATAAGCGGCGGGCCGTTCCAGAAGTCCTACCATGTGGTGAACGGGGTGGACAAGATAATACCTGTGGATGTCTATATCCCCGGCTGCCCGCCGAGACCGGAGGCTATGCTGTACGGGCTCATGCAGCTCCAGCGCAAGGTCAAGGCGCAGAGATTCCTCGGAGGCGTGAACAAGGGCATCAGCGAGAAGGAATACGAGAAGCTGATGAGCCAGGATACGAACAAGGCGGAGGACAACAGGGAATACGACGAATCGGGGCTTGCATAGTTCCCGTCCGGTCTTTCCGGAAAGTCCGGACGGGACAAGGCCTTAACAAGCTGATTATAGACACATTATGCAGAATAATACCGACATGAAAGAAAGAATCGCCGCCATAGAGCCGTCTGCCGTATGGGCAGATGCAGGCGACGGCATGTTCAGGGTTCCGGTCTCTTCTTTCAGGAACCTCGCCGAAAGGCTCAGGAATGAGGAAGGGTTCGACTTCCTGCGCAGTCTTACAGGAGTGGACTGGGGAGAAGAGGGACTGGGATGCGTTTACCATCTGGAAAACACATCCACAGGAGAGAATATCGTGCTCGGCACATCGGATCCTGACAGGGAAAACGCCAGCCTTCCGTCAGTGCATGACCTCTGGAAAGCGGCCGGCCTGAATGAAAGGGAGGCATACGACTTCTTCGGGATCAAGTTCATAGGGCATCCGGACCTGAGAAGGCTCTATCTGAGGGATGACTGGAAAGGCTACCCGCTGCGCAAGGACTATGACGAGAGCCTCAACCCGCTGAACATGGAGAACGAGGAGGCCAATGACGAGTCCCCGAGCTACGTCATGACAAAGGACGGGAGCTACATACTCAAGAGGCATCCGCTCTTCGAGGACCAGGAGTACGTGATCAACATCGGGCCACAGCACCCTGCCACCCACGGCGTGCTCAGGTTCCGTGTATCCCTCGAAGGCGAGATAATAAAGAAGCTTGACGTGCACTGCGGATATATCCACAGAGGTATCGAGAAGCTGTGCGAGTCGATGACCTACCCTCAGACACTCGGTTTCACTGACAGACTCGACTATCTCGGGGCCATGCAGAACCGCCACGCCCTGTGCATGTGCATAGAGAAGGCTCTGGGGCTGGAGGTGTCCGAAAGGGTGCAGTACATCAGGACCATCATGGACGAGCTGCAGAGGATAGACTCGCACCTGCTGTTCATAGCCTGCCTCAGCCAGGACATGGGAGCGCTCGAGGTGTTCTTCCTCGGGTTCAGGGACAGGGAAAAAGTCCTGGACATCCTGGAACAGACCACAGGAGGCCGGCTTATCCAGACATACAACAGGATAGGCGGCGTCCAGGCCGATATCCATCCCGGTTTCGTGAAGAAGGTCAAGGAGTTCATATCCTACATGAGGCCGAAACTCCAGGAGTACCACGACATCTTCACGGACAATGTGATAGTACGCCAGAGGCTCACCGGGACAGGGATCCTTTCCCGTGAGGATGCCGTTTCATTCGGCACCACAGGAGGAACGGGCAGGGCATCAGGATGGGCGTGCGATGTGCGCAAGAGGCATCCCTATGCTATGTACGGCAAGGTGGACTTCAAGGAAATCGTCCTGGAGAACGGTGACTGCTTTGACCGCTACATGGTAAGGGTCAAGGAGATAGAGGAGAGCATGAAGATTATCGAACAGCTCATAGACAACATCCCTGAAGGCGAGTTCCTGACCAGGACCAAGCCTGTCATCAAGCTCCCGGAGGGAAGTTGGTACTCGGCGGTGGAAGGGAGCCGCGGGGAGTTCGGGGTGTACATAGAGAGCCGCGGGGACAAGTCACCGTACAGGATGAAGTTCCGCTCCACAGGACTGCCTCTCGTTTCATGCATCGAGACCATCTCGAAGGAAGCGAAGATCGCTGACCTGATTGCCATCGGAGGAACTCTCGACTACGTTGTCCCCGACATCGACAGATAGCAGCGGCGGGACAAAGCGGAGCCGCATGCGGACTTAGAATATTAACAAACCAATTAAAGCACAAACTTGTATGTTTGATTTCGGTATATGGACCAGCTGGATACACACTCAGCTGACATCACTGATGCCGGAAGGTCTGGCAATCTTCCTGGAATGTGTGGCGGTAGGGATTTGCCTGTTGCTGCTGTACGTCGTGATAGCCATCATCATGATCTACATGGAGCGCAAGGTCTGCGCAGCATTCCAGTGCCGTCTCGGCCCGATGAGAGTCGGGCCGTGGGGCAGCATCCAGGTCATCTGCGATGTGTTCAAGATGCTCACGAAAGAGATTATCACCATCCGGCATTCTGACAAGTTCCTCTACAACCTTGCCCCGTATCTCGTGATCCTTGCGTCGGTGCTGGCATTCGCCTGCATACCGGTAAGCCGCGGCCTCGAGATTCTCGACTTCAACGTCGGGGTGATGTTCTTCATGGCGGCCTCATCGATAGGTGTCGTGGGAATCCTGCTTGCTGGATGGAGTTCCAACAACAAGTTCTCCCTCATCGGCGCGATGCGAAGCGGGGCCCAGATGATAAGTTACGAGCTTTCCATCGGAATATCCATCCTGACTGTCATCGTCCTCACGGACACCATGCAGTTCTCGGAAATAGTGATGCGCCAGGCTGACGGATGGTTCATATTCAAGGGGCACATCCCGGCCGTGATAGCATTCATAATATACCTCATCGCAGGGAACGCAGAGGTGAACAGAGGCCCGTTCGACCTTCCGGAAGCGGAATCCGAGCTTACGGCAGGATACCACACCGAATACTCCGGAATGCATTTCGGGCTTTTCTATGTGGCCGAGTTCGTGAACCTGTTCATCGTTTCGAGCATCGCCGCCACCATCTTCCTCGGCGGTTGGATGCCCCTGCATATCCCTGGACTTGACGGGTTCAATGCGGTGATGGATGCCATCCCGGGCTTTATCTGGTTCTTCGCCAAGGCATTTTTCGTGGTCTGGCTCCTGATGTGGATTAAGTGGACATTCCCGAGGCTCAGGATTGACCAGATTCTCACACTCGAGTGGAAGTACCTCGTGCCGATAGGGCTCGCGAACCTGCTCCTGATGGTGATAGTAGTCGTATTCAAATTGCATTTTTAAGCCATGAGTAATTACATAAAAGGACTTTTCCACGGAATCGGGACACTGCTTACGGGTATGAAGGTGACATGGAAGGAATATTTCACAAAGAAGATCACCGAGCAGTATCCGGAGAACCGTGCGACCCTGAAAATGAACGAAAGGTTCTGCGGCGAACTTACCATGCCGCATGACGAGAACGGCGACAACAGGTGCATAGCCTGCGGGCTCTGCCAGATGGCATGCCCCAACGGCTCCATACGCATCACCTCCGAGATGGTGGAGGATCCGGAGACCGGGAAAAAGAAGAAACGTCTAGTAAAGTATGAATACGACCTGGGGTCGTGCATGTTCTGCCACCTTTGCGTGAACGCATGCCCGCATGACGCCATCAGGTTCTCCACAAGCTTCGAGCATGCGGTGTTCACCAGGTCAAAACTTGTAAAAACCCTGAACAGACAATAGCGATGGACATAACTCTCGACCTTATAGTTTTCACAGTGCTCGCCCTGTTCATAACGGTGAGCGCCGTCCTTGCCGTGACGACCAAGAGGATCCTCAGGGCAGCGACATACCTGCTTTTCGTGCTGTTCGGCACCGCAGGGATATATTTCCAGCTCAACTATTCATTCCTCGGGGCTGTCCAGCTGCTTGTATATGCCGGAGGGATAACAGTGCTCTACGTGTTCTCCATCCTGCTGACATCCAGCGAGGGAGACCAGGCTGAGAAGCTGAAGAAGGGGAAACTCGCCGCCGGACTTACGGCTACAGTGGTGTCCCTCGGCCTGTGCCTCTTCATAATGCTGAAGCACAAGTACCTCCCGTCCCAGTTCGAGCACGGGGAGCTTTCAGTCCGCACGATAGGGCATGCCCTGATGAGCGGGGACAAGTTCGGATTCGTGCTTCCGTTCGAGGCGATAAGCATCCTGCTTCTCGCATGCATTGTAGGAGGGATAATGATAGCCAGAAAAAGATAAAGGAGATAACAGCTATGATACCGATGGAATTTTATCTGATAGTCTCCACGATAATGATGTTCGTAGGAATATACGGTTTCCTCACACGCCGTAACCTGCTTGCCATGCTCATATCCGTGGAGCTGATACTCAACTCCGTGGACATAAACTTCGCCGTGTTCAACCGCTTTCTCTTCCCTGAACAGCTGGAAGGTTTCTTCTTCTCCCTGTTCGCCATAGGGATAAGCGCAGCCGAGACAGCTGTGGCGATAGCCATAATCATAAACATATACCGCAACATGAAGAACATCCAGGTCAAGAACCTGCGTGACCTGAAGTGGTAACATTAACGGATACAGGACAATTATGGAATATACGATTCTGATACTTCTGCTCCCTTTCCTGAGCTTCCTTCTCATAGGACTCCTGGGGACAAAGCTGAAACCGGTCGCAGCAGGTGCCGCGGGAACGGCAGTGACCGGTGTGGTGGCCGTATTGTGCTATATTACGGCATTCATGTATTTCGGGGCCGGAAGGGACGCCTCCGGAGTGTTCCCGCAGACTGTGGCCTGGAACTCGGTATGGCTCCCGATAAGCGGGAACCTCCACATTGACCTCGGGTTCATGCTCGACCCCATCTCGGTGATGATGCTCGTAGTAATTTCCACGGTATCCCTGATGGTGCACATCTACTCGTTCGGGTATATGAAAGGCGAGCGCGGCTTCCAGAGATACTATGCCTTCCTGTCGCTCTTCACCATGAGCATGCTGGGGCTGGTGGTAGCGACCAACATCTTCCAGATGTATATCTTCTGGGAGCTCGTGGGAGTCAGCTCCTATCTGCTGATCGGGTTCTACTACACCAAGAAAGAGGCGATTGCAGCCTCCAAGAAAGCATTTATTGTCACAAGGTTCGCAGACCTTGGCTTCCTTGTCGGCATCCTGATATACGGATATTACACACAGTCTTTCTCTTTCACACCTGACTCTTCGGTAATGGGCGTGGCGAAGACCATGCTGCCGCTTGCACTGGGGCTGATGTTCATCGGAGGCGCAGGAAAGAGTGCGATGTTCCCTCTGCATATATGGCTTCCCGATGCGATGGAGGGCCCGACTCCGGTATCCGCCCTTATCCATGCGGCGACCATGGTCGTGGCCGGCGTTTACCTGGTGGCAAGGATGTTCCCTCTGTTCATCGGCTATGCACCCGAAGTGCTGCACATCACGGCATACGTAGGCGCATTCACGGCCCTTTATGCCGCTGTGGTGGCATGTGTGCAGAGCGATATAAAGAGAGTCCTGGCATTCAGTACCATATCGCAGATAGGCTTCATGATTGTGGCTCTGGGAGTGTGTACCTCCGCCGACCCGCATGAAGGCGGGCTGGGATACATGGCGTCCATGTTCCACCTTTTCACCCACGCGATGTTCAAGGCTCTGCTTTTCCTCGGTGCCGGATGTATCATCCACGCGGTTCACTCCAACGAGATGTCCACGATGGGCGGGCTGCGCAAATACATGCCGGTGACACATGTGACATTCCTTGTCGCATGCCTCGCCATTGCAGGTATCTGGCCTCTGAGCGGGTTCTTCTCCAAGGACGAGATACTGGCCGCATGCTTCAGGTTCAGCCCTGTGATGGGAGGACTGATGACATTCATCGCAGGTCTCACGGCATTCTATATGTTCCGTCTCTACTACTGCATCTTCTGGGGCAGGGAAAACAAGGAGCTCCATGCGGAGCATACCCCGCATGAGGCCCCGAAGAGCATGACATTCCCGCTGGTCTTCCTTGCCGCGGTGACACTGGTGGCAGGTTTCATCCCATTCGGGCATTTCGTCAGCAGCGACGGACATTCTTATGACATACACATCGAGGCCGGTGTGGCAGCCCTCAGCCTCTGCGTGGCGGTGGCCGGTATTGCCCTGGCCACATGGATGTATCTCCGCGAGGACAGGAAAGTGGCTGATTCCCTCGCCACTACGTTCAGCGGGCTCCACAAGGCGGCGTACCACCGTTTCTACATAGACGAGATATACCAGTTTATCACGCACAGGATAATATTCGCCTGTGTCTCCACACCGATAGCCTGGTTCGACAGGCATGTCGTTGACGGGTTCATGAACATGCTGGCAAAGGTCACCCAGAGTGTATCGGTGGTCATCCGCCCGATGCAGAGCGGGAATGTGCAGAAATACTGCATCTGGTTCCTCGGAGGTGCTCTCGGGATATTGGTAATGTTGCTTGTAATCTGATAACAGGAATTTGATCATGAATATATTGTCACTTTTTCCGGCGATACCGCTGCTTATGATGCTCGGGCTTTGGGCAGCCAGGAACACCAGGCAGATCCACACTGTCATGGTGGCCGGGGCATCGGCCCTGCTGGTACTCGCCATATATCTTGTACTGCATTTCATCGGACTTCGGAACAGCGGCGAGACCGCCGACATGCTCCTCACCGACAGCTTCATGTGGTATGCACCGCTCAATATCCATTACTCGGTGGGAGTGGACGGCATCTCTGTAGCGATGATACTGCTTTCCACAATCATAGTCTTCACCGGAACCTTCGCCTCATGGCAGATGACGTTCAACGTCAAGGAGTTCTTCATGTGGTTCTGCCTGTTGAGTGTAGGAGTGTTCGGGTTCTTCATCTCGCTGGACCTCTTCACCATGTTCATGTTCTACGAGGTGGCCCTCATCCCGATGTACCTGCTTATCGGTGTATGGGGAAGCGGACGCAAGGAATATTCGGCCATGAAACTGACCCTGATGCTGATGGGAGGGTCCGCCCTCCTGCTGATAGGCATCCTCGGCATATATTTCGGAGCCGGAGCCACTACCATGAACATCATGGAAATCGCACAGATGCACAATATCCCGATTAACCTCCAGCGTATCTGGTTCCCGATAATCTTCATCGGGTTCGGAGTGCTCGGGGCACTGTTCCCGTTCCATACATGGAGCCCGGACGGTCACGCTTCGGCACCTACCGCCGTATCAATGCTCCACGCAGGGGTGCTGATGAAGCTGGGAGGATACGGCTGCTTCCGTGTAGCGATGTTCCTCCTGCCTGACGCTGCGCAGGAACTCAGCTGGATATTCATCATACTCACTACCATTTCCGTGGTCTACGGGGCGTTCTCAGCCTGCGTGCAGACAGACCTCAAGTACATCAACGCATACTCGTCCGTTTCGCACTGCGGACTGGTACTCTTCGCCATACTGATGATGAACACCACCGCCGCCACGGGTGCGGTGCTACAGATGCTCAGCCACGGCCTGATGACAGCCCTGTTCTTCGCCCTGATCGGCATGATATACGGACGTACACACACAAGGGATATCCGTGAACTCAGCGGACTCATGAGGATAATGCCGTTCCTGTCCGTATGCTATGTCATCGCAGGTCTGGCCAACCTCGGTCTCCCCGGACTGAGCGGTTTCGTAGCCGAGATGACCATATTCAACGGGGCTTTCATGGAGAATGACACCTTCCACCGCGTGGTGACTGTGATAGCCTGCACATCCATAGTGATAACGGCTGTCTATATACTCCGCCTTATTGGGAAGATCCTCTACGGCACATGCACCAACCCCGAGCACCTGAAGCTCACTGACGCCACCTGGGACGAGAAACTCGCGGTAGTGATACTGATTGTCGCGATTGCAGGCCTGGGACTCTCGCCGCTGTGGATGAGCGATATGATCAGCAGTAGCGTAACATCTGTAATATCTCACATATTGAACTGACATACCCATGGATTTTTCTGGAATACTGATATACATGCGCGGTGAAATCGCCCTGATAGCGGCGATAGTCATAGCTTTCCTGTATGACCTTGTCGCAGGAAAGGGCGCAAGAAAATATTTCAACCCGCTGATGTGCATCCTGATGGCAGGATGCATCGCTGCCTGCCTGGTTTCCTTTCCCAGGGAGTCAGGGGATGTATTCGGCGGGATGTTCACCTACGTCCCGGTGCACAGCATCGTGAAAAGCATCCTTGCCATCGGCACACTGATAGTCTTCCTCCAGGCCGACACGTGGCTCAGGAGGGATGACACGGAGTTCAAGAGAGGCGAATTCTATGTACTCACACTGTCCACCCTGCTGGGTATGTACTTCATGGTCAGCGCAGGACATTTCCTGATGTTCTTCATCGGCATGGAGCTGGCTTCAGTGCCTATGGCATGCCTGGTGGCTTTCGACAAGTACAGGCACAATTCCGCCGAGGCCGGGGCAAAGTTCATCCTGTGCGCTCTTTTCGCCAGCGGACTGATGCTCTACGGAATCTCTTTCCTGTACGGCACATGCGGCACACTCTATTTCGAAGACATGGCATCACGTCTGGACGGGTCCGCCCTGCAGATACTCGCCCTTGTGTTCTTCTTTTCCGGGCTCGGTTTCAAGATATCCCTAGTGCCTTTCCACCTCTGGACCGCGGATACATACCAGGGTGCCCCGACAGCCGTGACATCGTACCTTTCGGTAGTTTCCAAAGGCTCTGCGGCATTCGTTCTCATGGCGGTGCTGGTAAAGGTGTTCGCCCCGATGGTGGAACAGTGGCAGATGATTCTTTACGTGGTCATCATCCTCAGCATCACGGTGGCCAACCTTTTCGCCATCAGGCAGCAGAACCTCAAGCGTTTCCTCGCCTTCTCGTCCATCTCGCAGGCCGGATACATCATGCTGGCGGTGATAAGCGGGACATCTTTCGGGATGACCTCGCTGATTTATTACGTGCTGGTCTATCTGGCGGCCAACCTTGCCGCATTCGGAGTCATCTCCGCAGTGGAACAGAACAGCGGCGGGAAGGTGAACATGTCGGACTACAACGGCCTTTACAAGACAAATCCGAAACTCGCCGTGGTGATGACACTCGCCCTCTTCTCCCTGGCGGGAATCCCGCCTTTTGCCGGATTCTTCTCGAAGTTCTTCATCTTCGCTTCGGCCTTCGAGGAAGGTTTCCATGTGCTGGTGTTCATCGCATTGATAAACACCATAGTATCCCTTTATTACTACATCCTGGTGGTCAAGGCCATGTTCATCACGCCTAACGACTCCCCTGTCGCCGCTTTCCGCAGCGACTGCAGCACCCGCATCAGCCTGGTTCTGTGCCTTGCCGGAATCCTCCTGCTGGGGATTGTCAGCTCGGTTTACGACGGGATCAACCTGTTCTCGTTCGGGCTGTAGTGGTCCGGGGCTGGTCTGCAGACAAAATGATACAATACCGGCAGTGACCGGAAACCCTCCCGCTTCCGCGGGGCCCTCCCTGTGCGGGCGCAACGTTTCCTTTCACTGCCGGTATTATGTTTATCCGCTATTGCATGAAGTAATTGCCTGCTATCCGGGACGGCAGACAGCGTCAGCGGGCCTGAGTCTTACAGGGGTCACTTCCCGCCGAGGAAAGTCCTGATGTTGTCGAGAGCCTTCCTTGAGAGGCGGCCTGTGCTCTGTATGCTCTTCCCGGCCACGACAGGGGTGTAGGCCACATTGCGGACAGTGGAAAGCTCGTCTTCTATGGCGCCCATCCCGGTACCGTCGCAGAAGTACCATGACCCGCTGTTGGAGCCGAGCCATTCCTTTAGTGCGGCTACATCGAAAGTCGGTCCTATCGAGGTGTTCATCAGTATCTTGCCGTCTCCCATAATGCCGAATTCCTCTTTACCGAGCAGACAGGTGTTGCGCGGCAGACAGGTGATGACGATGTCGCAGTACCCGAGAAGCTCATGCAGAGGCAGGTACTTTATCCCGGACTGCTCCGCCGCCGGCTTCCTGGTGCGGCTGAAGTAGCATACTTCCGAGCCGAAGAAGCAGAACGCGCCGGCGAGCATACCACCTGTCTTGCCGAGGCCGACAATCCCGATTTTCTGCCGGGTAAGTTCCCGCCGCTCAGGCTTCCACTGCCTGTCCCCGAAGCCGTGGAGGAACCTGACGAGTTCGCTGACCGCATACTCAACCACACCTTCGTCACCGTAGTCCTTGACTCCGAGCACGGTAATCCCGTGCTGCCGCGCCGCGGCGATGTCCACATTGCACGATGACTCGCCGTACAGTGTGCAGCACATGCCTATATACCTGATTCCAGGGCAGCTCTCTATGACGTTCCTGCTTATCCTTGTCCTGAACGACACGAGTACCGCATCGGCTGTGCCTATCCTGCGGATTATCTCGGCGTCATCCGCAGGCGCGTCGTAATGCATCTCCACTTCATCCGCCAGTGTATGCAGTTCCCTGACCGCCTCCTCATTTATGAGGACATCCTCTATGGCCACTATTTTCCTGAATTTTTCCATTGTATCGTGTTTTTTTGCAAAAATAACGTCAGTTCGACGAATTTATGTTTAACAGCATTATATTAAAAATCAATATTTTATCATTTATGACCGGAATCCGTCACACTGACGTTAAGGATTTCTTCCAGAAATCCTGTCTGTCTAAACCCC
>JADILZ010000083.1 GCA_017695065.1 Candidatus Cryptobacteroides excrementipullorum
AGCCGCTGGGCCGTGTCAGGGGTCCTGTCGGTATTGTTCTGAACAGCCATTTCGGTTTACCGGGACCATCGAACCCTTTCCTGTCATTTCGACCGGCCGCAGGGAGTGGAGAAATCCGCCAGAAATAAAAAGAGGCCGATCCAAAAGGGATTTTTTGAGGTCGGCTTCTTTTGTGTAATGCAGAATGATATTCGGCTGCAATTTTTGATGTTGCAGCTGATTTCTTTTTTTATTTGTTCGGAGTGTTGATGATAATATTTTGGTCATTTCTGTCTCATATGGCAGCCGATGAGCCACCTATGCAGTTGCAAAGGCCGGACCCTGGGCCGCAGTCCTGCAGTAGAGCAATGCCGAGTATTTCCTGAGATTGTGAGCGAGTGCGACGAGACCGAACTCGACCCTCACTTTCCTGTTCGACTTGAGACGGAACCGTTTGAAGCCGTGGTTGGACTTGATGTCCCTGAACACGGCCTCCGGTTCAACAGGGCGGGCACTCCTGTGCGCCAGACCCCTTTCGCTTGTCAGGAGTTCTCTCGCCTGACGTTTTAATGAGTCGGCCCTATGGTTCACTTCTATTGTTCGTCTGTCGGATTTGGACTTGTAGCAGTTCCCCCGCAGAGGGCATCCCGTACAGTTGACAGCCCTGTAGACGGAGAGCACTGACCTGTATCCGAGATCTGATACGGATGTCCTCGTCCCGCAACGTTCAAGATGCTGGCCCATCGGGCATACGTAGAAGTCCCGTTCCGCATTGTAGTACATGTTCTGCGGCAGGAACGCATTCCTGACGTACTTCCTCTTCATCTCCGCGTGGAACATCGGATACTTGACATACGCTTCCATATCCTCTCCCTCCATGTACGCGTAGTTCTGCTCATTGCCATACCCGGAGTCTGCCACAACCTCCTCGCTCTGCTTCCCGTATTTTTCCTTGAATGAATCAAGGAACGGTATCAGTGTCCCCCAGTCCGTCGGCCTCCAGTAGATCCCGTAGTTCGTGATGAACTGGTTCTCCGTCGATATCTGCACATTGTATCCCGGCTTCGTCTGGCCGTTGCGCATCGCGTCCTCCTTCATCCGCATGAACGTGGCATCCCTGTCCGTCTTGCTGTAGCTGTTCCTGTCCCCGAGAGTCTCGAGATGCCTGCCATATTCTTCCAGCTTCGGAAGGGACTCATCCTTGACCTTCTCCACACTCCTGCGGAGCTTCCTGTCGCTGAGCCCCTGCTCGTCCATCCTCTTCAGTATCCTTTCTGTCCGCTCCGGAAGGTCCTCCACCCGGGGTTCTTCCTCCGCACATTCTGTATCCTCCATGGCGAGCACCTCCTCCGCCCTCCTGAGGACCGCGTCCACTTTCGCCTCCAGCTTCGACTTGTTCTTCTCGATGCTCCCTCTCCACACGAACGTGTACCTGTTCGCCACCGATTCTATCTTCGTCCCGTCTATGTACTGTACCTTCAGCGAAACCAGACCCTCCCCGTTCAACAGCAGCACAACCTGACGGAACACCTCGTCGAATCGACCGTCCGACAGACGTTCGCTCCTGAAACGGTTGATGGTCCGGAAGTCTGGCCGGCTCATCCCGGACAGCCACATGTAGTTCACGTTCTCTCTCAGCAGACGCTCCATCCGACGCCCCGAGTATACGTTGCACATATACGAATACACGATAACCTTCAGAAGCATCCGCGTATGGAAACTGCTCGTCCCGCCGCCCTTGTACGTGGACTCTATCCCCGTGATGTCAAGCCTGTCTATTACCGCACTGACTGTCCGGACCGGATGGCTTTCCGGTATCAGGTCCCCCAATGTGGGCGGAAAAAGAAGATTGTCGTTCTGATTGTACGATTTATATACTATCTTTGCTCCCATGGTAAATGACTGTTTATCTTTTTTTAGCACTATAAATATAACAATCTTTTACCATAAAAACAACGGTTATCTCGCTTATTTTCAGCAGGATAACCGTTCATTTGTTTATATCCCCCCAACCCATCACCCGGACTCGCCGGACTTTCTTGTCGTTATAAAAAAGAAAGGTGACCCTTAAGTCTGTCTTTGACTTTTGGGTCACCCTCCTTTTTATTCGTCGTACCGGCATTGATGTATGAAATTTATCGGATTCGCGTTAAATTTACAGGATTTTTGGAAAGCGTGTCGGAACTTATTATTTGCTTGATATATGAAAAGATTACATTTGTTGCTTTGCGCTACTGCGCTGGCTGTCGCGGCAACGGCCGCTGCAAGGGAAACGGCAGCGGATCAGACAAGTGCCGATAAGACAGAATGGGCCCCGGCCGGGAGCCGGATATTGACCGGATGGGGAGAGAGCCTCGACCCTTCCGATGTCCTGCCGGAATACCCGCGTCCGATAATGGAGAGGGAGTCATGGCTCAACCTCAACGGACTGTGGAGCTACAAGGTCATCGACAGGGGAGGCGCCATGCCGCAGGCCGGTACTGCAGATGGTAATATCCTGGTGCCTTTCGCCATCGAGTCATCGCTTTCCGGAGTGGGGGAGCGGCTGGGTGCTGACAAGGAGCTTGTCTATACCAGGACATTCACTGTACCTGCCGCATGGAAGGGCAGCAGAGTCATGCTGAATTTCGGCGCGGTGGACTGGAAGACCGATGTATGGGTCAACGGTGTGAAGGTAGGCAGCCATACCGGCGGTTTCACTCCGTTCTCTTTCGACATCACCGGGGCGCTGGCATCTAAAGGGGAGAACACCCTCACGGTCAAGGTCTGGGATCCTACTGACCAGGGGTACCAGCCTCGCGGGAAGCAGGTGAACAACCCTGGAGGGATATGGTATACACCTGTAAGCGGCATCTGGCAGACAGTCTGGCTTGAGCCTGTGTCCGAGACGCATTTCGAGAATCTGAAAATCACCCCGGACATCGATGCCAGGACATTGACGGTGGCGGCCGGTATCGCGTGGCCGACAGCGGTTGACATGGTGGAGGTGAAGGTATATGACGGAGAGGTCATGGTGGTATCCGGCAAGAGTATCAACGGGGAGCCGGTGCAGCTTTCCATGCCTTCTGACATGAAGCTCTGGAGTCCGGATTCTCCTTTCCTTTATGACCTGAAGGTCACTCTTTATCAGAACGGGAAGCCGGTGGACCAGGTGACTTCATACGCGGCCATGAGGAAATTTTCTACAGGAAGGGACAAGTCCGGTATCGTAAGGCTGCAGCTGAACAATGAACCGCTCTTCCAGTTCGGTCCTCTTGACCAGGGATGGTGGCCTGACGGACTCTATACAGCCCCTTCAGATGAGGCTCTGGCATATGATGTAAAGAAGACCAAGGACTTCGGGTTCAATATGATACGCAAGCATATCAAGGTGGAGCCGGCCCGCTGGTACACATGGTGCGACAGGCTCGGCATCATCGTATGGCAGGATATGCCGAGCGGTGACCGGAACCCTGAATGGCAGAACCGCAAGTATTTCGACGGTACGGAGTTCAGCCGCTCGGCGGAGTCCGAGGCATGCTACCGTAAGGAGTGGAAAGAGATAATGGACTGCCTTTACAGCTATCCTTGCATCGGGGTATGGGTGCCGTTCAACGAGGCCTGGGGACAGTTCAAGACCCCTGAAATCGCAGAGTGGACCAAGCAGTACGACCCGACCAGGCTCGTCAACCCTGCCAGCGGCGGAAACCACTATACATGCGGGGATATCCTGGACCTCCACAATTATCCTGCTCCGGAGATGTATCTGTATGATGCACAGAGGGCTACTGTGCTGGGCGAGTATGGTGGCATCGGCCTCGTGGTAAAAGACCATATATGGGAGCCGGACCGCAACTGGGGATATGTCCAGTTCTCTTCCCCTGAGGAGGTCACTGCCGAATATGTGAAATTTGCGGAGATTCTGCAGAACCTTATCGAACGCGGTTTCTCTGCTGCAGTCTATACACAGACTACCGATGTGGAAGTGGAAGTGAACGGCCTGATGACGTATGACAGGAAAGTCATCAAAGTCAACGAGCAGAAGATAAAGGAGACCAACGAGAAGATATGCAGGTCTCTTGACGGGGGCAGGTAGCCTGGCTGCGGTATCATGACAATACGGGGATGTGTCCGACGTCAGCACGGACGCATCCCCGTATTGTATGCGGTGCGCAGAGCCTTGTCAGGCAGGTCTTTATTTCAGACAGCTCCTGATGTCCCGGAGACATTCGGCGGCCGGTGTCCCGGCAAGGTCACTGATATCCATTGCCGACAGGGCAGCATCCAGCTCCTCGGCCTTCCTTGTGTCTCCGGTATCTTTGTACTCCTGCCTGAGTATCCGGATCTTCTCATACGCCTGGATTCCTTCCAGGAGTTTCTCGAATCTCATGGAAGTGCGGTTCCCGGGATACACCAGGTAGGTGTCACCTGCAGCCCAGGTATGGAAACGTGAGTCCAGGAGCGGCTCCAGCGGCCAGCTGTTGTATGCCCAGCGCAGGTATCCGTCGACATTCTTTGCCGCCATGTACAGCCCTATCCATGTCGCTTCGGCCAGTGGAGAGAAAGTGAAAGTGTTGGGATATGACTCTGAACAACAAGTATATAGCGTGCTTATTTTTCCTTCCTGCCTGCGGCGCTCGAGGACTTCCTCGGGGAAATTCTCGTTGATAGTGATGCAGTAGTCGTAAAGCTGGTCTTCTATCTCCGGATGATAGTTCCCGGCAAGCGATATCTTGAACTCCGGGTCGGCTTTCTTTATTACAGCGATTGTCTTCTGCATGACCTCCATAGGTCTCTCGTCCATGGCTATGGTGCAGATGTCGAACCACCCTTTTTCTTTCAGGTGCTTCGAGAACGCTTCCAGCATGCTTGTCCACATCTCCTCGTATACCTGTTCTCCCGGGGCGGTAAGGACAGATTTCATGCTGTCTGTAGCCTGGTCGTAATATTGGAAAGAAAGATTCCACGGTACCATTGAATAGCAGCCTATCTCCTGGTCTATCCCGCAGCTCATAATGAATTCCACCCATCTGTCGAATACGTCGAAGCAGAAGGCCCAGCTCCCGTCCACCTTACGGATCCATGTCACCATTGATTCGAACCAGTCGTGCGTCTGTCCGTTCCAGGGCTTGTGCATGATGCTTGCGGTGATGACTTTCTGGCCTGCGGCGGCAAGTCTTTCCATCAATGGGCGCATCGCGTCAAGGTGTTCCCGGCTCCATACCGGCACCTGGTAATATCTGGCGACAGCGTAAGGGTTCTGCCACAAGTCCAGGTGGAATTTCCAGTCTGACGGGTCCGGGAGGACATGCTTGTCAGCCAGGATGTTCAGGTCGAGTGATTTCAGGGCTTTCTCCCCGTCAAATATTGTCAGTTTCCCTCTGTATGTCCCGGCCTTTATGTCTCTCGGGATCCGGCATGAGAGCCAGACAGCCTGGGTATTCATCGCATCCAGGGAAATCTCTTCCAGATACGGGTCGATGCAGTCTGCCACCATGGTGGAATCGTATACCGTATGGTCAGGCCTGTATCCGCAACCTCCGCCCCCTTTGTTGAGTTCATCGGTCATAACATACCGGACAAACCCTGACTCGAACGCTTCGGCCGGAATGGTATGCCCTCCTGGTCCTGTAAAGTCGGATATTTCATAGCGCAGTGCCGGTATCCCGTCTTTTGTCCAGACCACAGCCTGTGCATTTACTTTCTCTCCACGCCATCCGCTGATTCCCTGCAGCTTGCATATCGCGGACATAGGAACTGAGGTCCTGGAGTACCTGAGGTCCGTCTGCCCCCATGACAGACATGTGCCTTTTACTTCCCTCCATTCCGTTTCTGAAGGGACGGTCGTCTGAGGCAGTTCGCGGTAGTCTGCAAGAGGGAACTTTTCCTGCCCTGTGGGCGTCCCGCACTGTGTCTTCCATACTCCTTGAGACGAGTCATGTCCCTGTCCTTGCATGACGGCAGGCATCAGTATGCCGAGGACAAGGCTGGCGCATAAGATTCTTTTCATCAGAAGATAGTTTTATTGGATGTTGTTACTGGTTTTCCCGGTGTGGTTTCCATTGGCCACTCAAACAGGTGACTTACAAAAATACGGAAAAAATCAAAATAGCTTCTAAGAAGCCGTTCAGATTTTTCTCAAAAATTCTTTTATGGACCTTTCCGGAGTATATGTCAGACTTTGTTTACAGTCACGCTGCGCCTCGGCTACCCTTTTCAAAAAACTGGGAATCTCTCATAAAATTTGTGCCGATAAAATTTTAAACAGCTTCTAAATTTTATAGCTTTGGCCTTTGAAAAAATAATTCAGTCTATGCGCAATTATATTGTCATGCTGCTGGCCGCCGTTTTCGCACTGGCCTGCCCGGATGCCGGGGCAAGAGGGTTCGACATTTCCTGCGGACCATGGATACAGAATGTAACGGAAACCGGCTTCACCCTGATGTGGAAAACGCAGGGCAAGAGCCTTTCATGGGTGGAGGTCGCTCCGGACGACGGCACCCCGTTCGAGGCTGCCGTCAGGCCGAGGTTCTACCAGACTTCGGCGGGGAAAAGGTATACCGGCACCTTCCACAAGGTGAGGATAGACGGACTGGATCCCGGGAGCAGCTACCGCTACAGGATACTTGGCAAGGAAGTAGTCGATGACTCGGACCCTTACGGGTCAATATACGGCAGGGAGGCGACTTTAAGGCTGACCGGTACCGTCTCGACTGTGGACCCGGGTGCCGACACCTGCCGCTTCTCCATGGTCAACGACATCCATGACAACGCCTCGCTCTATACATCCCTTGTTTCTCCCGTGAAGGACAGGGCTCTTGATTTTCTTCTGCTTAACGGGGACATCGTCTCTTATGCCACTTCTGTTGACACGGTAATGAGCCACACTTTCGGCCCTGTCGCGGATGTGGTCAAGGACATTCCTGTGGTCTTCGCCAGAGGAAACCACGAAGGGCGCGGGGCGGATTCCTATCTGATCCCGGATCTTTTCGAGACCCCGACAGGGGAGTTCTATTATATTTTCCGCAGGGGTCCGGTGGCGTTCGTAGTGCTGGACGGAGGAGAGGACAAGCCTGACTCCAGTGTGGAGTATTCCGGCCTTGCGGACTATGATGCATACCGTCAGACAGAACTCGAATGGCTCCGCGGAGCAGTGAAAGACCCGCTTTTCGCCGGTGCTCCCGTGAAGGTGGCCATAATCCATATCCCTCTCATTGACGGCCCGGGAAGCTGGTATGCCCAGAGCTGGCTCAGCCGCAACTTTTCACCTGTCCTGAACGAGGCCGGCGTGGACCTGATGCTCAGCGGGCACCTGCACAAGCATGTATATGCCGAGCCAGGTACTTGCGGCAACGGTTTCCCTGTCATTGTGAACAGCAACAAGACCCGTCTTGACTTCCTCGCCTCCGGAGACCGGATCCGTGTGGAAATATACGATACTTCGGATGTCATGGTCCAGTCCTATTCCTTCCAGGTGAAGTGACTGAGACCCATTATTTTTCAAGCACTATCTCGAACTGGTCATACGGCGCTGTCCTCCAAGCCTTGTCTGCAGTGAGCGGTGACAGGGCGAAAAGAGGGGAGAATGTCCTTACCTTTATTGTCTTGCCGTCGGGCATGAATTCAAGGATGCGTACCCAGCAGTCCCCTCCGTTCCCCTCCCATTTGCCGTCGGCGGTCTGGGCATTGAACATCATCTGCGCCACACTCTTGCCTGAGCTGTTGAGGTCGGTGCGGAAACTCACCTGCTTGTCATAGTCCACTATGTCACACTCATGGCCGCAGACTACAAGCCTTATGTTCTTTGAAGGGTACACGAGCTCCCTCCATATGTCCTCCCCGTAACTGGCCGGGGACACTCTGTAGCTTTCTGAAGTATAGCGCCGGGCATCCTTGTCCATATATGAGTGTGTCAGGAGAATGACAGTGTGGTCCTTGTATTTCCCGTCATTTGCTGTCTTCACGGCCCATTCAAGCGCCTCCGGGCGCGGGTCGAACTCCAGTGAAAGGACCAGTATCTTGCCCCAGGTCCCTGTCTCGATTTCATAAGCGGCATTCTCCAGGGAAGGCACCCCGTGCGCATTCAGGCCTGTTGCGACAAGGGCGCTTCTGAAGCAGCTGCTTCTCTCCGGTGTGAAATATTCCGGGAAATGCGAATTGCGGTTCTCCGCGGACACGTAGCCATAGTCGTGGTTTCCGGTGCAGTTCACGTACAGGATATTGTCGTCCAGTCTTTCAAATGCCTGTGAAACGGCCTCCCACTGTTGTCTGCCGGTCTGGTCCGTATAGCCGTTCTCCGCCGTCAGTATGTCGTTCTGCTCGACAAGGTCTCCCGTACACAGCACGCACCTGGTGTCCAGCCTTTCCTTGCTGTTTATCACCCATGCCGTCTGCAGCTCGAAGAGCGGCTGGTTGGCCGCGTACTTGATATAGCTCTGCGGGTCTGGAAGCACTACCATGGAGAATGAGTTTTCATCTGATCGCTCCGGCTGGACCGGATAGTCCTGCGCACCGGCGCATACGGCGGCCATCATCAGGATGACACCTGCCGTCATTGGTCTTGAAATGGACATGGCTTTGAATGATATAACGTCAGTTTGACGGATTAATATTATCGGTATAGTCTGATATTCAATATACTGCCTCCCGTATTATGCCGCAGGGCCCGGATTCATGAATATCTTTCCGCCAAATTTAGAACCTGTTTTAAATTTTTCCAAAAATCTTCCAGGAACCTTTCCTGGACGGTCCTGTATTTTCCGTGCTATTGCTTTGGTGCCTCGTCTTCTTTGCGGGAGAATTCTTCTACCTGGGCGCAGAAGTTGTCGATGGCCCTCGACTGCGCTTTATACTGCGGAACCAGGACTGTCAGGGCTACGGCGATTATCCCTATCCCTGCCAGGACAGTGGTCATGAATTCCTCCTCTATGAAGAACAATGTTTCGGCCAGGACCCACAGACAGATAGCTGCTGCAAATGGCAGACGCCGCTTCTGTTGTCTCCTGACCCATTGCCTGTAGAGGGCGAGCTCTTTCCCGCATCGGATTACCGGGGTGCCGGCGAAGTCGATTTTATGGAGTCTCCTGTATTTGCAGTAGAAGTCGATTGCTGCAAGAGTCTCAAGAAGTCCGAATGTCCCGCAGAGCCACCAGGAGAATCCGCAGAAGGAGTGCAGTATAAACGGCAGTATGGGAGCCACCAGCAGGGCAGCTGCGCTTGATGACAGGAAGTTCCTTTCCATTCTCCGGACTTCCTTCCCGACTGTTCTACCCAGCCTTTCGATATTCACCTCGTCTATGATTTTCTGACTGTCAAGTTTTCTCCGGATGGCTGATATGCCGCTCCTGAGATCCTCAAGGTCGTTGCCATGTATGGCCGGTCCTTTTTCCATATGTGCTGTCATTTCATGTTTTTCATTTTTTCCCGTATCCGTACAAGTCTCACGGACACGTTATCTGCCGAGATACCCATGATCTCTCCTATTTCCCTGTATGTCAGGTCTTCAAGCCACAGCAGGAGTATGGCCCTGTCGAATATCCCGAGTTTCTTTATCCTCTCGTGCAGCATCCTGGCCTGCTTTGAGTCCTCGTCCGTGTCCTCGAACAGGCTGTCAACGGTATCCATGGGCAAGGTTTCCGGCCGCCTTCTGCGCTTCCGCTCATACGATATGCAGGTGTTCAGGCTGACCCTCCATATCCATGCCCCGGGGTTGTCTGTGTCCCGGAGCTTTTCCAGTCCTGTCCAGATGTTGACAAGGACTTCCTGTATCAGGTCACGGGCAGTCTCCCTGTCCTCCGCGAACATGTAGCATACTGTATATATGATATTTTTGTGTTTTTCCACTGTCCTGCTGAATTCTTCATGCAGGTGCGGATGCCCGGTGTCTCGCTTCATTTTCCTGTTTAACGTCAGTCCGACGAATTAATATATAACGTCAGTTCGACGAAATTATGTTTAACAATATTATCCTAAAAATCAATATTTTATCATTTATGACAGGATTTCTGTAAGAAATCCTGCCTGTCCACCCCCAGTCACCTGACGGTGACAGCCCCGGAGGGGCATGCGGCTCCGCTTCGCTGTGCCGGCACCTCCACTGCTTCGGTTTCCCTGACGGAAACCTCGCTGACGTTCCGGTGCGGCCCTGAAGGTCTTGCGACCTTCGTCTTTCCACCCCCAGTCACCTGACGGTGACAGCCCCGGAGGGGCATGCG